>NZ_CP090349.1:2986666-3297500 GCF_021398735.1 Methylobacterium oryzae
CTCCTTGGCCGAGTCGCACACCGCCTGCGCCAGGGCGTGCGAGGTCAGGTAGCCGTGGAAGGTGTACTTGTTGCGCGCGTAGTCCTTGTGGACCGCGACGCTGATCTCGTTCGAGGCCGCGCCGGGCGTGATCATCGGCGTCTTGAGCCGGGCCGCCCAGGGCATCAGCGCCAGCACGACCTCCGAGATGTAGCTGGCGATGACGAGGTTGACCTTGTCCTCGGAGACCGCCCGCTGGAAGGCGCGGACCGCGTCGGAGGCCGAGGACTTGTCGTCGTAGGTGACGACCTGGATCTGGCGGCCATCGACGCCGCCCTGGGCGTTGATCTCGTCGGCGGCGAGCTGGACCGCCTGCGGGATCGAGGCCCCGGCCACCGACTGCGCCTCGGCGATCACCCCGATCTTGATCGGGTCCGCGGCCCGGACGGGCCCGGCGGCGACCAGCCCCGCGGCGATCAGGGCGGGCAGCGTGCGCCGAATCGGGGCAACCCGGGCGGCGGCGCGCACGGTCTCGGACATCGGCGTTCCCTCATCCCAGTGCCCGAATTTTATATTCGCGGGCTTGGCCCGGACTGTACCCGGGCTCCGACGGATCACAAGGGGCCGGTCGGGACCGGCCGGTGACGTTTGCACCGAGTCGTTTTCCGCCCGGGGTATCGCCGCGCGCCGCCGCATCCTAGGCTCGCCGCGGCCCTGCGAAGCGCGGGCCCGGCGGCCTCGAAGAAGGGCACGGTCCGGTGAGGAACGCACGCTCGGCCGCGGCCGGGGTTCGCCCCGGACCGCGGCCCCGGAGCCTCGGGAAGCGGTCCGCTCCGCGGCCGGCACGGGCAGGGGAACCACAGGCATGACCCTGCGCTGGACGCGGCGGCCCGAGGGCTCGACCTGGGGGGATTTCGGCCCCGACGACGAGCTGGGCCGGCTGAACCTGCTCACCCCCGAGAAGGTGCTGCAGGGGGTCGCCGAGGTGCGCGAAGGGCTGACCTTCTGTCTGAGCCTGCCGCTGGACCTGCCGGGCGGCAACGTCCTGAACCCGCGCCGCCACCCGCCGCAGATCACCCCGACGCGGCGCGCCAACGGCCGGCCGAACATGAACTTCCCGGTCTGCGAGGAGGTCGACGGCGCCACCGACGTGATCTGCGACGACCGCGCGCTGATCCACCTGCAATACTCGACGCAGTGGGACTCGCTAGCCCATGTCGGCTCGCTGTTCGACGCGGACGGGGCGGGCGCCGCGCCGACCTTCTACAACGGGTTCCGCGGCGGCCGCGACATCGTCGGGCCGAGCGCGCCGGAGGCGGCGGATGAGCCGTCCCGGGCGAAGCGCCTCGGGATCGAGCGCCTCGCCGAGACCGGCATGCAGGGCCGGGCCGTGATGATCGACCTGCGCGCCCATCTCGGCGACGCCAGGACACGCGTCGGCTACGACCAGCTCGCCCGGATCCTGGAGGCCGACGGCGTCGTGGTGGAGCCGGGCGACATGGTCTGCCTGCACACGGGCTTCGCCGAGCGGCTGATCGCCATGGGCGGCGCGCCGGACCCGAAGCTCGTCCACACCCTCTGCGCCGGCCTCGACGGGCGCGACCCGCGCCTCCTCGACTGGATCACCCGCACCGGGCTCTGCGCGCTGATCGCCGACAACTACGCGGTGGAGGCCTACCCGGCTGGCCCCGGCCCCGCCTGCTGCGCGACGCTGCCGCTCCACGAGCACTGCCTGTTCAAGCTCGGGGTCAATCTCGGCGAGCTGTGGCACCTGACGCCGCTGGCCGACTGGCTGCGGGCCCGCGGCCGCAGCCGCTTCCTGCTCACCGCCCCGCCGCTGCGCCTGCCCGGCGCCGTCGGCTCGCCGACGACGCCGATCGCCACGGTGTGACGATCGGGAACGGCCCCGCGGCGCGCTCCCGGGGTCGCCCGGATCAGCCGAGGGCGGCGGGTGCGGCGGCGCGCGGCGGGTCGCCGACCGGCTCCGCGGCGTCCTGGGGCGGCCCGGGGCGGAGGACGGCGCGCTCCCGGAAATGCGGGATGGCCGCCTCGAACACGGCCTCGGCGGCCGCCCGGTCGCCGGCCGCCACGGCGTCGCGCAGCCGCGCCACCCAGGCGTCGAGCCGGTCCCGATCGGCGAAGACCGGCCGCGCCGCCATCACCCCGTCGATGCCCGGCAGGGCGATCCGGGGCTCCTCGCGGGCGAACAGGATCTCGTTGAGCCGCTCGCCGGGCCGGGCGCCGGTATAGGCGATCTCGATCTCGGTGCCGGGCTCGAAGCCGGCCAGCCGGATCATCCGCTCGGCGAGGTCGGCGATCCGCACCGGCTGCCCCATCTTGAGCACGTAGACCGCGGCGCGCTCCGCGCCCGCCCGGGCCTCGCCGTCGGCGTGGGAGGCGGCCGTCAGCACGAGGTCGCAGGCCTCGCGCACGGTCATGAAGTAGCGGACCATGTCCGGGTGGGTGACGGTGACCGGGCCGCCCCGGGCGATCTGCGCCTTGAAGACCGGCACGACCGAGCCCACGGAGCCCAGCACGTTGCCGAACCGCACGGCGATCAGCCGGGTCGGGTGGTCCGGCCGCGCCGACTGCGCGGCGTCGAGGGCCTGGGCGACCATCTCGGCGAAGCGCTTCGTGACCCCGAGCTGCGAGACCGGCTCGATCGCCTTGTCGGTGGAGATCATCACGAGCGCCCGCGCGCCCGCCGCCACCGCCGCCTCGGCGACGTTGATCGAGCCGAACACGTTGGTCTTGATGCCCTCCTGCCAGTCCCGCTCCAGGTAGGGCACCTGCTTCAGCGCGGCGGCGTGGAGCACGTAGTCGGGCCGGAACGCCGCGATCACCGCGTGCGTCCGCTCACGGTCGCGGATATCGGCCAGCACCCCCGTCACGGCGGTCTCGGCGGCCAGGATCGCGGGGTGGCTGAGGATGCCGTGGAGCGCCGGCTCGGAGGATTCGAGCACCAGCACGGCGGCGGCCCCGAAGGCCACGGCCCGCAGGCAGATCTCCGAGCCGATCGACCCGCCGCCGCCGGTCACCACGACCCGGCGGCCGGCGAGGAACGCCTCCAGACGCGGCCGGTCGATGGCGACGGTCGGCCGCAGCAGCAGGTCCTCGATCTCCAGCGGCGCCAGTTCCGGACCCTGCACGCCCTCACCGAGGCCGACGACCCGAGCGAGGGGCAGGCCGAGGCGCCGGGCGCGGGCGATCAGGTCGTCCGGCGCCGCCTCCGGCACGAGGGCGCTCGGGGCGGCCACGAGCCGCCGCACCGGCTCGCCGCGGGCGGCGAGGTCGGCGACCACGCGCTCGAGATCCGGGAAGCCGCCGAGCACCGGCACGCCGCGCATGAACTGGCCGCGCTCGTCCGCTCGGGGCGACAGGATGCCCCGCGGCGCGAGCTTCCGCACCGAGCCCGCCTCGATGGCGCGGATCAGCACGTCCATGTCGGCGCCGCGCCCGAGGAGCAGGGTCGGGACGGTGGCGGCCCGCGCGCTCGACTGCCGGGAGCGGGTGTCTTTCAGGTAGCGGAACGCCAGGCGCGTGCCGCCCAGGAAGAAGATCTGCAGCACCCAGTAGAGCAGGATCGCGATCTTGCCGAAGAAGTAGAATCCGTAGAGGTCGGACGAGACCAGCACCCAGTCGATCACCAGGAGCGCCAGGGCCAGGACGCTGGCCGCCCGGACGATGCCGGCGAGGTCCTGCAACGAGGCGAAGCGCCACTTGGTCCGGTAGAGCCGGAAGCGGCCGTAGACGAGGCCGGCGAGGACGAGGAACGGCGGCAGCAGCAGGGGCAGGGCGTGCAGACGCTCGGCCAGCATGCCGCCCTGGAAGCGGAACAGGAAGGTGAGCACCACGGCGGCAGCGGTCGCCGCGAGGTCGTGGGTCACCATCACCGCGGTCTTGTAGAGGCGCTGCTGCATCGGGAGCCGGATGGGATGCCGCGGGGTATCCGCCGCGGCACCGGCCCTGTCAACGCGGCCCGCCCAGGGCCGGAGCCGGGGCCGGAGCCGGGGCCGGAGCCGGGGCCGGAGCCGGAGCCGGGGCCGGAGGCGGCGCCGGCCTCAGCCCAGCGCCCGGGCCGCCGCACCGGCCGCGTCGTCCACCCGGTCGATGTCGGGGGCGTCGATGAGCCGGTAGCGGGCCTGGATCAGCCCGAAGGCCCCGAAGGCGGCGTGGCCGGCCGCCACGAGCCCGAGGAGGATCCAGCCGTAGGGTTGTGCGCGCAGCAGCGCGAAGGCCTCGGCCAGACCCTTGGCATCCGAGGAGCGCTGGTGCCACGCGGCGGCCACGAGGAACCCGCCGATGATCAGGAAGGCGAGGCCCCGCGCCGCGTAGCCGAAGCGGCCGATCGGGCCGGCCCAGCGGTCCCGGGCCCGGGCGTCGAGGGCGAGCCGGTCGGTGACGTCCCCGCGCCACGCCTTGCCGAGGAAGCCGAACCCGCCGCCGACGACCGCGAGGCCGACGAGGGCCACGAGCCAGCGGCCGAAGGGCTTGCTCAGGAGCCACGCGGTGCCGTCATGCACGCCGTCGCCGCCGCTCATGCCCAGGCCGAGGCTGAGCGAGGCCGCGCTGGCGGCGAGCCCGAGATAGAGCCCGGCGCTGATCAGGTGGGCACCGCGCACCGCGAGGCCCTTGGCGGAAGTGCCCCGCCGGTCGGCATCGGTGATGCCCTCGACGAGGCGCCAGAGGGCGAAGCCAGCGAGGCCGAGGGCGATCAGGCCGACGACGGCCGCGCCGAACGGCCCGGCCATGACGGCGCGGAGCGCGTCCTTGCTGTCGCCGGCCTGGCCGCCATGCCCCAGGGCCGCCAGCAGGGCCAGGGCGCCGACCACGATGTAGACCACGCCGCGGGCGCCGTAGCCGAAGCGGGCGATGCGCTCGATCGCGTTGCGGCCGCCGGGAAGGGTCCTCATCGGCGGGACCCGGCTTCGGGGAATCGGGTGTCGGGCACGGGCGGCATCCTGTGGAGCGGGAGCGTTCAACGCCCGGCGGCGCGCACCCGATCCGTTGCCGGCACAACCTCCGTGGCCGCCCTACATGGGCGTCCGGTCGGCGCGGCCGGTGAGCGCCACGTAGAAGCCGAGCCCGTCCTGGGCCGGCAGGGTCTGCAGGCGCTCGATCAGGCCGCGGCGCTTCGCGTCGAGGAGCAGGCGCCCGGCCGGCTGGAACAGGGTCTCGCCGCCGCCCTCCGGGGGCGGATCGAGCCGGATCGCCACGGTCTTGCCCTTGGCGAAGCGGCTGCGCTCCAGCATGTCCTTGAGCGAGGCCTCGGCGGTCGCCCGGTTGGTGCCGCGCAGGTCGAGCACCGACTCGGCGTCGGTCACGCCGAGGGAGCCGCGCAGCTTGGCCGCGTAGAAATCTTCGAAATGGGGCAAGTCGGTGCCTTGATGCTTCGCCGTTCGATCAGGTGGGGTGCGGCCGCTCAGAAGGCGAGACCGCGGTAGAGGTCGCGCACCGGCACGGCGCCGTCGAGCTCCGGCAGCGACACGGTGCCGTCGAGACCGAGGGCCGCGACGCTCCAGTCGTCGCCCGCGCGTCGCCAGACCTCGACCCGCGCCTCGTCGGAATAGACGATCAGCAGGACCGCGAGGCTCGGCACGGTCCGGTAGAAGTCGATCTTCCGACCGCGGTCGAGACTCATGGTCGAGGGCGAGAGCACCTCGGCGACGAGGAGCGGGTCGGCGGCGTAGCCCTCCGGCAGCGGCGGCCCGCACCGCACCACCACGTCGGGGATCGGGGCGAAATCGTCCATCGCGGCGCTGAGGATCGCCAGACCCGGCATGGCGCGGCAGCCTCGCGGCTCCGCCAGGGCGTCGAGGCGTCCCGCCAGGTTCATGACGATTCGCTGATGCCGCTCCCGCGGCGGCGCCATGAGCGCGGGCTCGCCGTCGAGCAGCTCCCAGCGCTCGTGCGCGGGCCGGCCCTCCACCCAGAGCCTGAACTCGGACACATCCATCCGCGCGTCGCGCTTCGCGGCCAGAGCCATCGCCGATCCCCACCTCGGCCGGATCGTAGCACCGGGCCGGCCGCCCGCAACAGGTCCGGCCCGGAAGGCCATCCCCGCGCGGGCGTCACGGCCGATGCCAGGCCGGCCTCCCTCGGGGACTCGGAGGCCGGCACAGGGCGACCGGCACAGGGCGACCGGCGCAGCGACGGACTCAGTCGGCGCCGGGTCCGGCCGCCGCGACGGTGGCGCCGGCCTCCAGGAAGCGCTGCGGATCCACCGGCTCGCCGTCGATGCGGGTCTCGTAGTGGAGATGCGCCCCGGTGGAGCGCCCCGTCGAGCCGACGGCGCCGACCGCGTCGCCCGCGGCCACGCGCTGCCCGGGGCGGACCGCGATGCGGGCGAGGTGGCCGAACCGCGTGGTGACGCCGTGGCCGTGGTCGATCTCGACCATGTTGCCGTAGCCGCCCGCGGCCTCGGCGGCGATCACCCGGCCCGGCGCGGTGGCGCGGGCGGGCTCGCCGTACTCCGCCTTCAGGTCCAGCCCGGTATGGAGGGCGAGGCCGCGGGTGAAGGGGTCGAGGCGCGTGCCGAACGGGCTCGACACGGTCGCGCCTCCCCGGATCGGGCGGGCCAGGGGCAGGGTGGCGGCGAGCCGGCGCAGGCGCTCGCCGTCGTCGAGCGCGCGCCGGGCCAGGGCGAGGCCCTCCGCGAAGCCGGTTCCGTCCAGGGCGCGGCCGTCGAGGGGCACGAACGGTCCGCCCAGCCCGGCGGCCGGCGCGGCCGCGCCGGTGCGGTCGGGATCGAGGCGGTCGGGGTCGAGACCGGTGCGGCCGATCAGCCCGCGCAGCCGCCGCACCGCGTCCCCGGCCCGGGCGGCCAGCCCGGCGAGGCGCTCGCCCTGGGCCGCCTGCAGGCCGTCGAGCCGGGCCTCCAGCCGGATCAGGCCGGTCTCGGCCTCGCGCGCGCCGCGGCGGGGCAGGGGATCGCGGGCGGAGCGCGGCGCCGGAGCCGCACCCTCAGTCGGACGCAGGAAGAGATCGTCGTAGCTCCCACCGGGCGCAGCGCCGGGCCGCCCGGGCAGGGCGCCGGTCGTGGACGGCTCGGGTAGGGCCTGCCGCTCCAGGTCTGCGAGGGCGGCCGTGCGCCGCTCCAGCTCGGCCTGGCGCTCCAGGGCGGCCGCAACCCGGTCGGCCAGACCCGCCTCGCTCCCCGCCCGGTCGCTCCGGTCGCGGTCGAGGCGGTCCTGGAGCTCGCCGATGCGCGCCTCGTAGGCGTCGCGCAGGGCGGCCTGCCTGGCCACGAACCCGGCGAGCACCTCGTCGTGGAACACGATCAGGCAGGAGGCCCCGAGCGCCCAGGCCACCGCCAGGGCGAGGCCGGCGGCGAGCCAGGGAGCTGGCCGGTGCGGCCTGAGACGCGCGGGGAACTTCGGAAGCTGCATCGGGACGGCACCGGAGGAGCCGCCATTCAGGCCTCAGTAGGGTTAAGGATCCGTCGCGCGCCGGGCGTCAGGGGGACGTCAAGGGGACGTCAGGGCAGGGCGCGCGCGGCCGCCAGGACGGCCTCGGCGTGGCCGGGCACCTTCACCTTCGGCCAGATCCTGGCGACGCGCCCTTCCCGGTCGACCAGGACGGTGGTGCGCTCCACGCCCATGTACTTGCGCCCGTACATGCTCTTCTCGACCCAGACGCCGTAGGCCTCGAGCACGGTCTTGTCCTCGTCGGCGGCGAGCGGGAAGGTCAGCCCGTACTTGCCGCAGAACTTGTCGTGGCTCTTCACCGGGTCCGGCGACAGGCCGACGACCTTGGCGTCCGCTTCCGCGAAGGCCGGCAGCAGGCCGTTGAAGTCCTGCGCCTCCAGCGTGCATCCGCTCGTGTCGTCCTTCGGGTAGAAGTAGAGCACGACTTTGTGACCGCGGAGCGCGGACAGTCCGACACGCCCTCCGCCCGAGGCGGGAAGGTCGAAATCGGGGGCGGGATCCCCCTCTGACAGCGGCATCGTGCCTTCCTTTCGGCCGATTGATGATGTGCAACCGATCTCGTGCGCGGGCTCGAGCGATGGCACCGCGCACGTCCGAGCCAAGCCCGGAGTCGCGGCCGCTGTAAAGCGCGGGTGCGCTTCGATCCACCGGCCGCGGAGCCCGAGGGCGCCGCGCGCAGAGACCCCGGAACAAAGGTCCCGATGGCGGACGAGACAACGCCGGCATGCAGGCCTCGGGGGAAGGCGCGACGCGTCGGCGGCGTCTGCCTCGTGAGCGCCCTCGCGCTGGTGCTGCTCGTCGGCGCCGGTGTCGGCCTCGTGGCCCTGCGCCTGTCGAACGGGCCGCTCCAGATCGACGGCCTGTCGCGCCGCGTCGCCGCCGCCGTGGCCGAGAGGATCGGGCCCGGCTGGAGCATCGGGCTGCGCGGCAGCAGCCTCGAGCTCGACCGCGAGAACGCGCTCAGCCTGCGCTTCTCCGGCCTCGACATTCGCAACCCGCAGGGCGACCTCGTGGTGCGCGCCCCCCTGGCGCTCGTCAGCCTCGACCCCTGGGGGCTCCTGCGGCTCAACCTGCAGCCGCGCTCGATCGAGTTCCGCGAGACGCAGACCACCGCGCTGCTGCACCGGGACGGCTCCATCGCCTTCGCGGCCTCGGAGGCCAACCACCCGGTCGACGTCGCGCCGCACACGCCGCCGAGCGTGGACGGGGTGCGCGGCACCGTCTCGCCGCTCTCGGCCGCGATCGCGTCGATCTTCGGGGTCGTCCTCGATCCGGGCGGCGTGGTCGGCGCCCTCGACCGCGCGCGCGTCACCGACGCGCGGCTGCGGCTGATCGACGAGGACGGCCGCGAGCGCGCGGTCTTCGCGCGGGTCAACGGCCTGTTCGGGCGCGACCCGGTCAACGGCACCCGGAACTTCGAATTGCGGCTCGACGGG
This sequence comes from Methylobacterium oryzae, assembly GCF_021398735.1. NCBI lineage: Bacteria > Pseudomonadati > Pseudomonadota > Alphaproteobacteria > Hyphomicrobiales > Methylobacteriaceae > Methylobacterium > Methylobacterium oryzae. Next base: position 2,995,509 of record NZ_CP090349.1, read on the forward strand.
CCGCACGGCGAGTGGCGCTTCGGCGGCACGCTGCGCGACGGCGCGGACGGGCAGGAGCGCTCGGGCGTCATCACCCTCGACGACCTGCCGGTCACGGATCTCCTGTTGCTCTCGGGCCAGTCCGGCCTGCCGCTGACCACGGACCTGAAGGTCTCGGCCCGCGCCGACGTGAGCCTGACGGCCGGCCGCATCCGGACCATGAACGCCAAGCTCCACACCGGCGACGGCACGTTCCTGATCGAGGAGAAGGACTTCAACCCGGTCACGGTCGAGAGCCTCGACGCCTCCCTGGACTGGGACGAGGCCAACCGCGTGATGTCGCTGACCGGCCTGGACTATCGCGGGGCCGGCAACGCCGTGCACCTCGCGGGGACGTGGACGGGCAGCCCCGCGGGGGCGAGCACGAGCTGGACCGCGACGCTGGCGAGCCGCGACGCCACCTTACGCGGGGCGACCCCGCAGGACGCGCCGGTGAAGATCGACGCCCTGGACGCGCAGCTCTCCGGCCGCGACGGCGGGATCTCCATCGACGCGCTGACCCTGTCGGGGCCCGGCGTGAAGGGCGCCATCACCGGGACGATCGGCACGAGCGCCGACGACGGCGGCCTGACCCTGCACCTCGCCGGCCACGACGGCGAGGTCCGTACCGGGCTGCGGCTCTGGCCGGAGCACATCGCGCCGCCGGCCCGCACCTACCTGGTGGACCAGCTCCAGCGCGGCCGGGTCGATTCCGTCGACATCAAGGTGAAGATGTCCGGGGCGGTCCTGGCGGCCGCCACCCGGGGCGACCCCGCCCCGGACGACGCGGTCCACATCGACTTCCACGTCTCGGACGCTGCCATCGACGTCACCGCCGATTCCCCGCCGGTGACCAAGGGCAACGTCGTCGGCGTGATCACCGGGCGCTCGACCACGGTGCGCAACGTGACCGCCGAGGTCCACGGGCCGGACGGGCGCGGGCTCGCCATCTCGGACGGCAGCTTCGTCATCCCGCAGATCACCCCGGACCGGGTCGTGGCCCAGATCGGGATGCGGCTCTCCGGCGGCGCCGACGGCATGGCCTCCGTGCTCCAGGCCAAGCTGTTCAAGAGCGTGATGAGCGTCGACCTCGACCCCGCCACGATCAAGGGCAGCGCCGACCTGCGCGTCGACTTCCCCCTCGACCTCAAGCACATCCCCGACCTGCCGGACCTGCCGGTGACGCTGACCGGCTCGCTGGCCGACCTCGCGGTCGACAAGGTGATGGGCCGGGACCGGCTCGAGTCGGGCCGGTTCAACCTCGTCTACGACCGGGGCGCCTTCACGCTGAAGGGCGACGGCCGGGTCGCGGGCGCGCCCATGTCGGTCGACCTGCGCCAGCCGAAGGTCGGGCAGCCCGGCGAGGCGGTGGTCAACGTGTCGCTCGACGAGGCGGTCCGCGGCCGCAAGGGCCTGCCGACCGCGCCGCAGCTCACCGGGACGATCCCGGTCCGCGCGGTGGTGCAGATCGGCCGGCCGGGATCCGGCAAGCCGCCGATCCGGGTCGAGGCGGATCTGGCGAAGGCCGGGATCGACGGGCTGATCCCGGGGCTGACCAAGCCGCCGGGCAAGCCCGGGCGGCTGACCTTCACCCTCGTCGACAGCGGCCAGACCTTCGACCTGCGCGACTTCGCCCTCGACGCGGCCCCGGCGAGCGCGCGCGGCACCGTCTCGATCACCCAGGAGGGCGGCCTGGAGCGGGCGGACCTGACCAGCGTCAAGCTCTCCCCCGGCGACGACCTGCGCGTGAGCCTCGACCGGACCGGCGGCGGCTACAAGGTCGTGGTCCGGGGCGCGGTGGCCGACGCCCGGCCGTTCCTGAAATCGCTGGGCGCCCCCGACCCGAAGGGAGGCCGAGAGGCGCGGGACGCGAATCCGAAGGATATCGACGCCGACATCCAGGTGCCCATCGTCACCGGCTTCAACGAGGAGGCGCTGACCGGCGCCAACCTGAAGCTCTCCCTGCACGGGAAGACCCTGCGGGCCGCCAACATCACCGGGCGCTTCCGCGCGGCCCCCTTCGCCGCCACGGTGACCCGCGGCGAGCGCGGCGTGCCGACCCTGTCGGTGGAATCGGCCGATGCCGGCGCGACGCTGCGGTTCGTCGACGTGTACCGGCGGATGTATGGCGGCCGGCTCACGGCCGGGATCGGCCTCAACGACGGCCCGCAATCCGGCGTCGTGCAGATCCGCGACTTCATCCTGCGCAACGAGCCCGCGCTGTCGAGCATCATGGCGCAGGGCCCGGAGCCGTCCGACGCGGAGACGGCCCGCGGCCGACGGGTCGCCCCGGGCCGGGGCGCGGGCGACGTCACCTTCGACCGCATGCGCGCCAATTTCGTGCGCACCGGCACCCGCGTCGACTTCACCGACGCGGCGATCTCGAACGCCGCCATGGGTTTCACCCTGTCGGGCTGGCTCGATACCGGCCGCGAGCGCACCGACATGACCGGCACCTTCGTGCCGCTCTACGGCCTGAACAACGTGGCCTCGCAGCTGCCGCTGCTCGGGCCGCTGCTGGGCGGCGGCCACAACGAGGGCCTGTTCGCGGTCAATTTCCGCGTCTCCGGCAAGCTCGCCTCGCCGGACGTGAGCGTGAACCCGCTCTCGGCGATCGCCCCGGGCTTCCTGCGCAAGCTGTTCAGCGCCGGCGGCGGCCCCTTCGCGGACGGGATGCCGGGCGTCCCGCAGCAATAGGGCGGGCGGCCCGGAAGAGCCGCCCGCCCCTGTCTCACGCGCGGATGAAATCCGCGATCACGGCCGGAGCCGCGGTGTCGAAGCCGACCACGTCGAGCATGCCGGGATCCTCCGGGTCGGCGATGCTGAAGCCGTTGGAGACCAGCCCAACGACCACCAGCTTCGCCGGGATCCCGGTCTTCTCCCGGTACGCCCGCAGCGCCTGGACCGGGTGGACCGGCCCCGCCCAGGTCTCCGAGTCCGTGTAGACCACGAACGCGTCGGCCTTGACGCCCCGCTCCAGCGCCCAGCGCATCGGCAGGGAGCAGTCGGTGGCGCCGAACGGCAGGTCGGCGGTCGCCCGCACCGCCTGATCGAGCCGCGTCGACGGCCCGATCGGCAGCGGCGTCATCGCGGCCCCCTGGCTCCAGGCCCGGCCGGCCTCGGCGGTGAAGCCCAGCACCTGCCAGTGCTCCTCGGTCGCCGCGGTGACGAGCGCCATCGCGGCGGCCGCCTCCCGGGCCGTGAGCGTCGAGCCCGCGACCGTGCTGGCGCCCATCGAGCCCGAGACGTCCAGCGCCAGCACGAGGCGCCGGCCCGTGGGCTCGACCGCGCCGAACGCCGTGTAGAACGCGGCGTTCGGCGCCTCGACGATCGCCGCCACCGGCTCCCAGGCGAGCTTGCCCCGCTGACCGTGCCCGGAGGCGTAGGTCTTGAGGGCCAGCAGCAGCGCCATCGGGTGCAGGCGCGCCCGGAGGATCCGCTCCCGGTCCGACAGGACCGCCCGGACGTGCTCGGTGCCCTCCGAGAAGGGCGCGAGCACCCCCGCGGCCGTCAGGCGGCCGAGCTGGCGCACGAGGGCGCCGACCGGCATCCGCTCGATCAGGGCCTCGTTCACCGCGCGGCTGCCCATCAGCCCGGTCGGCAGCGCCTCCCACGGCAGGCCGTGCGAGCGCACCAGGGCGGCGGCCACCGCCCCGTCGAGGCCCTCCGCCTGCACCCGCGCGAAGGCGTGGACGAGCCCGGGGGCGGCCTCGGTCACGGTGCCGCGGCAGATCCAGTCGAACAGCGCCTTCCGGGCGGGCTCCTCCGTCTCCGGATGGGCCAGCCGCAGGAGGTCGCGGTGCGACCAGCCCTGGCGGGTCCGGTACTTCACCGCCTGGAAGGCCAGGGCCTCCACGGGCTTGGCGCAGTACCAGTCACCGACCGCCCGGCGCAGGCCCCGGCCCCAGCCGCGCATCGCCTCGACGGAGGCGGCGAACTGGAACAGGTGCGTGCCGGTGCGGCAGACCCGCGGCAGGGCCGCGAGCGCCGCGCGCCGGGTCGCGAGGTCCGCCGACGCGGCGGCCAGCGCCAGGGCGAAGATCGCCGGATCCGGCTTCGGAGCCCGGCCGCCCTCGCTCACCGCCACGATGGCGGCGACCGCGCGGGCGCCGTCCTGCGCGATGCACCGCTGCACCGCCGCCGCGTTCTCGGCGGTCAGGGCGCGCGGGCTCGCGTAGTACGAGCCGCCCTCGGAGCCGAGCACCAGGAAGCGGTCGAGCCGCGCCCAGTCGCCGACCGCGAAGGCGTGGCCTCCGGCGGCGTTCGGCACCGTGCCGGGGATCGGCTCCGTCTGCGGGGTGGCGCGGAGCCGGAACATCTGTGCGAGCTTCGTCATGGCGGGCTCCTCTCGGTCTCTCCTCTCTCCATCGCGGCCGATCGCCGGCCGGTGGCGCGTCCCGGCGCGCGCGGTCGGGCGGGGACGCGGCCGCGGCGCGTCGTCCACCGCCGCTCGCGCGCGGCCGGTCTCTCGTATGGTCGGTGGCGGGGTTCCGTCCGGCCGGGCGCGGGCGTGGCGGCGACGAGGGGCTTATCCGATGCTCTGCTTGAGCTACGGGCCTGACGACCCGGCGGGACTCGCACCCGCACCCCTCGGATCCCGATAACCTTCGTCTTCCGGCCCGCGTCCGGGCGATGCGGGCGTGGGGTGAGGAACGGTGTCCGGGCGCTCTATCCGGTCTGAGCTACGGGCCTCGCGGCCCGGCGGGATTCGAACCCGCGACCTCCCTTCGGTGAAGATAACCGTTCCTCTCCGGCCCGCATTGTCGGCCGGGATCCGCGCACGGTCGGCGCCCCGGTCGTCTCGCGGGGCCCTGCGGTCGTGGTGTCGGAGACGGGCATGAGCTCCGGCGACCTCGCGGCCCCCGACGGGGATCGAACCCGCAACCTCCGCGGGACAAGCCCGCGGCGCTCTACCGATGATAACCGTCCCCTGCCGGCCCGCAGGGTCCTCGAGACGCGCTCAGCCTCTCGGGCCGAGAGCCCCGCGATACGACCGTAACGGTCGCATCAGCCCGGAACGGGCGAACGCCGCGACGTCGATGCCGTCGTGCTGTTTCATGCCATGCTCCGTCCGAACGGGGCTTCGGGTGACGCGGGCGTGTCGATGAGGCTCGGGGGGATCCGTGACAGGGATAACCGAGCGTCTCCGGCCCGCGCCGGTGAACTGCGATGGGCTGCCAGCGGCGACCGTTGCGAAGGGAACCGGACTCGTCCGCCGCGGCGCGCGGGCCGCGGATACGAGGAGCGTGCGGTCACTTCAGATCACCGGCCCGGCAGGCCGATGGCGCGGTGGATACGGTCGCGCTCGGCCTGCGTCAACCGAAAACTTGAAAATTCTTTCAGTTCGGGCGATCTCCGGCCCATGATCACTGCCGCTCAGATCCGCGCCGGCCGCGGACTTCTCAAGTGGACGCAAGGGGTTCTCGCGAGCCGCGCCGCGGTCTCCGTCGTCACCCTGAACATGATCGAGAGCGAGCAGGTCCAGCCCCGCAGCCGGACCCTCGCGGCGATCCGCACGGTCCTCGAAGGGGCGGGCATCCGCTTCGTCGGCGACGCGCAGGAGGGCTACGGGGCGATCCTGCGCCCCGCCCCCGCGACCGGGTCCGGAGACGCACCGGCACAGAAAAGCCCGGCACGGCGGACCGCACCGGGCTGAAGCCGAACCGGCCTGCGCGGGTGCGCTATTTCTCGACGAAGGCCTTCTCGATGACGTAGTGGGCGGCCTCGCCGTGGTTGCCCTCCTCGTAGCCGCGGGACGTCAGGAGCTCGCGGGTGTCGCGGATCATGTCGGGGCTGCCGCAGAGCATGAAGCGGTCGTTCTCGATCGCCATCGGCGGCAGGCCGATATCCTCGAACAGCTTGCCCGAGACCATCAGGTCGGTGATCCGGCCGCGGTTGCGGAACGGCTCGCGGGTCACGGTCGGGTAGTAGACCAGCTGGTTCGAGATCATCTCGCCCAGGAACTCGTGGCGCGGCAGCGTCTCGGTGATGGTCTCGCCGTAGGCGAGTTCCTGCACCTGCCGGCAGCCGTGGACCAGCACGACCTTCTCGAACCGGTCGTAGGCCTCGGGATCCTTGATGATCGACAGGAACGGCGCCAGGCCGGTGCCGGTGCCCAGCAGGTACAGGTTGCGGCCCGGCAGCAGGTTGTCGAGCACCAGCGTGCCGGTCGGCTTCTTGCCGACGATGATCGGGTCGCCGACCTTCAGGTGCTGCAGCTTCGAGGTCAGCGGGCCGTCCTGGACCTTGATCGAGAAGAACTCCAGCTCCTCCTCGTAGTTGGCCGAGACCACCGAGTAGGCGCGCAGCAGCGGCCGGCCCTCGACCTCCAGGCCGATCATGGTGAACTCGCCGTTGCGGAACCGGAACGCCGGATCCCGCGTCGTGCGGAACGAGAACAGGTTGTCGGTCCAGTGGTGGACCGACAGAACGCGCTCCTCGTAGAACTTGCTCATCGACGGATCAGTCCTCGAATCCTCTGACGCTCGGCACACGGCCCCGACGATTCGGGGCCCGTGGTGCGGGGGATCCCCGCCGCCCCGCTCGGGCGGGGGTGGATCCTCGGCAGGGAACCCGCCCGGATCCGGTTGCAAACACACGCGCGCCGCTTCTTTCGCAGTTGCAGCACGTCCGTCAAGGCGTGCCGGGATCACACTGGCGAAAGAAGTGAACGGCCTGGAATCGTTCGAAGATTTAGCGTCTTCGCGGACGCTCCGCAGCGCCGTTCCGGACATGGGAGGGTTGCCGCAGAGCGGGCCCCGCGCGCCGCCCTCAGAGGGGGGCGGCGGGCCGGAGCGGCGCGAGCCCGGCCTCGATCTCGGCCCGGCGCGGCTCCAGAAACGGCGGCAGGGCCAGGCGCTCGCCCAGGGTCTCCAGGGGCTCGTCCGCGGTGAAACCCGGCCCGTCGGTGGCGATCTCGAACAGGATGCCGTTGGGCTCGCGGAAATAGAGGCTGCGGAAGTAGTAGCGGTCCACCGGCCCGCTGCTCGGCACCCGCGCCGCCCGGAGCCTGTCGGCCCAGGCCTCGTAATCCCCGTCCGGGATGCGGAAGGCGACGTGGTGGACCGCGCCCGCGCCCTGGCGGGCCGGCGCGGACCGGTCGGCCAGGAGCTGGAGCTCGGCGGCCGGGCCGCCGGGTCCCATCGCGTAGACCTCCACCGGGCCGTCGCCCGTCTCGAAGGCGCGGTCCCGGCGCAGGCCGAGCACCTCGGTCAGCACGGCGGCGGTGCGGGCCGGGTCCGGCACCGACAGCCGGATCGGGCCGAGGCCGCGGATCTGGTAGGCGGCCGGCACGGGCGAGCCGTCCCAGGGATGCTCCGGCCCGGTCCCGCCATCGTCCACCAGGGCGAGGCGCTGGCCCTCCGGATCCTCGAAATCGAGGGTGAGGCGCCCGTCGCGCGCGGCGGGCTCGGCCTCGACGATCCCGGCCTCGCGCAGGCGCGCGTGCCACCACGCGACCGCGCCCTCGCCCGGGACGCGCAGGTGCGTGCGGGTGATGCTGCCGGAGCCCCGCCGCTCCCGGGGCGCCGGCCAGTCGAAGAAGGTGATGTCGGTGCCGGGGCTCGCCAGCCCGTCGGCGTAGAACAGGTGGTAGGCCGAGACATCGTCCTGGTTCACCGTCTTCTTCACGAGCCGCAGGCCGAGCGTGCCCGTGTAGAAGGCGACGTTCTCCGCCGCGCGGGCGGTCACCGCGGTGAGGTGGTGGATGCCGGTGAGCTGCATGTCGGTCCTGGGGTTCGCCGCGTCGCGCCTCAGGTGGGGGGCGGCGGCGGCTTCGCGAGCGGCTCGCGGATCGGGCGGCCGGCACCCGTTCCTCCGGGGCCGCGCCGCGGTCGGCCCGCAGCGATCGCCGCCCGAGAGGCGCCGCGCCCCGGACCGGCGGCGCGGCCGCTACGCGGCGATCGGTACCCGGGCGCGGCGGATTTCGCCGAACCGCGGTCCCGAGACCCGCTTCTCAGAGCCCCACGGGCCGGCCGGCGGCGACCACCAGCATCTTGCCGTCCGCGAAGGTGCGGGCGGCGGCCCGGCGGATATCCGCCTGGGTCACGGCCGAGACCATCGCGTTGCGCCGGGCGATGTAGTCCATGCCCAGCTCCTCGAAGGCGATCTGCACCAGCTGGTGGGCGATCTTGGTCGAGGTGTCGAAGCCGAGGGCGTAGGAGCCGGTCAGGTAATCCTTGGCCTTCTGCAGCTCGTCGTCGTCCGGGCCGTCCGTGATCAGCCGGCCGATCTCGTCGCCGATCACCGACAGGGCCTCGCCGACGCGCTCGTTCTTGGTGGCGGTGTAGCCCCAGGTCATCGCGGCCGACCGGTGGCTGACCAGCGAGGTCCCCACCGAGTAGGCCAGCCCGCGCTTCTCGCGCACCTCCTGGAACAGGCGGGACGTGAAGGCGCCGCCGCCGAGGATGTGGTTCAGCACGTAGGCCGGGATGAAGTCCGGGTCGCGCCACGGCACGCCGGCCATGCCGAACCGGATCACCGACTGGGGCACGTCGAGGTCGACGACGATGCGCTTGCCGAGATCGTGCACTTCGGTGCGCGGCACCGCCTTCAGCGCCCCGGCCTCCGGCAGGGTTCCGAAGGCGCGGTTCAGGCCCTCGGCGAGCTGCTCGGCGCCGATGGCGCCGACCGCCGCCACCTTCACCCGGCCGCGGCCGATGATGCGGGCGTGCATCGCCAGCAGGTCGTCCCGGGTGATCGCCGTCACGCTCTCCACGGTGCCGGAGGACGGGCGGGCGTAGGGATGGCCGGCGAACGCCTCCTTGAAGAAGCGGCGGGAGGCCAGCACGCCCGGATCGTTCTGCTGGTAGCGCAGGCCGGCGATGATCTGGGCGCGGACGCGCTCGATCGCGTCGGGGTCGAGGCGGGGCTTGGCCAGCGCCAGGGCGAGGAGCGCGATGCCCTCGTCGGCGTGCTTGACCAGCATCTTCAGCGAGCCGCCGACCGCGTCGGCCCCCGCGTGGAACGACAGCTCGATTGCCCGGGCGGCGAGCCGCTCCTGGAACAGGTCGGAGGTCAGGTCGCCGGCGCCCTCGTCGAGGAGCCGCGCCAGCATCTGCGCGCAGCCGGCCTTGCCGGCCGGGTCCTGGGCGGCGCCGCCCTCGAAGGTGAAGGCCAGGGCGATCATCGGCACCACCGGCGACTCGACGTGCCACGCCTCGATGCCGGCGGCGGTCGTCACCGGCAGCGCCGTGGTGGGCGAGCTGACGGTTTGGGCGGTGGTCTCGACCAGAGTCTCGGCCAAGCTCATGGGAACCTCGTGTCTCTATCTCGGGCGACGGCGGAGCGGGCCAGGGCTCCCGTTCGGCAGAGCGCCCCGCCCGGACCCGTCACGGGCCCGGCGGGACGCACCCGGGGTTACTCGGCGGCCATCGCGACCGGGGCGTCGGGATCCTGCGCCTTGGTCAGGTAGCCGGTGACCGAGCGGGCCGGCGTCAGCCAGCGCTCGGCGGCGCCCTTGAGACGCGCCTGCGTCACCCCCTCGATGTCGGTCGGCCAGCGGCGGACCTCCTCGATGGTCTCGCCGATCGCCAGCGCCGAGCCGTAGATGCGTGCCAGCGACGACTGGCTGTCAGAGGAGTAGACGGTCTCGGCCACGAGGCGGGTCTTGGCGCGCTCGATCGCCTCGGCGTCCAGGGCCTCCGCGGGGGCGCGGCGCAGCACCCTGTCGACGGCCTCCTCCAGCTTCTCCAGGGGCACGCCCTCGGCGGGCACCGCGTAGACGGAGAAGCGGGTGTCGTCGATCGCCGAGCCCATGTACCAGGCGCCGGCATTCACCGCGAGGCCGGTCTCCATGACCAGCTTGCGGTAGAGGTAGGAGGTCGAGCCGCCGCCCAGCACCTCGGCCAGCAGCTCGAGGTCGTGGCAGCCGCCGTCCCGGGCGGTGATGCAGGAGGGGGTCAGGTAGAGGCGCTGCAGGGTCGGCTGCTCGACCTTCGGGTCGGCGACGGCGACGCGGCGCAGGGCCTTCGGCTCCGGCTCCCGCGCCCGCAGGCGCTCGGGCCGGGCGCCCTGGGGCGTCACGCGGCCGTAGGTGGTCTCGGCGAGGCGCCGGACCTCGTCGGGCGTGACGTCGCCGGCCACCACCAGGATGGCGTTCTCGGGGGTGTAGAAGCGCTTGTAGTAGGCCAGCGCGTGCTCGCGGTTCAGGCCCTCGATCTCGTGCATCCAGCCGATGATCGGGATGCCGTAGGGATGGTGCACGAACAGGCCGGCCGCCATCGCCTCGGAGAGCTGGGCGGAGGGGTCGGTCTCGACCCGCATGCGCCGCTCCTCCAGCACGACGTCGCGCTCGGGGGCGACGACGGCGTCGTCGAGGACGAGGCCGCTCATGCGGTCCGCCTCGAATTCCATCATGGTGCCGAGGTGATCCCGGGCGACCCGCTGGAAGTAGGCGGTGTAGTCGTAGCTGGTGAAGGCGTTCTCCTGGCCGCCCAGGCCCGACACCGCCTTGGAGAAGGCCCCGACCGGGTGCTTCTCGGTGCCCTTGAACATCAGGTGCTCGAGGAAGTGGGCGATGCCCGACTGGCCGAGCGGATCATCGGCCGAACCGTTGCGGTACCAGATCATGTGGGTGGCGACGGGGGCCCGGTGGTCGGGGACGACCACCACGTCGAGGCCGTTGTCGAGGGTGAAGGCCGTCACTTCCGGTCCGCCCGCCTCGGAACGCCCGAACGGCGCGGCCTCGCCCCGGCCGGCGCTGCCGCCGTAGGGCGAGCCCGGACGCAGCGGGAAGAGGGTGGGCGTCGCCTTCCTGAACAGGTGCATTCCGCTTTCCTTCTGCCGGCCCCGGATCGAAGCGTCCCGCGTCGGGATGCGCGCGCGGATCGGGGCCGTCCTGGTCACCGGGGCGCAAGAACCGCACCGGGACGATCATCTCATGTTGCCACGCCGCGGCGCCGTTGCAACGGCGACACGGCGCCCCCGTCACTGCTGCGCGCGCTGACGGAGATACGCGCGGGGATCCGACTCCTCGCGCTCGCGGCTGGCGTTGTTGATCGGGTCGCTCGACGGCGGCCGGGCCAGCTGCTTGGGCGACTGCCGGTACCCGGTCGGCGGGTCCGTGAGCGTGTCGCGGCTCGGCTCGATGTCGGAGGGCTCGGCGTTGGCGCTCTTGCCCTTGAGCAGCTCGAAGGGGCTGAGCAGGCTGTCGTCGCGGTTGTTGTCGCCGGGCTTGCGCTCGGCGGTGGTCGTCAGGCCCGCGCCGGCACGGCGGCCGCCGCGCATCTCCTCCACGGAGAGCGTCGCGTTGTTGTCGTCGTAGCGGCCCTGGGCCTGGGAGCCCTTGGGATTGCGCCGCTCCACGGCGGCGCGCTCGCGCTCCACGATCTCGGGATCCTTCGGCCAGGCGGTGCTGGTGGAGCGCGCCCGCGGCTGCGGCAGGGCCTTGCCGTCGATCTTGGGCGGCATCACCAGTGGCGGCCGCTCGTGATAGTCGATCGGATCCTGGCGCTTCTCCAGGAGGCCGATGCCCGACAGGGCGTCGCGCATGAACTCGCCGCGCTCCTGCGCGTGCGCGGCACCGACGACGCAGAGCGGAGCCAGGGCCACCGCGGCGGAGAGGAGGGGACGAAGCCTGCGATGCCCGGTCATGCTGCCTCACGGGTTCCGGACGGAGCGTCCGGCTCTGGGAAGGCCGCGGCGCGGCCCGATCCGACAGGTCCCGGCCTGAGACCGGTTTCCGGCGATCGTATGGCGCCTTGACTGCGTCGCGCCAGGAGGGGGACGCGGGAGGACCTGTGTGTTGCAGGGATCACAGGCGCGGCGCCGGGTCGCCCTGCGGGGGGGACGCCCGGCCCCTGCGGCCGTCCGGGGACAGGCTGTCGAGGATCAGGCCGATCACGCCGGCCACGATCGCCGCGTCGGCGACGTTGAACACGTACCAGGACCAGCCGCCGGCATGCAGGTGGACGAAGTCGAAGACGGCGCCGTAGGCGGCCCGGTCGATGGCGTTGCCGAGCGCCCCCCCGACGATCAGCCCGAGGGCGATCCCGAGGAGCCGCGACGTGGCCCGGCGCATCCAGATCCCGAGGCCGAGGGCGGCGGCCAGCGACAGGGCTACGAGGAGCCAGCGGCCGATCCCGCCCTCCTGCTGGAACAGCCCGTAGGAGACGCCCCGGTTCCAGACCACGACGAAGTCGGCGAAGGGCGCCAGCCGCCAGGGCTGCGTCAGCACGAGGTCGGTGCCGAAATAGAGGCCGAGCTTGCTGGCCTGATCGAGGACCAGGGTGAGAACGAGGGCCAGGAGGCCGGCGCGGAACGGCGTCACGGGCGGCGCACTCGGCCCGGGCCGGCGTCCCCCTCTCCCCGCGGGCGGGGAGAGGGAGTGGCGCCGCCGACGACGCGGAACGCCCTCACGCCGCGCTCGCCTCCGGATGCGCCGCGTCCCACTCGCGCAGGGCCTGGGCGTCGCGGGGCGTCACGTCCGGGTAGTCCGGGTCGCTGCCCACCTCCGGGCTGACCCGCCAGGAGCGGGCACATTTGCGACCCGCGGCCGGGCTCGGCACCACCGCCACGCCGCGTACCTCGTCGAGGCGGAAGGCCTCGGCCGGGCCCTCGCCCGCCACAACGGCGATGTCCGAGGTGATGCAGGTATCGGCGAAGTCGCAGCCCTCGAGCGCCGCGAGAAGCTCCGGATCCGCCACGTAGACCGTCGGCGCCGCCTCCAGGCTCGCGCCGATGCGCTTGGCCGCGCGCTCGATCTCCAGGGCGCCGGTGACCACCCGCCGCACCCGCCGGATTTTTTGCCAGCGCTCCGCGAGGGGGGCGTCGAGCCAGTCAGCCGGGGTCTCCGGCAGGGTCTGGAGATGCACCGAGCCGTCCTCGGACGGGTAGCGGTCGAGCCACGCCTCCTCGGCGGTGAAGGCGAGCACCGGGGCGAGCCAGATCGTCACCCGGCGGAAGGCCTCGTCGATCACCTGCAGCGCCGACCGCCGGCGGACCGAGGACACGGGATCGCAGTACAGGGCGTCCTTGCGCACGTCGAAGTAGAAGGACGACAGGTCGCCGGTCATGAAGCCGTTGAGCAGCGCCACCACCCGCTTGGTGTCGAACGCCGCGTAGGCCTCGCGGATCTCGCCGTCGAGCTCGGCGAGCCGGTGCAGGATCAGCCGCTCCAGCTCCGGCATGTCGGCGTAGGCCACGTCGTCGCCCTGGACTCGGTGGGCCAGCGAGCCCAGCATCCAGCGCAGGGAATTCCTGAGCTTCCGGTAGGTCTCCGCGAAAGTCTTGATGATCTCCGGGCCGATGCGCAGGTCATCTGTGTAGTCGGAGGCGGCGACCCACAGGCGCAGGATGTCGGCGCCCGAATCCTTGATGACGCTCTGCGGTGCGACGACGTTGCCCTTCGACTTCGACATCTTCAGGCCCTTGCCGTCGAGCACGAAGCCGTGGGTCAGGACGATGTCGTAGGGCGCCCGGCCGCGGGTGCCGGCGGATTCGAGCAGCGAGGACTGGAACCAGCCGCGGTGCTGGTCGGAGCCCTCCAGGTACATGACCCGGTCCTGCCCGCCGTCGCGGACGCGCTTCACCCCAGAAAGCCCCGGGAAGGCCTCCGGATCGTCGAGCACGAAGGCGTGGGTCGAGCCCGAATCGAACCAGACGTCGAGGACGTCGGTGACCTTCTCGTAGGCGGCCGGGTCGTGGTCGGGCGCCAGGAAGCGCTGCGCGGCGTCGTCCCGGAACCACGCGTCGGCGCCCTCGGCCGCGAAGGCGTCGCGGATGCGGGCGTTGACGGCGTCGTCCTTCAGGATCTCGGCGGTGTCGCGGTGGACGAAGACGGTGATCGGAACGCCCCAGGCGCGCTGGCGCGAGACCACCCAGTCCGGCCGGTTGGCGACCATGCCGGTGATGCGGTTCTTGCCTTGCGTCGGCACCCACTGGGTGTCGTCGATGCCCTGGAGCGCTACCTCGCGCAGCGTCCGGTTGCCCAGCGAATCCACCGGCCGGTCCATGGCGATGAACCATTGCGGCGTGTTGCGGAAGATCACCGGCTTCTTGGACCGCCAGGAATGCGGGTACTGGTGGCGCAGCACCCCGCGGGCGATCAGCGCCCCGGCCTCCGTCAGCGCGGCGATGACCGCCTTGTTGGCGTCGCCCTTCTCGCCCTTGGCGGTGAGCACGCGGGTGCCGGTAAAGCCCGGAGCGGCCTCCGTGAGCACGCTGTCGGCGTCGACCGTGTAGGGGATGGTCGCGTCGATGCCGCGCTCGCGCAGCAGCCGGCCGCTCGCCATCCAGAGCTCGAAATCCTCGCGGCCGTGGCTCGGCGCCGTGTGGACGAAGCCCGTGCCGGACTCGTCGGTGACGTGGTCGCCGTCGAGCATCGGCACGGCGAAGCCGTAGCCGAGCTTCGCCAGCGGGTGGTCCAGGGTCAGGCCGGCGAGCGTCGACGGGCTCACGTCGGCGACGCGCGCGAACGCCTCGACCCGGGCGGCTTTGAACACCGTGGCGGCGAGGCTGTCGGCGAGCAGGTAGGTCTGGCCGGGCACCGCCCAGTTGTCGGCCGGCGCCTCCGTGACCCGGTACAGGCCGTAGGCAATTTTTTTGGAGAACGCGACGGCGCGGTTGCCCGGGATCGTCCACGGAGTGGTCGTCCAGATCACCACCCGCGCCTGCGCGAGATCGCCCTCGGCGCCGGACCGGATCGGAAACGCGCAAAAAATCGTGTCGCTGACGTGCTCCTCGTACTCGACCTCGGCTTCGGCCAGCGCGGTCTTCTCGACCACCGACCACATCACCGGCTTGGAGCCGCGATAGAGCTGGCCGCTCATCGAGAACTTCATCAGCTCGTCGGCGATCACGGCCTCGGCGGGGAACGCCATGGTGGCGTAGGGATGGTCCCAGTCGCCGGTGACGCCGAGCCGCTTGAACTCCTCGCGCTGCACGTCGAGCCACTGGGCCGCGAAGGTCCGGCATTCCTGCCGGAACTCGATCACCGGCACGTCGTCCTTGTTGCGGCCCTTGGCGCGGTACTGCTCCTCGATCTTCCACTCGATCGGCAGGCCGTGGCAGTCCCAGCCCGGGACGTAGTTGGCGTCGAAGCCGAGCGCGGTCTGCGAGCGGACCACCACGTCCTTGAGGATCTTGTTGAGCGCCGTGCCGATGTGGATGTTGCCGTTGGCGTAGGGCGGCCCGTCGTGGAGCACGAATTTCGGCCGGCCCTGGCCGCGGGCGCGCAGCTTGCCGTAGAGGTCCATCCGCTTCCAGCGCTCGATGAACAGCGGCTCGCGCACCGGCAGGCCAGCGCGCATCGGGAACTCGGTCTGCGGCAGGAACAGGGTCTTGGAATAGTCGCGGGCGGGCGCGGTCTCGGGGGCGGTCATCGGATCTCGCATCGGCGGTCGGGCCGGCAGCGTCGGGCCGGCGGAATCGGGTCGGGCGGCAGGAGGATCCCGGACCTCCGCGCGGCCGCGCTGGAGCGGGCCCTCAGGCGGAGGCCGGGCCGGTAATTCGGATCGGGCGGCCGGGGCCGCGCAGGGCGCGCGAAGCGTGCATGACGGGTTCTCTACCAGCCGCCCCGGCCGGAGGCCAGCGGCAGCGCGGATCACGCGCCCGTGACCGCGGATGGGACCAATCGGCGTCTGAACCGTTGACCGACACACCCTCCGCCCGCCGCGGCGGCGCGGAGCCGATTCGGACAGACATCCGGGAGTAGCCCCATGAAGAAGCTTCTGATCGCGACCCTCGCCCTCGCGCCGCTGGCCTACGCGGGCGCCGCGGAGGCCCAGGGCACGGCGCGCGGCGCCCAGCGCGGCGTCGAGGACGGCACGGCCGCGGCCGGCCCCGTGGGCGGGGTCGTCGGCGGCGCGGTCGGCGCGGCGACCGGCACCGTCGGCGGCGTGCTCGGCACCGATCCGGACCCGGCCCGCCGGGCGCGCGAGAACCGCCGCGAGGAGCGGATGGAGCGCCAGGAGCGCCTCGGCCGCTGACAGGGTCCCGTAACAGGGTCCGGCCGGTCGCCTCAGGCGGCCGGCCGCGCCTCCCGGCGGATCGTCTCCTGCGCCAGGAGGTACAGGCCGGAGCCGACGACGATCATGGCGCCCGCCACGGTCCAGCGGCTCGGAACGTCGCCGAACAGCAGGAAGCCGAGCGTCACCGACCACAGCAGCTGCGTGTAGATGAACGGCGCCAGCACGTTGGCCGGGGCCCGGGCATGGGCCATCACCAGCAGCCAGTGGCCCAGCGTTCCGAACAGCGCGACCCCGAACAGCAGCGCCCAGTGGGTCAGGCTCGCCGGGCTCGTCCAGATCCACGGTAGGAGCGGGGCCATCAGCGCGAGTCCCGCGAGGCCCGTGTAGAACATGGTCGTGGCGGTCGAGTCGTAGGCCGCGAGCTTGCGCGTGATGATCGCGTAGAAGGCGTAGACCACCACGTTGGCGACGCAGAGCAGCGCGGCCGGATGCATGCCGCCGGCGCCCGGCCGCACGATCACCAGCACGCCCAGGAAGCCGACGCCGATCGCCGCCAGCCGCGCCCGCGACGACCACTCGCCGAGCAGCGGCCCGGCGAGCAGCGCCACGGTGAGCGGCGCGGCGAACTGGATCGAGATCGTCTCGGCGAGCTGCAGGTAGCGCAGGGCCAGGAAGTTGAGCGCCGTGGAGGCGAAGAGCAGCAGGGAGCGCGCGATCTGCAGCGGCAGGCGCCGGCTCTTCACGACGCCCGGCGTGCGTACCGGGTTGATGAACAGCGAGATCATGGCGACGCTCGCCGCGTAGCGCATGAAGGTGGTGACCAGGGGATCGACGCCGGCCCGGGCCAGGGTCTTGCCGCAGGCGTCGAGGCTCGCGAAGAAGGCGACGGCCCCGCACATCAGGGCGATGCCGACGATCCGCCGGCGGCCGGCGAGGTCGGCCTCCGGAGCGGCGCGCGGCGCGGCGCTGTCGTCGGGGACGGAGGTCGCGACCTGCGTGCTCATGCCTGACCAATCTCGGTAGAGGCCGAAATCCCTGCCACGCCCGGTGCCGTGCGGGTACCGGCCGGCGCGCAGGGGAACCATGCAGCCGGCACGGTCGCCCGCGACGGCGGCGGCTCAGCGCTTCGCCGCGACCTTCTCGGCAACGGGGGCCTTCTCGGCGGAGGCCGTCTTGGTGGCGGCCTTGGCGAGCTTCGGCTTGGGCGGCGTCGCGCCGGCGATCAGGGCGGCGAGGTGCGACTGGTCGAGCCCCGCGGCGGCGCGCGCGGGCGCAGCGGGAACAGGCGCCGCCGCGGCGACCGGCGCGGGCGCCAGCGCGGCGGCCCGTTCGACCCGGCGCGGCTCGATGGAGCCGGTCGCGGCGGGCTCGGCGAGGCTCGCCGTCGCGACCGCGGGGGCGGCGGACTCGCGCTGGACCCGGAGGGTCCAGTGCGCGGCGGTGGAGAGCGCGGCGATGCCGAGAATCGCCTTGATGCCGCTGGTGAGCAGGGCTCGCATGGTCGTCAGGCCCGAGAGAACGCGGTTACGCGGAACCGGATCCCCGGCCCGGACGCATCATCGCGCGGGAGCGTGAACGAAGCCGCAACGGCCCCGTGCGCCCCTGTCCCGGAACGGGTCAGGGACCCGCGCCCGCGACCCGTCTCGCGGGCGGAATCGGGTGGGAAATCATGTGGGCCATGCGCCGGACCCGCGGTTCCTGTTCCCCGCGCTCCCGACACTCCTGCAGCGACTCGGCCCACTGAGCCTCACAGGAACGGCCCAGAGAACTGGTCCGGACCGTCCCGTCACTGCCGACCCCGCCGCCATGCAGGCCCGAGCGGGCTCGCGAAACCTTCAGGCGCATCGGCCGCTGGGGACAGCCCGTGTAGAGGGTGACAGCCGAGCCGGCAACAGAGGCGGGGCCGTTTCCGGGACCCCGCGGCGATCAGTGCTCCGCCGCGGGCGCGACGAAGCGCATCAGCGCGGCGATCTCGTCCGCGCCGTCCTCCGCGGCGAGGCGCCGGTAGAGCGCGGCGTAGCCGGAGAAGACCTGCCGCCCGGCCGCGTCGGGCCCGAGGAACCCGGCGATCTCCTCCATCTCGGGCGCCCAGCGATAGGCCTTCGGCACCATGTCGGGCAGCCCCCTGGCGAACCGGGCCAGCAGCGACGGCTCGTTCTCGGCGAGCTCGGCCAGCAGCGCTTCCCCGGCGCCGGCGCGCTCGGCGGCGCCGATCACGAGCGCGGCGAGCGCCGTCAGGCCCTTGTTGAGGCCGGCATAGCTCATCTTGAGGCTGGAGGCGGCGCCGACCGCGCCGGGGCAGACGCGCAGGTCGAGGCCGAGGTCGCGCAGGACCAGGGCCGGGGCCGTCTCGGGACCCGAGACGTAGACGCGCGGCCCCTTGGCGCCGGGCTTCGGCGGCAGGCCCAGGATCGCGCCGTCGAGGAATGGCGCGCCGGTGGCCGCGACGATCCCGGCGACGCGCCCGACCGTCTCCGGGCTGACGGCGTTGGCGTCGATGTAGACCGGCTTGCGCGGGGCCGCCGCCAGGGCGGGCGCGAGCCGGCGGGCCAGCGCCTCCGCGTCGGCGGGCGGCACGATGGAGAGCAGGAGATCGGCGGCGGCGAGCTCGCCGTCCCCGGCATGCGCCATGCCGGCGGCCGCGGCCCGGGCGCGGCTCGCCGCCCCGCGCCCGTCCAGGGAGGTCAGTACCCGGGCGCCGTGCCCGGCGAGCCGGGCCCCGACGGCGCTGCCCATGGCGCCCGGGGCGATCACCGCGATCGTGGGCACGGGACGCCTCCGGGACCTCGGGGCCGCTACCGCAGCGAGCCGCAGAAGCGCTGGATGCGCCGGCAGGCCTCCTCCAGCACCGCGTTCGACGTCGCGTAGGAGATGCGCAGGTTCGGGCCGAGGCCGAAGGCCGAGCCGTGGACCGCCGCCACGCCCTCGGCCTGGAGCAGCTCCATGACGAAGTCCTCGTCGGTCTCGATGGTCTTGCCGGCCTCGGTCCGCTTGCCGATCAGCGCCGCGCAGGACGGGTAGACGTAGAACGCGCCCTCCGGCGTCGGGCAGGTCAGCCCGTTGGTCTGGTTGAGCATCGACACGACGAGGTCGCGCCGGCCCTGGAAGGCGGCCCGGAACGTGGCGAGGTGGTCCTGCGGCCCGTCGAGGGCGGCCACCGCCGCCCACTGCGCGATCGTGCTGGCGCCGGAGGTCTGCTGGCCCTGGACGAAGTCCATCGCCTTAATGAGCGCTTCCGGCCCGGCCGCGTAGCCGATGCGCCAGCCGGTCATGGCGTAGCCCTTCGAGACGCCGTTCATCGTCAGCGTCCGCTCGATCAGCTGCGGCTCGACCTGGGCCGGCGTGACGAACGCGAAGTCGCCGTAGGTGAGGTGCTCGTAGATGTCGTCGGTGAGGATGTGCACGTCCGGGTAGCGGAGCAGCACGTCGGTGAGCGCCTTCATCTCGGCGCGGGAATAGGCGGCGCCCGACGGGTTCGACGGCGAGTTGAGGACGATCCACTTGGTCTTCGGGGTCAGGACCCGGTCGAGCTCCTCGGCCTGGAGCTTGAAGCCGTTGGCCATGTCGGTGTCGGCGAAGACCGGCGTGCCGCCGCACAGCCCGACCATCTCCGGGTAGGACACCCAGTAGGGGCGGGGGATCACCACCTCGTCACCGGGGTTCAGCGTGGCGAGGAACGCGTTGTACAGCACCTGCTTGCCGCCGGTGCCCACGATGGTCTGCGAGACCTTGTAGTCGAGCCCGTTCTCGCGCTTGAACTTCCGCACGATCGCCTCGCGCAGGGGCACGATGCCGGAGACCGGCGGGTAGCGGGTCTCGTTCCGGTGGATCGCCGCGATGGCGGCCTGCTTGATGTGCTCGGGCGTGTCGAAGTCGGGCTCACCCACCGACAGGCTGATGACGTCGACGCCGGAGGCCTTCAGGTCCCTGGCCTTCTGGGTCATCACGATGGTCGCGGACGGCTTCACCCGCGAGAGGACGTCGGCGAGGAGAGCCATGGCGTGCGGTGCTCCGGATTTTTGCGGTCAGGCGCCGCTTCCCCGCGGCGCGGCGGACCCTAGGCCCGGGACGCTGAGCCGGCAAGCGCGAGACGCCGCGGCGGCGCGCGGGAGCGACGTTTCTGCTATGATCCTCGGAATCGGGACGGAACGAGAGGCCCTGCCGATGGGCGAGACGATCAGCATCACCCTGGCACCGGACACGCTCCGCGCCGTGCGGGAGAGCGTCGAGGCCGGTGAGTACGCTTCGGTGGACGCGCTGCTCGACGAGGCCGTGCACGCCCTGCAACGCCAGCGACGCGAGGATGCCGAGCGTCTCGATGACATCCGCGCCCGCATCCGGCGTTCCCTGGACGATCCGCGGCCGGATCTGAG
Source organism: Methylobacterium oryzae (assembly GCF_021398735.1). Lineage (NCBI taxonomy): Bacteria > Pseudomonadati > Pseudomonadota > Alphaproteobacteria > Hyphomicrobiales > Methylobacteriaceae > Methylobacterium > Methylobacterium oryzae. The sequence continues at coordinate 3,015,808 of NZ_CP090349.1, forward strand.
CATCGAAGAGGTTCAAGAGGATCTCGACAGGATGTTCGCTGAAGCGCGGCACGACACCCGCCGTGCGTAGACTGCCTGTCGCGTTTCGCCCTCAAGCGCAGGCCGATCTGGCCGGCATCTTCCGAACGGTCTTGCAGCGGAGTCAGAACGTCGCGACGGCGCAGCGCTTCACGCAGCGGATCAAGGATCGGTGCGACCGAATCGGCCACGCACCGCATGCGGGCCGACCCCGTGACGATCTCTTGGAAGGCTTGCGAACGGTGGCGTTCGAGAGATCGGCTGTGATCGCCTATCGCGTGGAACGTGGATCCGTGAGGATCCTCAATATCTTCTATGGCGGCCGCGATTTCGAGGCGGTCTATCCAGGCGATACCACGGAAAAAGCTCAGGAGCCCCCGTCCTGACGAACTGCCCTCGCACCGGCCGGCCCAGACCCCCATCTCACCCGGCATGACCCCGCTCTCCGTCCTCGACCTCTCCTTCGTCAGCGCCGACTCGACCCCGGCGCGGGCGCTGCACGACACGCTGGCCCTCGCCCGCCACGTCGATAACCTCGGCTACCGGCGCTACTGGCTCGCCGAGCACCACGCCCTGCCCAACGTGGCGAGCCCGGCGCCCGAGATCATGATTGGCCAGATCGCCGCCGCGACCCGCAACATCCGGGTCGGCTCGGGCGGCATCATGCTGCCGAACCACGCGCCGCTGATGGTGGCCGAGCGCTTCCGGGTGCTGGAGGCCCTGTTCCCGGGCCGGATCGACCTGGGTCTCGGGCGCGCGCCCGGCACCGACGGCCTCACCGCGCGGGCGCTGCGCCGCCGGGAAGCGCCGGGGGAGGGCGGGGACGACTTCCTCGACCGCCTGCAGGAGCTGCTGTTCTGGGACGGCGGCTTTCCGGAGGGGCACCCGTTCGCGCGGATCGAGGCGAGCCCCGCGGGGGTGCCGCTGCCGCCGATCTTCCTGCTCGGCTCCTCCGACTACAGCGCCCGCCTCGCTGGCGAGATCGGCTGCGGCTTCGGCTTCGCGCAGCACTTCTCCGGGATGCCCGCGGAGCCGCCGATGCTGGACTACCGGACCCGGTTCCGGCCGACGCGGCTCGGCGCGAAGCCCCACGCGATCCTGGCGGTGGCGGCGATCTGCGCCGCCACGGACGCGGAGGCCGAGCGCCTCGCCTCCAGCGCGCGGCTCGCGACGCTGCGGCGGGAGCGCGGCGAGTACCGGCCTCTGCCGAGCCTCGCCGAGGCGCTGGACTACCCGTATTCCGACGGCGAGCGGGTGCAGATCGAGCGCGGCCGCGACCGCCTGCACGTGGGCGGCCCCGAGACCCTGCGGGCCCGGCTCGCCGACATGGTCGCGCGCACGCAGGCCGACGAGCTGATGATCGTCTCGGCGATCCCCGACCAGGCGGCGCGCCACGACTCCTACGCGCTGCTGGCGCGGGCCTGGGGACTCGGCGCCGCCTCACAGGCGGCCTGAGCCGTCACTCGCCCCCGCCGCGGGCGCTGGCGGCGGCGAGGCCGGCCGTGCAGGCTCCCCCCGGTTCACGCCCGCGACCAGACGGGCCGACCGGAGGAGAGGCAGCATGGGCAACCGACGCGAATTCCTGACCGCCACGGCCGCGGGCCTCGCCGCCGCCGCCGCGGCGCCGGCCCGGGCCGCCGAGGAGCGCACGGCGGCTCCGAAATCCACGCCGGCGGGGGCGCCGCCCTTCGGCATGCCCCGCGACATGGTCCTCCTCAACATGCGCCGCGGCGACGGCTACGCCCTGGGCGTGAAGACGAAGGACGGCGTTCTCGACGTCGAGGCCGCCGGCCGGGCGCTCGGGATGCCGGTCCCCGCCGACATGGACGACCTTCTCCAGAACGGGCGCGGCCCGGCCCTGCGCGCCCTGATCGACGCGGTCGAGGCCGCGCCCGACGGGCGCTTCGTGCTGGCGGAAGCCGACGTCGCCTACGCGCCGGTGGTCACGCGGCCCGAGAAGATCATCATGATGGGCTTCAACTACCGCCACCACGCGGAGGAGACCGGCACGCCGATCCCCAAGGACCCGCCGCTGTTCAACAAGTACAACAACGCCCTGAACCACCACGGCGGCACGATCGCGCTGCCGACTCAGGCGGCGCGGGAATTCGACTACGAGACCGAGCTGGTGATGGTGTTCGGCCGCGAGTGCCGGAACGTGTCCGAGGCGGACGCCCTCGATTATCTCGCCGGCTACTGCACGGGCAACGATTTCAGCGCCCGGGACCTCCAGACGCTGACCTCGCAGTTCATGATCGCAAGACCTCGGACGGGTTCGCGCCGCTCGGCCCCTACCTGGTGACCGCCGACCGGGTGAAGGACCCGAACAACCTCAAGCTCAAGACGCTGGTCAACGGCCGGGTGCGCCAGGACTGGAGCACCGACGACATGATCTTCAACTGCCGCCAGCTGATCAGCTTCGCGTCGAGGGTGATGACCCTGAAGCCGGGGGACATCTTCTACACCGGGACCCCGCAGGGGGTGATCTTCGGCGAGAAGATCCCGCGCAAGGACCGCGCGTGGCTGAAACCCGGCGACGAGGTCGTGTCCGAGCTGGAAGGGCTCGGTGAGCTGCGCTTCAGGCTGGTCTGATCCGTCGTCCGAGCGGTGCGACCCGCACCGTCATCACGAGCGCAGCGACGTGACCCAGGGCAGCGCGACGGCAGGTGTCGTCGCGCCGGCCGGATCGCTTCGCTCCGCTCGCGAGGACGGCACTGTCGCAGCCATCACCCGTGAACGGCCCGGGTGCTGGGACCGTCCTCAGCGCCCGAACAGGCGACCGAGACGGGCGAGGAAGCCGCCCCCGTCCGCGGGCTTCGCACCGGGCGTCGCCGCCTGCGCGGCCCCCGCCTTCGGCGCCAGGACCAGCCCGAGGGCCGCCGTATCGGTGGTCTCGCGGTCGATCAGGATCAGGCTGCCGGTCTCGCGGTTCTCCGCGTACGGGTCCACCGCCACCGGCCGGTCGAAGCGCAGGCTCACGTCGGCGATGTCGTTCGCCGACAGGCGCTCGGCCGGGCCGGGCCTGCCGGTCTCGGGATCGATCCGCGAGGCGATCCGCTCCACGGTCGCGGTGACCGTGGCGGTGCCGATCTTGGCGAGCAGGCTCGCGCCCGGGCTGAGATCGGTCTCGGCCGCCCAGAACAGGCGCGCGTCGAGGGTCTCGGTGACCCGCATCGGCGCGTCGGTGGCCACGATCACCTGCCCGCGGGAGGCGTCGATCTGGTCGGCCAGCACCAGGGTCACCGACTCGTCCTCGCCGGCCTCGGGCAGGTCGCCGTCGGCGGTGTAGATCCGCGCCACCGTGGAGGTCCGGCCGGAGGGCTGGACCGTCACCGAATCGCCCGGCCGCACCCGGCCGCTGGCGATCCGGCCGCTGTAGCCGCGGAACTCGGAATTGGGCCGGTTGACCCACTGCACCGCCATCCGGAACGGCGCGTTCAGTGCCTCCGCGCGGACCGGCACGGTCTCGAGGTAGTGGAGCAGGGTGCCGCCCGTGTACCAGGGCGCCGCGACGCCCGCGTCCACGACGTTGTCGCCGTTCTTGGCCGAGAGCGGGATCGCCTTGACCTCGGAGAAATTCAGCCCGCGGGCGAAGTCCGAGAACCCCGACACGATGCCGTCGAAGGTGCCCTGCGCCCAGCCGGCGAGGTCCATCTTGTTCACCGCCAGCACGACGCGGCGGATCCCGAGATTCGACACGAGCAGCGCGTGGCGCCGCGTCTGCCGGGTCAGGCCCTGGCGGGCGTCGACCAGGATCACCGCCACGTCCGCCGTCGAGGCGCCGGTGGCCATGTTGCGGGTGTACTGCTCGTGGCCGGGGGTGTCGGCCACGATGAAGGAGCGCTTGTCGGTGGAGAAGAACCGGTAGGCGACGTCGATGGTGATGCCCTGCTCGCGCTCGGCCTGAAGGCCGTCGACGAGCAGCGCGAGGTCCATCTCCTGCCCCTGCGTCCCGTGCTTGCGCGAGTCGCGCTGGAGCGCCGAGATCTGGTCGTCGAAGATCTGCTTGGTGTCGTGCAGGAGCCGCCCGATCAGGGTCGACTTGCCGTCATCCACCGAGCCGCAGGCGATGAAGCGCAGCACCGCCTTGTTGCGGTGGGCCGTCAGGAACGCCGCGTAGCCGGAGGCCCGGTCGGTGAAGGCCGTGGGAGCCTGGTGGAGCGTCATCAGAAATAGCCCTCCTGCTTCTTGCGCTCCATGGCGCCGGCCCCGTCCTTGTCGATCACCCGGCCCTGCCGCTCCGAGGTGCGCGCCGCCAGCGTCTCGCCGATGATCTCGGGCAACGAGGCCGCGTCGCTCTCCACCGCGCCGGTGAGCGGGTAGCAGCCGAGCGTCCGGAAGCGCACGAGGCGCTGCTGCGGGGTCTCGCCCGGCGCGAGCGGCAGGCGCTCGTCGTCGACCATGATGAGCTGGCCCTCGCGCTCGACGACCGGCCGCTCCTTAGCGAAGTAGAGCGGCACGATCGGAATGTTTTCCTGCTCGATGTAGAGCCAGATGTCGAGCTCGGTCCAGTTCGACAGCGGGAAGACGCGCAGGGACTCGCCGCGCTTCTTCTTGAGATTGTAGAGGTGCCAGGGCTCGGCGCGCTGGCGCTTCGGGTCCCAGCGGTGCTGCGCGGTGCGCAGGGAGATGATCCGCTCCTTGGCGCGGCTCGCCTCCTCGTCGCGGCGGGCGCCGCCGAAGGCCGCGTCGAACTTGTGCTTGTCTAGCGCCTGCCGCAGGGCCTGCGTCTTCATCACGTCGGTGTGCACCTCGGAGCCGTGGCTCACCGGCCCGACACCGCGGGCGAGCCCGTCCGGGTTGGTGTGGACCAGGAGGTCGAGGCCGAGCTCCTTCGCGCGGGCGTCGCGGAAGGCGATCATCTCGCGGAACTTCCATGTCGTGTCGACGTGGAGCAGCGGGAACGGCAGCCGCCCGGGCGCGAAGGCCTTGAGGGCGAGGTGCAGCAGCACCGAGGAATCCTTGCCGATCGAGTAGAGCATCACCGGGTTCTCGGTCTCGGCGACCGTCTCCCGGAAGATGTGGATGCTCTCGGCCTCCAGCCGCTTGAGATGGCTGAGGCGGTCGGCGGCGGTCGGTGCGGGCGTGGGGGCGCTCGGCTGCACGGCGGCGAGGGCGGCGCTCATCGGGCGAACTCCGGCTGGCGGGCTGTCTGATTCGGGGTGGTCTCGAAGGCGGCGGGCTCGAGGATCGCGGGCTCTTGGCCCGGCTGCACGGCCGCACCGGGGCGTCCGACGTGCAGGCCGCACTCCTTCTTGTCTTCCTGCTCCCACCACCAGCGGCCGGCCCGCTCGGGCTCGCCGAGCTTCACGGCGCGGGTGCAGGGGGCGCAGCCGATCGACGGGAAGCCGCGATCGTGCAGGACGTTGTAGGGCACGAAATTGTCGCGCACGAAGCGGTCGACCTGCTCCCGCGACCAGTCGGCCAGCGGGTTCAGCTTGATCAGGCCGCGCTCCGCGTCGAAGGCGGCGAGCGGCGTCTCGGCGCGGTTGGCCGACTGGCCGGCCCGCAGCCCGGTGAGCCAGCCGCTCGCGCCGGCGAGCGCGCGGCCGAGCGGCTCGACTTTGCGGAAGCCGCAGCAGGCCTGACGGGCCGCCACCGAGCGCCGGAAGCCGTTGATGCCCTCGCTCCGCACGAAATCCTCGGCGGCCGCGCGTTCGGGGGCGTAGGCGGTGATTCGGATGCCGTAGGCCGACTCGGTCTCGGTCCACGTGTCGTAGGTCTCGGCGAAGAGGCGGCCGGTATCGAGGGTGACGATCTCGACGCGACCCTTCGCGAGGCCCGCCATGGCCAGCGCGTGGGTGAGCGCCTGGTCCTCGACGCCGAGGCTCGTCGTGAAGACGAGGCGGCCGGGGATCTCGGCGGCGATCAGGTGGAGGCGGCCTGGAAGGTCGAGCCCGGACAGCCGCTCCGCGAGGGAGTCGGCCGCCTGTCGGTCCGGACGGGTCATCGCGCCATGTCCCGGGGTTCGCGTGGTGGAAAGGCCACGGCCAGCGCCGTGCCTGTTGTCGAACGGTCGAAATGTTCGCTATACCGAACGAAGTCAAGGCGCCCCGGCGCGCTTGGCGGGGTCGGACCGGCGGTTCGGCGTGCGGTTGCGCACAGCTTCCGGCGCGGGCAGCATGGGCCCGAGGTAAAAGATTCTTCTCACTGGTCCCGGTAGACACGTATATGCGCTCGCGCCCCGCGCGCGGCGGAAGCCCACGGAGACAGCTTTGGACGCGATCGATCTGAAGATTCTCGCCCTGCTGCAGACGGACGCCACGCTCTCCATCGCGGCGATCGGCGAGCGCGTGGGCCTGTCCCAGACGCCGTGCTGGAAGCGCATCCAGAAGCTGGAGGCCGACGGGGTCATCGACCGGCGCGTGGCGGTGCTCGATCCGGTGAAGCTCGGCCTCGGGCTGACCGTGTTCGTCTCCATCGAGACCGCGGACCATTCCCAGGAGTGGCTGCAGCGCTTCGCCGCAACCGTCTCGGCCATGCCGGAGGTGCTCGAGTTCTACCGGATGGCCGGCGACGTGGACTACATGCTGCGGGTCGTCGTCGCCGACATGCAGGCCTATGACAGCTTCTACAAGCACCTCATCGCGGTGCTGCCGCTCAAGAACGTCACCTCCCGCTTCGCGATGGAGAAGGTGAAATCCACCACGGCCCTGCCGCTGCCGGCGCCCCCGAAGAACGGGCGGCACCTGCCGGGGACGGCCCCCGTCCTCGCCGTGGTTGGAGAATGATATTCTCTTTTTTCGCAGTGCAGCGAACGTGATGTCCTATACGCCACCCGTTCTGCAAAACGAACGTTTCTCGATTGACACCGGCCGCGCCGGCCCCGACATGGTCCCGTGATGTCCCGCCAGAATCTCCTCCCGCGCACCGCCCCGTTCGGGGACGGCGAGCGCGCCAGCCTCGACGCGGTGCTCGGCACCGCGAGCCCCACGCAGCGCGCCTGGCTCGCCGGCTTCCTGGCGGGCCTCGACGCCGCGGGCGGCCAGCCGGCCGCGGTACCGGCCGCCCCGCCCAAGGCCGCCGCGCCGCTGACGGTGATCTACGCCAGCGAATCGGGGAACTCCGAGGCGCTCGCCGGCAACGTCGCCAAGCTCGCGCGCAAGCAGGGCTTCAAGCCGAAGGTGGTGGACTTCGCCGACCTCGACGTCGCGACCCTGCCCAAGGCCGGCAAGCTGATCGCCATCGCGGCCACCTGGGGCGAGGGCGAGCCGCCGGCCCGGGCCGTGCGGGCCTACGGCGAGCTGATGGGGGAGGGCGCCCCGCGCCTCGACGGCGTCGAGTTCGCGGTCCTGTCGCTCGGCGACACGTCCTACGCGGAGTTCTGCGCCATCGGGAAGGCGCTCGACGCGCGCTTCGAGGCGCTCGGCGCCAAGCGCGCCGCCGAGCGGGCCGACCTCGACCTCGATTTCGAGAAGCCCGCCGCCGACTGGATCAAGGGCGCGCTGAAGGCGCTCGCCCCGGCCGAGCAGCCCGACAACGTCGTGGCGGTGGACTTCGCCCGCGCCGGCGCCGGCGAGGACGACGACGCCGAGCCGAGCCGCGAGCCCGTCGTGGTCGAGGTCGTCGAGCACGTGAACCTCAACTCGTCGCGCTCCGACAAGGAGACGATCCACCTCGCGCTCGCCTTCGAGGACGGCGCGCCGGCCTACGAGCCCGGCGATTCGCTGGAGATCTATCCCGAGAACGACCCGCAGCTCGTGGACGAGATCCTGAACGCCGCCGGGCTCTCCGGCGACGAGGCCCTGCGCACGGCTCTGCTCGCCGAGCGGGACATCACCACGCTCTCGGCCGCCACGATCGAGCGCTTCGTGAAGGCGACCGGCCACGCGGAGGCGCAGACGCTCATCGACAGCGGCGAGGCCAAGGCCTGGATCGAGGGCCGCCACCTGATCGACCTGCTGGAGACCTACCCGGCGAAGCTCACGGCCGATCACATCGGCACCATCACCCGGCCGTTGCCGCCGCGGGCCTACTCGATCGCCTCCTCGCGCAAGGAGGTGGGCGACGAGGTCCACCTCGCGATCGCGGCGGTGCGCTACGAGACCCACGGCCGCGCCCGCTCGGGCGTCGCCTCGGTCCACGTCGCCGACCGCATCCGCGACGGCGCCAAGCTGCGGGTGCGGCTGAAGCCGAACCGCCACTTCCGCCTGCCGCAGGATCCGGCCACCGACATCATCATGGTCGGGCCGGGCACCGGCGTCGCGCCGTTCCGCGCCTTCGTGCAGGAGCGCCGCGCAGTGGAGGCCCCGGGGCGGTCGTGGCTGTTCTTCGGCGACCGGCACTTCACCCACGACTTCCTGTACCAGCTCGAGTGGCAGGACGCCCTGGAGGACGGGTCGCTCACGAAGATCGACGTGGCCTTCTCGCGGGACCAGCCGGAGAAGGTCTACGTGCAGGACCGGATCACCCAGCACGCGCAGGAGTTGGTCTCCTGGCTGGACGGGGGCGCGCATCTCTACGTCTGCGGCGATGCCAAGGCCATGGCCAAGGACGTGCGCGCCGCCGTGGTGGGCGCGTACCAGAGCGCGAAGGGCCTCAGCGCCGCCGAAGCCGAGGCGCAGGTCGCGGCGCTGGAGCGCAGCCACCGCTACCAGCAGGACGTTTACTGAGGACACACCGCTCCCCGCACCGCGGGGGGCCTTCAACGAGATGCGGCAGAGACAGGCGGGACGCAGGTCCCCGCTCCCGGGCGGGAGAGGGACAGGGTGAGGGATCAGGTCTTTCCGGAGAGGGCGCACCCCTCACGCCGACCCGCTCCCGCACGGGAGAGGGGGCGGGTCGCGGATCCGGTTCCAGTCCTGCACCGGCTTCGCTCCGCTCGCCACCTCCCGATCGGGGAGGAAGACGCGTTCAGACAGACGGATTCACCCCATGGACGACCACAGCCCCCGCGACGCCGCCGAGACCCCGGCCCCCGGCCCGATCACCGCCCCGGCCAAGCGCGTCTACGAGACCCCGCCGACCGCGCGCCCGATCACGGACGCCGAGGCCGCGCGCGCGGAGAAACTCGCCGCGAACGAGCACATCAAGATCGCCAGCGGCTACCTCCGCGGCACCCTGGCGGACGGCCTCCTGAAGCACGCCACCGGGGCGATCTCGGAGGATGACGGGCAGCTCGTGAAGTTCCACGGGATGTACCTGCAGGACGACCGCGACCTGCGCCCCGAGCGGACCAAGAAGAAGCTCGACAAGGCCTACAGCTTCATGATCCGCCTGCGCATCGCCGGCGGCGTCATCACCCCGAAGCAGTGGCTGATCCTCGACGACATCGCCCGGACCTACGCGGGCGGGGCGCTGCGCGCGACCACGCGCCAGACCTTCCAGTACCACGGCGTGATCAAGTCGAACCTGAAGCGCACGATGGCCGCCATCGACGGCGCGCTGCTCGACACGATCGCGGCCTGCGGCGACGTCAACCGCAACGTCATGGCGGCGACGAACCCCGCTCAGACCGGCGCCCACAAGGCCGCCTACCAGCTCGCCAAGGACATCTCCGACTCGCTGCTGCCCAAGACCAGCGCGTGGCGGGAGATCTGGCTCGACGGCGAGCGCGTGGTCGGCGGCGAGGAGGAGGCCGAGGTCGAGCCGGTCTACGGCCGGACCTACCTGCCGCGGAAGTTCAAGACCGTCGTGGCGGTGCCGCCCTCCAACGAGGTCGACATCTTCGCCCACGACCTCGGCTTCATCGCGATCCTCGACAAGAAGAACCAGGTCACCGGCTGGAACGTGACGGTGGGCGGCGGCATGGGCATGACCCACGGCGAGCCCGACACCTTCCCGCGCACCGCCGACGTGATGGGCTTCGTGAAGCCCGAGGACGCCCTGAAGGTCGCCGAGGCGGTGATGACCGTCCAGCGCGACTGGGGCAACCGCAAGAACCGCAAGAACGCCCGGCTCAAGTACACGATCGAGCGCTACGGCCTCGACGCCTTCCGGGCCGAGGTCGAGAAGCGCGCCGGCAAGAAGCTCGGCGCGCCCAAGCCCTTCACCTTCACGGGCAACGGCGACCGCTACGGCTGGGTCGAGGGCGACGACGGCCGCCACCACCTGACCCTCTACGTGCCCTCGGGCCGGATCAAGGACATCGCGGGCGGCGCGCAGTTCCTCTCGGGCCTGCGCCGCATCGCCGAGGTGCATCAGGGCGATTTCCGCCTCACCGGCAACCAGAACGTCATCATCGCCAACGTCCCGGCCGAGAAGCGCGCCGAGATCGACGCGCTGGTCGACGAGTACGGCCTGACCCGGGGCGCGAGCGCGCTGCGGCGCAGCTCGATCGCCTGCGTGGCCCTGCCGACCTGCGGCCTCGCGCTCGCCGAGAGCGAGCGCTACCTGCCGGACCTGATGACCGAGCTGGAGGAGAGCCTCGCGTCCCACGGGCTCGCCGAGGAGGAGATCACGATCCGCTCCACCGGCTGCCCGAACGGCTGCGCCCGGCCGTTCATCTCGGAGATCGGCCTCGTCGGCCGCGGCCCCGAGCGCTACCACCTCTACCTGGGCGCCGCCCACGACGGCTCGCGGCTCAGCAAGCTCTACCGGGAGGACGTGGCGGCCTCCGAGATCCGCGACACCCTCGACCCGCTCTTCGCCGACTACGCGAAGGGCCGGCAGCCGGGCGAGCATTTCGGCGACTACCTGATCCGCGCCGGCCACGTGGCGCGGACCACCAACGGCCCGGACTTCCACGAGCGGACCGGCGCCCTCAAGCCGGCCACGCTCGGCTGATGAAAGGCCGCGCGCGTCCGGGACGGCGCTTCCGGACGCGCCGGGACCGCGAGGCCGCGGCGGCAGGGTCGCGGGCAGGGTTGCGGAATGCGGGTCGCGGCCCGGCCCCGCCCTGACCGGAGCCGCGCGCCGATCCCGGGCGGCCGGGCCGCGGCGCGAGGGATCCGAGCCCCGGAGGAACTCCCCGCCCATGCGTGGATCCGGACGGCCGTTCCGAGATAACCGGAACCGCCGCCGGAGACCCGGCCGCGCTCGCGCCGGCACGCCCGGTAGATCCCCGCCCTCGCATATCCCCGTCCCAGCGGTGCGCTGTCGTCGCAACCCATCGCCCCCGATGAGAATGAACGTTCATTGACATGAGAATGAACGTTCATTATAAGGGTGGGGCAAACAGGAGCGCGCGATGGCTCTCACACTCGAAGGCCGCTGGTCCGATCTCGATGCCGAGCGTTTCGGCGCCCGCGGCCCGGGCGCCCTCGCCCTCGTCCGCGCCGTCTGCACCCCCGCCAACCTGACCTTCGGCGCCGTCCTGGCCCTCGCCTGGCTGGCCCTGATCAACTGGACGGGCGCCGGCCCGGACGGCTGGCAGGCCCGGATCTGCGCGGACCTGCATCAGGGACCGCAATCCTGCGCCGTCGCCAGCCTGGGCAAGGACCAGAGCCGCGTCGCCCCGGTCGCCGTCACGGCGCAGCCGGGATCGTGACCGTCGCGGCGGACAGGGCGGCGGAGGCCCGCGGCAACCCGTCCGCCCGGCGCGAGCACATCCTCGACGCCGCCGAGACCTGCTTCGCGCGCAACGGCTTCCATCGCACCACCATGCAGGACCTCGCCCGCGAGGCCGCGATGAGTCCGGGCAACTTCTACCGCTACTTCGAATCCAAGGAGGCCCTGGTCCTCGGGCTGGTGGAGCGCGAGCGCGAGCGCGGCACGCTCCTGGTCGCCGAGATGGAGGGCAGCGGCGATCCGCGCGGGACGTTGCTGGGCATCATCGCCCGCTACTTCGCGTCGATCACCCGCGAGGCCGCGACCCTGCGGGTGGAGATCTGGTCGGAATCGACCCGCAACCCGGACATCGCCGCCATGACGGCGCGGACCGAGGCGGAGAGCCGCGACTGGTTCGTGGCGACCCTGGCGGCGCTCGCCACCGCGCCGGGATGCGATCCGGCCGGGCTCTACGCCCTGCTCGCGCCGCTGATGAAGGGGATCGTCGTCGGCCGGGCCGCGCTGCCCGACTACGACGTCGCCGCGGCGATCGCCCAGCTCCACGCGCTCCTCGACGCCGGGCTCGACGGTCGCCTGCCGGCCCCGCCGCTCGCAGGCCGACACGCCGGCCGCTGATCCCGGCACCGCCGCCGCCGCGCCCTCGGGACGCACCGGCGGCGCGCCGGTCGAACCGCCATCGACGATCGCGCGTCGGACACGGCGCGCGGTACGCCGGCCGGTCCGCGTTTCCCCCCTCGCGCGGGCCGGCCGGCCGTTCTCCCGGGCGATCCCGCGCGATCACGCCCGGTCCCCTGACAGACGCGACGGCGTGAGTCGGCCCGCGGCCCGGGATTCAGCCGGTTGCGAAGGGCACGCATTACACACTCTGTAGTTGGCATCTTTGAATGATTTCAAAGCATTGCCCCTCAAAGCGTGCCTTCCGCGCCACATCCGGGCAGAGGATGCGCGCGTCACCCGCGGCTTTCCCGATCGGCGTTGAGAAACGACGGCGTTTGCACTCTAGAAACACCGCACCGCGTCGATACGTCGCTCTTGAGAACGATTTTAAATCATGCCCGCCGCCCGGATCGACGTCGTCGATCGCATCAAATACTGCCGGTCGCGCCTGAATATCTGCAGCACCGGACTCGCGACGTCGCTCCTCCTGCTCGCGCCGACAGAGATCCGCGCGCAATCCGACCCGGCCGCCGACGAGGTCGTGCTCTCCGAACTCAGCGTTGCGGGCACGGGCCCGGTCAGCGAGCGGGCCGACGGTCCCGTCACCGGCTATCGGGCGACGCGCTCGGCGACCGCCACGCGCACCGACACGCCGGTGCGCGACTCGCCGCAATCGATCAACGTCGTGTCCCGCTCGGTGATCACCGACCAGCAGGATCTGCGGCTCACCGATGCCGTGACCAACGTCAGCAACGTGGTTCTCGGCAGCACGGTGCAGGGACGGTCGCAGAACTACCTGATCCGCGGCTTCTCCACCCAGGTCTTCGCCGTCGACGGCGTGCTGGTCGACCCGGCCATCAACTTCTACCCGGTCACACGGGACCTCGTGGACGCCGAGCGCGTCGAGGTGATCAAGGGCCCGGCCTCCGTGCTGTTCGGCCGGGGCGATCCCGGCGGCGTCATCAACATCGTGACCCGCCGGCCCACCTTCGAGCCCACGGCCGACGCGAGCGTGCAGGGCGGCAGCTTCGGCTTCCGGCGGTTCCAGGGCTCCGTGTCGAGCGCGCTGCCCGCCGTCGAGGGCCTCGCCGCGCGTCTCAGCTTCGCCGCCCAGGAGGATCCGACCTTCCGCAATTACGGTGGCGACACCAACCGGCGCGTCTTCGTGGCGCCGGCCTTCAGCTGGACGCCGAGCGCCGACACCCGGGTCTACGTGAACTCGGAATTCACCAACCAGCACACCCAGTACGACGAGGGGCTGGTGGCCTTCCGCGGCCGCGTCCCGCTCGACAACATCGGCCGGTTCTACGGTGAGCCGTCCTCGCGCTACTTCGGCGCGTTCAACACGATCACCATGCGCGCCGAGCACGACGTCAACGAGAACCTGACGCTCCGGCAGGTCATCGCCGGGCAATGGGGCACGTTCGACGTGTTCGCCGCCCGTGCCCTATCGGTCAACAATGCCGGCACGCTGCTGAGCCGGCGCGAAGCCACGGTCAATTCGCGCTTCGCCGCGGTCGACAGCCAGACCGAGGCCGTGATGAAGTTCGACACCTTCGGCTTCGCCCATACGGCGCTCCTCGGGTTCGAGTACTCGAACGGCTTCCGCCACGCCTTCTCCCAGCAGGGCAACCTCGCCCCGGTCAGCTTCCTCAACCCGATGTTCGGCGCGGCCTTCCAGCCGCTCCAGTTCCAGGCCGACCTGAAGCAGAAGCTGGAAGTGTTCGGGCTCTACGTCCAGGACCAGATCGTGCTGGCGCCGGGCCTGCAGCTCGTCGTCGGCGCCCGGTTCGATCTCGGCAGCCAGTACTATTTCAACCGCCAGCCGGCCTCGCGGACCCAGCCGCCCGAGCAGACCCTGTTCGGCGCCTCGCCGCGGGTCGGGCTGATCTACCGGCCGTTCGAGCCGCTGACCTTCTACGCGAGCTACGCCACGTCGTTCCTGCCGCAGACCGCCAGCGTGCTGAACGTGGCGAGCCCCCCGCCCAGCACGGGCGAGCAGGTCGAGGCCGGCACCCGGGTCGATCTCACGCCCGGCCTGACCCTGAGCGCGGCCGCCTTCCAGATCGTCCGGGACAACGTCGCGGCCACCGACCCGCGCAATCCGACCTTCTCCGTCATCACCGGCCAGCAGCGGTCGCGGGGTGTCGAGGCCGACCTGGCCGGCGAGATCCTGCCCGGCTGGAGCATCATCGGCAGTGTCGGCCTGATCGACGCGCGGATCACCAAGGACACGACCTTCGCGGTCGGCAACCGGCTCACCGGCGTGCCGGTGTTCAGCGGCAGCCTGTGGACGACCTACGCGTTCCAGGACGGCCCGCTGCGCGGGCTCGGGCTCGGCTTCGGCGTCACCCATGTCGGCCGACGCTACGGCGACCTCGACAACAGCTTCACCGTGGGCGCCTACAACCGGCTCGACGCGCTCGTGTACTACGATTTCGACGCCCACTGGCGCCTGTCGGTGAACATGCGCAACCTGACGAACGCGCGCTACATCGAGGCGCCGACCAACGCGACCAACAACACCCCCGGGGCGCCGTTCACGGTGCTGGCGACGATCACCGCCCGGCTCTGACGGGCGGGCCGCATCGCCCGAGCGGCCGGGCCCGTCGGGGCGCGGATCGCCGCCCCGCCGTCCGCGCGACGGGGTGGGTGTCATCGAACGCTGGCGCCGCCGGAGGCCCGCCGTCAGGGGCTCGCCGTGCGGACCGCGCCCGCCGGCGCCCCGGCCGCGACGGTCCTGCGGCGGGCGCCGGCGCGGCGGCGCAGGACGTAGAGCGTCAGGCCGGTCGCCGCGAAGCCCGGCATGGCCAGCGCCGCGAGGCAGAACAGCAGCGCGACGAGGTCGCCGAAGAAGCGGCCGCGATGCACCTCCAGGACGTTGTCCAGGAGGCGCCGGCCCAGCGGCGCGTCGGCGGCCCGCTCGGAGGCCAGCAGCGCGCCCGTGGCGGGATCGTAGCGGATCTCGTTGCGGGCGCTCGGCGCGTCGACGCCCTTCGGCAGCCAGCGGATGCGGATCGCCTTCGTGTCGGCGCCCGGCAAAGTCAGGACCGCCGTCCCGGCCTCCGCGCCGGTCCGCGCGCGGAAATCCGCCCAGGCGCGGTCGACGGCCGCGCCGTCGGCGGCGGGATCGGCCGGTTTTCCGGCGGCCCTGCGGCCGGCCGGCTTCGCGGCGTCGGGGGCGCCCACGAGCAGCCGCGTCGCGCCGTCCTTGAACCACGGGTAGGACCACGTCAGGCCGCTCAGCGCGATGACTAGGTAGACCGGCAGGAGCCAGGTCCCGACCACGGCGTGCAGCGACCACCAGCGCGGCCGGCCGGGCCGCGACAGGGCCGGCTTCAGCCAGATCCGCCAGCGGTGGATCCGGGGCCAGCGCAGGTAGAGGCCGGTCGCCAGGAAGGCCAGCAGCGCCAGGGTGCAGGCGCCCGTCACGGTGCGGCCCCAGCCCTTGGACCCGCCGGGCAGCAGCAGCCAGCGGTGCAGGTCCCGCACCGTCGTGAAGGCGCCCTCCAGCCGCACCGGGCCGAGCAGCGCGCCGTCGTAGGGGTCGGCGTAGGCGGCGGGCGGCCGCGCGCGGGTCTCGGGGTCGCGGGCGAAGCGGACGTGGACGCTCGCGCGCGGGTCGTCCGACAGGGTCAGCACGTTGGCGACGCGGCCGCCCGCCTGCGCGTCGATCCGCGCCGCCAGCGCCGCGGGGGGCAGCGCCGTCCGCCCGGCGGGCGCGACCTCGAGCCGGTCGCGGTTGGCGAAGGCGGTGACCGCCTCCTCGTAGCTCATCAGTGCCCCGGTCAGGCCCATCAGGGCGAGGACGAGGCCGGCGGTGAGGCCGAGCGCCCAGTGCAGGCGGAAGAGCAGGGTCCGGAGGGAGGGAATCGGCAGCGTCATGGCGGTGCCGGCTGCCTAGCAGAGTCCGGCCACGCTGACGACGCGGCGGGACGCATGCCCCGCCCGACCGTCCGGCCGTCCCGCCGGTGAGTCTCAGGTGATCGGCGCGGGGTTGAACAGGGTCAGGTCGTTGAACAGCCCCCACCGGTCCGACCAGGGGCGCTTGCGCCCGCTCGCGACGTCGAGGATCAGGTGGAACAGCTCCCAGCCGACCTCCTCGATCGTCGCCGCGCCTGTGGCGATGCGGCCGGCATCGAGGTCGATCAGGTCGGACCAGCGCTCGGCCAGCTCCGTGCGGGTGGCGACCTTGATCACCGGCGCTTGGGCGAGCCCGTAGGGCGTGCCGCGGCCGGTGGAGAAGACCTGCAGGGTGATGCCCGAGGCGAGCTGCAGCGTGCCGCAGACGAAGTCGCTCGCCGGGGTCGCGGCGAAGATCAGGCCCTTCTCGCGGACGCGCTCGCCCGGCGCCAGGACCCCCGAGATCGCGCTCGTGCCCGATTTGGCGACCGAGCCCAGCGCCTTCTCCACGATGTTGTTGAGGCCGCCCTTCTTGTTGCCCGGCGACGGGTTGGCCCGGCGGTCGGCCTCGCCCTTGGCGAGGTAGGCGTCGTACCACGCCATCTCGCGGACCAGCGCCGCGGCGACCTCCGGGCTCTTCGCCCGGGGGGTGAGGAGGTGGATCGCGTCGCGCACCTCCGTCACCTCGGAGAACATCACGGTGGCGCCGCAGCGGACCAGCAGGTCGGCCGCGAAGCCGAGCGCCGGGTTGGCGGTGACGCCCGAGAACGCGTCGCTGCCGCCGCATTGCAGGCCGACGACCAGCTCGGAGGCCGGGCAGGTCTCGCGGGTCCGGCGGTTCAGCACCTCCAGGCGGGCCTCCGCCATGGTCAGGATGCTGTCGATCATGGCCGAGAAGCCGCGGTGGCGCTCGTCCTGCAGCCGCACCACCCCGTCGCCGGCCGCGCCGCTGTCGGGCAGGAGCCGCTCCGAGACGAGCTTCTCGCAGCCGAGGCCGACGACCATGACCTCGCCGCCGAAATTCGGGTTCTGCGCGAGGCTCTGGAGCGTCCGGATCGGCACCACCGCCTCGGGAGCGTTGATGGCGACGCCGCAGCCGTAGGCGTGGGTCAGGCCGACCACGTCGTCGACGTTGGGGTAGCGCGGCAGCAGCTCCTGCTTGATCCGCCGGATCGCAACGTCGAGGGTGCCGGCGACGCACTGCACGCTGATCGAGATCGCCAGGATATTCTTGGTACCCACCGACCCGTCCGGGTTGCGATAGCCCTCGAAGGTGTAGCCCTCGAGCGGGGGCAGGGGGGCCGGCACGCGGGTGGCCATCTCCAGGGCGTCGAGGGCGGGGGCGACCGGCGTCGCGACGCGGGATTCCTCCACCCAGGCGCCCCGCGGGATCGGTTGCGTGGCGATGCCCACCACCTCGCCGTAGCGGCGGACCTCGCCGCCCTCCGGGATGTCGGTGAGCGCCACCTTGTGGCCCTGCGGCACGAACTCGACGAGTTCCAGCCCGTCCGGGAAGACCGTGCCGGCCGGCAGCCCGAAGGCGTTGACCACGATCGCGACGTTGTCGCTGTCGCTCAGGCGGATCGTGCGCGGCACGTCGCCGGCGGCCCCTGCGGCCCCCGCGCCGGCCGGCTGCGGGCGGGTCGGGGCTTCGATCTCGGCCTGCATCGGATGCTCCTTCCGTCTCGCGCCCGTCCGGGCTCCTGTCGGGATCAGGCGGCGTCGCCGACCGCGTGGTTCGCCAGGGCCTCCAGGGCCTTCACCATGGCGGAGTGGTCCCAGGCCGCGCCGCCCTGGGCCACGCAGGCCGAGAACAGCTGCTGCGCCAGCGCCGTGGCGGGCAGGCTGAGGCCGAGCGTCCGGGCGTTGTCCAGGGCGAGGTTCAGGTCCTTCTGGTGCAGGCCGATGCGGAAGCCGGGATCGAAGGTCCGCTCGATCATCCGCGCGCCGTGCAGCTCCAGGATCCGCGAGGTGGCCAGCCCGCCGGTTATCGCCTGCCGCACCTTGGCGGGATCGGCGCCGGCCTTCGAGGCGAAGAGCAGCCCCTCGGCCACCGCCTCGATGGTCAGGGCGACGATGATCTGGTTGGCGACCTTGGCGACCTGCCCCGAGCCGACCGGGCCGACATGCGTCACCGTCTTGCCCATCGCGGCGAACAGGGGCTCGGCGCGCGCGAAGGTCCCGGCCTCGCCGCCGACCATGATCGAGAGCGCGGCGTTCTTGGCCCCGACCTCGCCGCCCGAGACCGGCGCGTCGAGATAGGCGCCGCCCCGCTCGGCGATCCGGGCGGCGAAATCCTTGGTGGCGAGCGGCGCGATCGAGCTCATGTCGATCACGGTCTTGCCGGGCGACAGCCCCTCGGCGACCCCATCCGTCTCGAACAGGACCTGCTCCACGTCCGGGGTGTCGGGCAGCATCAGGATGATCGTGTCTGCGCGCTCGGCCACCTCGGCGGCGGTGGCGCAGGCGGTGCCGCCCGCCGCGAGCAGGGCCTCGGGCACGCTGCGCCGGGTCTTGAGGAACAGGCTGTGGCCCGCCGCGATCAGGTGTCCGGCCATGGGCGTGCCCATGATGCCGAGGCCGATGAATCCGATGTTCATGGGTACGATCCCGTTGCGGAGCTCAGGCGCGGAAGCGGGCGGCGAGCGCCTCGGAGCTGCGGGCGAGGAGCCCCATGTCGGAGCCCACCGCTGTGAAGCGGGTGCCGGCCGCGATGTAGCGGCGGGCCAGCTCCTCGCTCGGCGTGAGGATGCCGGCCTGCTTGCCGGCCCGGACGACCCGGGCGACCGCCGCCTCGATGGTGGCGACCACCTCCGGGTGGCCCTGCTGGCCGACATAGCCGAGGCTGGTGGAGAGGTCGCCGGGCCCGATGAACACGCCGTCCACGCCCTCCACGGCGGCGATCGCGTCCAGATTGTCGAGGGCGCGGCGGGACTCGACCTGCACCGCCACGAAGATCTCGGCCTCGCAGCGGGTGTGGTAGTCCTTGATCCGGCCGAACCGGGCGGCGCGGGGCGCCTGCGAGAAGCCGCGGATGCCGCGGGGCGCGTAGCGCGTCGCCGCGACCACCCGGGCGGCCTGCGCGGCGTCGTCGATGTTGGGGATCATCAGCGACTGGGCGCCGGCGTCGAGGATCCGCTTGATGGTGATCGGGTCGTCGCTCGGCACCCGCACCATCGGGTGCGTGTCGCCCTCCATCATCGCCTGGAGCTGGGCGTAGATGTCCCGGAGGTCGTTGGCCGAGTGCTCCATGTCGAGGAGCAGCCAGTCGAACCCGGCCCCGGCGACCACCTCGGTGGAGATGGGACTGGCGAGGCTGCACCACAGGCCGATCTGCTGGCGCCCCTCGGCGAGGGCCGCCTTGAAGCGGTTGGTGAGGCTGTCCATCACGATCCTCCCTGGGGGCGTCGCGGCGTCTGCGCGCCGTCCGCCCCATCACGCGCAGCCTTCCGCCGCGAGGTCAAAGCCAAACACTGGATCGATCGATGCGGATCGCGCATCGATCGACCGTGCGGGCTCACGCGGGCGGCATCTCGGCCACGATCGAGACCAGCTGGGCGATGAGGGGGTCGTCCGCGTCGCGCCGCCACGCGAGGAGCAGTTCCACCGGGCGCGGCGCCGGCAGGACGAGGGGGCGGAACACCACGCCCTCGAAGCGCAGGCGCTCGGCGGCGGCCGGCACCAGGGCGATGCCGAGCGCCGCCCGGACGAGGGCCAGGATCGAGTGGATCTGCGTGAGCTGCTGGACCGTCGGGGGCCGGATCTCGGCCTCGGCGAGCAGGCCCAGGACGAGGTCGTGGAAGTAGCGCGCCTCGTTGGGCGCGTAGCCGATGAGCGGCTCGCGCCCGAGATCGGCGGGGGTGAGCCCGTCGCGCAGGGCCAGGGGGTTCCCGGCCGGCAGGGCCACCACCAGGGGCTCGGCCAGCGCCCGGACGGCGATCAGGTCCGGGTGCGTCACGGGCGGGCGCACCAGCGCGGCGTCGATCCGGCCGGCGAGCAGCTCCTCGATCTGGTCCTTGCTGACCATCTCGCGCAGCGCGAGCGTCACGTCCGGCAGCGCCCGCCGGAACGCGGTGACGAGGCGCGGCAGGAAGTCGTAGGCCGAGGCCGCCGTGAAGCCGAACTTGAGGACGCCCGCGCGCCCCGCCGCGACCTGCCGGGTGACGTGCGTCGCGGTCTCGGCGAGCCGCAGGATGCGCTGCGCCTCGGGCAGGAAGCTGCGACCGGCGGCGGTCAGCCGGACCGTGCGGCTGGTGCGCTCCAGGAGCTGCACGTCGAGGACGCGCTCCAGGACCTGGATCTGCCGCGACAGCGGCGGCTGCGTCATGTTCAGCCGGGCGGCCGCACGCCCGAAATGCAGCTCCTCCGCCACGGCGGCGAAGCACCGGAGCTGGCTGAAGTCGAACATGAAGGCTCCCTCTCCCGGACCGCGGCGCAGTCGGGCGGGAGCATAAGGCCTTCGCGGCGGCCACGTTGAGATCGCCGCCCTCATCCAATTAGGTAAGGCGGCGGCCTCCGGGCCCGACCGGCCTACGGGGTCACCTCGTGCCCGGCATAGTCGATCCGGCCGTCCGGCCCCTTGGTCCACTCGTAGATGACGTAGTCGGGGCGGGTGAGATCGCCCTTCCCGTCGTAGGCGATCGGGCCGACCACCGTGTCCACCGGCTTGCCCCGGTGCAGCCAGTCGGCGAGCGTCTTCCCGTCGCTGGAGCCGGTCTCGGCCATCGCCTTGGCCAGGACCTGCACGGCCGCGTAGGCGTAGAGCGTGTAGGCCTCGGGATCGATGCCCCGGGCGTTGAACGCCGCCACCACGCCCCTGGCGTTCGGGTTCTTGCGGGCGTCCGGCGCGAAGGTCATCAGGGTCCCGGCCGCGCCCGGGCCGGCGATCTGGACGAATTCCTTGTCGGGGATGGCGTCGCCGCTCATCATGCGGGCGGCGAGGCCCTGATCGCGCATCTGCCGGATGATCAGCCCGGCCTCGGTGTGCACGCCGCCGAAATAGACGACGTCGACGTTGGCGGACTTCATCTTGGAGACGAGCGCCGAGTAGTCCTTCTCGCCCGGGTTGATGCCCTCGAACAGCACCTCCTTGCCGCCCTTGGCCCTGAACGCCTTCAGCGTCTCGTCGGCCAGCCCCTTGCCGTAGGGCGTCTTGTCGTGGACGAAGGCGATCTTCCTGCCCGGGAAGTGCGCGGCCAGGTAGCTGCCCGCCACCGCGCCCTGCTGGTCGTCGCGGCTGCAGGTGCGGAACGTGTTCCACATGCCGCGCTCGGTGAACTTCACGCTCGTGGAGGCCGGCGTGACCTGGATGATGCCGGCGTCGAGATAGACGTCGGAGGCCGGGATCGTGACGCCGGAATTGTAGTCGCCGACGACCATCTTCACGCCGTCGCTGGCGAACTTGTTGGCCACCGAGACGCCCTGCTTCGGGTCGGAGGCGTCGTCGCCGACCGTGACGGTCAGCGTCCTGCCCTTCAGCGTGCCGGCCCTGTTGATGTCCTCGACCGCCTGGCTCACGCCGTTCCGGATCTGGGCGCCGAAAGCCGCGTTCGGCCCGGTCATGGGCGCGGCGACGCCGATCTTCACCGGCGCGCCGCCCTCCTGACCTTGCGCCGCGGTCATGAACAGCAGCCCGGCCAGGCCGGCCATCAATAGTCGCGTCATCTTTCCCCCAAGATGTGGCCGGACAGATCGCCGACGAACGCTGAATTCGGATAGATCAACGCGGATCCCCGCGCGTCGAGTCGCAGATCACCCGGCGCGATCCTGTCGCTCACCTTCACCGGGGTCAAGGTTTGGGGGTGGGCCGAGACGGTCACCGGCGCGGGCGCGCGATCGGCCGGCGGGCGCTCACGGAGCCGTGCGGCGGCCCGAAGGCCCGACGGGTCGGGATGGCGCCGATGATGCATCGGGCCGGCGCATCCGCAGCGAACCGCCGTGACCGATGACCGCCTCCCGTCCCCGCCGCACCCCCAGCCCCGGCCGACCGGGCCCGCGTCCGGGACGCGGCTGATGGGGCCGCGCGCGGACGAGGATCGGGACGGGGATCGGGACAGGGATCGGGGCGAGGGTCGAGACGCGTCGGTGGACTGGGCCGAGCGCCGCCGGATCGCCGAGCAGGGACGGGGCGACCGGGCGTGGTCGCTCTGGGGCCCCTACCTCAGCGAGCGGCAATGGGGGACCGTGCGGGAGGATTACAGCCCCTGCGGCAACGCCTGGGCCGCCCTGACGCACGAGGACGCCCGCTCGCGCGCCTATCGCTGGGGCGAGGACGGGCTGGCCGGGATCTGCGACGAGCGCGGCAACCTGTGCCTGGCCCTCGCCCTCTGGAACGGGCGCGACCGCATCCTCAAGGAGCGGCTGTTCGGCCTGACCAACCAGGAGGGCAACCACGGCGAGGACGTGAAGGAGGTCTACCACTACCTCGACGCGGTCCCGAGCCACGCCTACCTGAAGATGCTGTACCGCTACCCGCAGGCGGCCTTCCCCTACGCGGAGCTCGTCGACGAGAACGGTCGGCGCGGGCGGGAGCAGCCCGAGTACGAGATCGAGGAGACGGGCGTCTTCGACGGGGACCGGTTCTTCGACGTCACCGTGGAGTACGCCAAGGCCGACGCCGACGACGTCCACGCGGTGATCACCGCGCTGAACCGGGGGCCCGAGCCCGCCGACCTCCACCTCGTCCCGCAGCTCTGGTTCCGCAACACGTGGTCGTGGGAGGCCGGGCAGGCGCGCCCGCGGATCGCCCGCGCGCCCGACGGGGGCGCCGTCTGCACCCACGAGCGGCTCGGGCCGTACCGGCTCGCCTTCGACGGTACGCCGGACCTGCTGTTCTGCGAGAACGACACCAACCTGCGGCTGCACGGCGGGCAGCCGGACGCCGCGGGGCCGTTCAAGGACGGTCTCCACGCGGCGATCGTCGACGGCGATCCCGCTTCGGTGCGCCGGGACGCGGGCACCAAGCTCGGCCTGCACTACGCGCTGCGGCTGGCGCCCGGGGAGACCGCCCGGATCCGCCTGCGGCTTTCGGCGGGCCCGCGCGCCCGGGCCGTCGACGACGGGTCCCTGGTCCGCCGCCGGGTGGCCGAGGCGGACGCGTTCTACGAGGAATTGCAGGACGGCATCGCGAGCGCGGATTCCCGCGCGATCTTCCGCCAGGCCGCCGCCGGCCTGATCTGGTCGAAGCAGCTCTACAGCTACGACGTGCGGCGCTGGCTGGAGGGCGACCCGCTCCAGCCGCCGCCGCCCCGGGGGCGCGCGGGCGGCCGCAACGGCCAGTGGCGCCACTTCGCGGCGGCCGACGTGCTGTCGATGCCCGACACCTGGGAATATCCCTGGTTCGCCGCCTGGGACCTCGCCTTCCACTGCCTGCCGCTCGCCCTGCTGGACCCGGACTTCGCCAAGAAGCAGCTCCTGCTGCTCACCCGCGAATGGTACATGCACCCGAACGGCCAGCTCCCGGCCTACGAGTGGGAGTTCGGCGACGCCAACCCGCCGGTCCACGCCTGGGCAGCCTACCGGGTGTTCGAGATCGACCGGGACCGGCGGGGCGGGCGCGGCGACCTCGCCTTCCTGGAAGGCGTGTTCCACAAGCTCCTGATCAACTTCTCTTGGTGGGTGAACCGCAAGGACGCGCAGGGCCGCAACGTGTTCCAGGGGGGCTTCCTGGGGCTCGACAATGTCGGCGTGTTCGACCGCTCGCGCCCGCCCCCGGGCTTCGGGGTGGTGCACCAGGCCGACGGCACCGCCTGGATGGCGATGTACGCGCTGACCATGATGCGCATCGCCCTGGAGCTCGCCCTCCACAACGACGTCTACGAGAGCACCGCCTCCAAGTTCTTCGAGCACTTCCTGCTGATCGCCGAGGCCATGACCGACATGGGCGGGTCGGGCGGAGACGGGCAGGGCTACGGCCTGTGGGACGAAATCGACGAATTCTACTACGACGAGGTCGACATCCCCGGCGGCGGGATGCTCCCCTTGCGGGTCCGCTCCATGGTCGGGCTGGTCCCGCTCTTCGCCGTCGAGGTGATCGAGCCCTCCGTGCTCCACCGGCTGCCGGATTTCGCCCGGCGCCTGAACTGGGTGCTGGAGAACCGGCCCCACCTCGCCCGCCTGGTCTCCCGCTGGACCGAGGGGGGCGTGAAGGACCGCAAGCTGCTGTCGCTGCTGCGCGGCCACCGGATGAAGGCGCTGCTGCGCCGCATGCTCGACGAGGCCGAGTTCCTCTCGCCCTACGGCGTGCGCTCCCTGTCGAAGGTGCACCGCGACGCGCCCTACGTGCTCAACGAGCTCGGCGCCTCCTTCACGGTCCGCTACGACCCGGCCGATTCCACCTCGAACATGTTCGGCGGCAACTCGAACTGGCGCGGCCCGGTCTGGATGCCGATGAACTTCCTCATCGTCGAGGCGCTGCGGCGCTTCCACACCTATTACGGCGACGACTTCCTAGTGGAGTACCCGACGGGCTCGGGCGCGATGCTGACGCTCAGCGCCGTCGCGGACGCCCTCGAGGACCGCCTGATCGCACTGTTCGCCAAGGACGGGACCGGGCGCCGGCCTGCCTTCGGGACCCGGCCGCCGATCGCCCCGGCGCCGGGTGCCGAGGAGCCGCTGCTGTTCCACGAGTTCTTCGACGGGGATACGGGGCGGGGCCTCGGCGCCGCGCACCAGACCGGCTGGACGGCCCTCATCATCAACCTGCTGCGCGACCGGGCACGCCCGCGATAGGCGCGCCCGGCCGGAAGCCGGCCGATCGGGTCAGCAGCTCAGCCGCCGGCCTTCGCGACGCCCGAACACTTTGTAGTGGGCGGCACCCGATTCCATCTGGCCGTTGGCCACGGCGCGGCGGACATCCGGGTTGCAGCGCAGGTACTCGCGCTCGTCGAACCCGTAATTGGCGCGGCCGCGGTAATCGTCCCGGTCGCGGTAGCCGCGGTCCCGGTAATCGTAGTCGCCGCGGTCGCGGTAGCCCCGGCCGCCGTAATCGTCGTAGTCGGGGCGCGGCTGCGCGGAGACCGGGCCGACCACGCCCAGAATGCCGAGGCTCACCGCGGCCGCTGCCAGAATCGCCTTCATCGTACCAATCCTCCCTTGTCGGTGGCCAGAAACGCGTCGGGGCGCGGATGGTTCGATCGCCTCGGACGTGGCACCCCCGGCCAGCCCGAGCCCAGCCTCCGCGACGCGGGAAGCCCGCCTCGCGGCTCTGCCCCGGCCCGCGCCGGGGCGGACGCAGCCCCGGCGCGGATGCGCGTCACATGCGGCGCATCATCTCGCGACGCATCTCGCGGTGGCGCATCTCGCGGCGCATCTCCCGATGCATCATGTGGCGCTCCATCCGGTGGCGCATCATCCGGCGCTCCATGCGACGGCGCATCATGTGGCGCTCGACGGGATCCATCTGGACCGTCGAGACCATGCCGGCGGGCGCCGACACGCCCGTGCCGGGGCCGATCGGCGCGGCGGAGGCCGGGATCGCGACGGCGGAACCGAGAGCCGCCAGCAGGGCAGCGGCAATGATCATTGAACGCACGTGAGGTTTCCTCTCTCGCCGCCCGGGAAGACGGGCGGGCGTTTCCAGGGGACTCGCGGCCGGATCCGCCCGCAATCCCGCCCAGGAAGGCTCGGGCCGCCCGGATGGTTCCCCGGACCGGGCCGCCCCGCCAGGAACGCGCCGGAGCGGTATCGCGACGGGCATCGCGTCGGGCCGGCGGCCGGGCCCCGTGGCCGCCCTGGGTTGGACCGGGCAGGGCACAGGTGATGCACGAACGCATCACCCGGCCGCAAAAGCGAACGGAACCAAGCCGCGGCACGACCGAAGATCAGAGCAACATCTCCGCTGACAATGACTCGAATACACTATCAAGATACTAAGTCTGTAAAATACACGAAGTCAATAAAATATCATTCTCGCATCAACGATTGCATAGTCAGTCAAATTTGAGGAAGTATCTCGAAAATCCACGCTTCAGAATCGAGACATCATGACCTAATCATAAGAACGCATCATGCGAACCGCGCGAGATCAGCAGAAGCTCCGCTTCGGCATCCGAAGCCTTACCGGCGAAGAGACCTTGACGCTCATGCCTTCGACGACGCGCGGCGGGGGACACTACATGTACCGCATCTCGAGTTCTGGACTTCTCCTGTTCCTGCTGTCGCAGACCGCGATGGCGGCGGACCTCCCGCGGCGGGCCCTTCCGCCGGCGGCGACGGCCGTGCCGATCTTCTCCTGGACCGGAGCGCATGCCGGCCTGTTCGCCGGTTACGGGACCCTCGATCGGGCCACGCAGTTCGTCTGCACAGGTCCGGACGGGCAGCCCGGAGCCCGGAACTGCCCGGTCATTCCATCGAAGCGGGCCTCGGACGGGAGCTTCGTCGGCGGCGCCGAGGTCGGCTACGATTGGCAGGTGAATTCCGGCTTCGTCGCCGGCGCCGCCGCGGATTACCAATTCACCCGGCTGTGGGGCTACGATCGCCGCGAGGGCGCCTTTCCGGCCGCGGGCGGCGGCTTCTATCGCCGCAGCGTCGCCCATTCCGGCCAGAGGCTGGACGAACTCGCCACCCTGCGCGGCAGGATCGGCTTCGCCGTCGATCGCACCCTCGTCTACGCCACGGGCGGCCTCGCCGCGGGCACGGTCCGGACCGACAACAACCTGTCGTTGGCCGGCTTCCCGCTGTTCGACGGGCGCCAGGGCGCGGTGCGCATGGGCTACGTGGCCGGCGCCGGCATCGAGCACGCCTTCAGCGAGCACCTCTCCGCCAAGGTCGAGGGTCTCTACTACGATCTCGGCTCCCGGGCGATCCTCCCGGCTCCGTCGTACCCCGTGCTGACCGGCTACCACGCCGGCACGCGGGTCGCGACGGACGGCTTCCTGGCCCGCGTCGGCCTCAACTACCGGTTCGGAGCCGGGCTTCCCACCCTGGCCCCGATCGCGTCGGCAGGCCCGGCCACCTGGGATTTCGAGGGCGGCCTGCGCTACGTCTTCAGCTCCGGGACACCGCGCGAGAAGCTCGGCGACCCCGACGCGCCCGGCCAGCTCAATTCGCGCCTGACCTACAACAACACCCAGGCGCATGCCGGCGAGAGCTTCGCACGGCTCGAGCACAACCCCACCGGCCTGTTCGCCAAGGGCTTCCTCGGCTCGGGCGGCGTCACCGGCGGCCGCCTCGCCGACGAGGACTTCCCGCCCGCCCTGCGCCGCTATTCGAAGACGCTGTCGCCGATCAAGGACGGCGACATCGGCTACGGCGTGATCGATCTCGGCTACGACGTGCTGCGCCGGGACGGGTACAAGCTCGGCGGCTTCCTCGGCTACCAGTTCGCGTCCGAACTGTATAACGGCTACGGCTGCCGTCAGGTGGCAGGCGGGACTCCCTGCGCCAGACCCTACCCGACCAGCATGAAGACGCTGGGCGAGAGCATGCAGTGGAACGCGCTGCGCGTCGGGGTGATCGGCGAAGCGCGGTTCGACCGGGTCCGGCTGAGCCTGGAAGGCGCCTACTTGCCGGTCGTGAGCCTGAGCGGCGTCGACCGGCACTGGCTGCGGCCCGACATCAATCCGGGGCCGGAAGGCGGCCGCGGCGACGGCTACTTCCTGGAGGGGATCATCTCGTACGACCTGACGCCGTCCGTCAGCGTCGGCGTCGGCGGCCGCTACTGGCAGCTCCAGGCCGACAAGGCGCACACGACGGCCTTCCTGTTCTCGCCGCCCAGCCCGATGAAGTTCGAGACCGGTCGCTACGGCGGCTTCGCGCAGCTCTCCTACCGGCTGGCCGATTTCGGCTTCGGCGAGACAGGCGCTCCGGCGGCCCCGATCCGCAAGGACTGATCCAGCCGCCACGTCGCGCCCGAACGCGGGCGCGGCAGGCCAGGGGACGGGCCGCGCCGGCCGTTCGATTCCGGTGCCTCGATATCCCGGTGCCTCGATCCCGGCATCGGCCCCACCCGGCCCGCGGCAGCGACGCCGCGGGGCCGCTCAGCTTGGCCGCGCGGCCGCGTGAATCGGCCGCGACCGGTCGTCGGCGTCCCCGGCAGGTCCGGCCCGGACAGGAGTTCCGGCCCGGACGGGAGTTCCGGCCCGGACGGGAACTCCGGCACGCTCGACGGAGGGCCCACGCGGCCGGACCGCTTCCGCACGGAGCGCGTGCCCCGCGAGCCCTCACCCCCCTCACGGCCGCGGCCGGGCCGGGTTCCCCACCACGGTGGCGCCGGCCGGAACGTCGCGCGTCACCACGCTGCCCGCCCCGACGATCGCGTCGTCGCCGATCGTGACCCCGGGGAGGATGATCGCGCCGCTGCCGATCCAGACATTGGCGCCGATCACCACCGGGCGGGCGAATTCCAGCATCTGCCGGCGCTGGGCCGGGTCGCGCGGATGATCGGGGGTCAGGATCTGCACGGCCGTGCCGATCTGCGTCAGGTCGCCGATCGTGACCGACATCACGTCGAGGATGCTGCACCCGAAGTTCAGGAACACGCCGCGGCCCAGGCTGATGTTGTAGCCGTAGTCGCAGTGGAACGGCGGCCGGATGTTGCAGCCCGGGCCGACCCGCGCGAAGGCCTCCTCCAGGAGCGCCTGCCGCTCGGGCTGGCTCCGCGACTGCGCGGCGTTATACCGGTCCATCCATTCCGAGATGCGCCGGTTGTCGGCGGCCAGTTCCGGGTCGTCGGCACAGTACAGCTCGCCCGCCAGCATCCTCTGCTTCTGGGTCTTCACGATCTCTGTGTTCATGGTGGGGACCTCCCTCCGGCCGCGTCGGACCCTAGCTATGCGTACAGATGTACATATCAAGGCCGCGCGCGTCACGGCCCGGCTGCCCTGAACCGGATCCGAGGAGGTCCCCTTGCCCGCCGCCCAGCGCCGTTTCGACCCGGATCGCCGGGCGCGCATCATCCGGGCGACCCTCGACGTCGTCGCCGAGCACGGCGTCGCCGGCACGACCCACCGCCGGGTCGCGGCGGCGGCCGACGTGCCGCTGGGCTCCATGACCTACCATTTCGACAGCCTCGACGCGCTGCTGACGGAGGCGTTCACCGGGCTCGCCGACACGGTCTCGGCGCGGTTCGCCGACCGGCTCGCTGCGGCCGCGACCGTCGACGAGGCCTGCGAGGCCGTGGTCGACCTGATCGTGAGCGACCTCTGGGCGAGCCCGCGCACGATGCTGCTGAGCTACGAACTCTACGCCTTCGCGGCCCGGAACCCGCCGCTGCGCCGGGTCATGCAGGACTGGATGGCCAAGAGCCGGGCCGCCCTGGAACGGCACTTCGCGCCGGAGACCGCCAAGGCCCTCGACGCCATGATCGAGGGCCTGACGATCCACCGCTCGGTCGACCCGCAGCCGGCGGATCGGGCGCAGGTGCGGGCGATCGTGGAGCGGCTGGTGCGGTAGGGCCGCACCCGTCCCCGCACCCGTCCCCGCACCCGGCCGGGGACGCCGCGCGCCGGCCCCTCAAGCGATCGTGATCGCCGGCCGGACAGGTGCCGAATGCCGCACGGTGCCGGCAAGGAATCAGCAACCGTCGCGCGAGCAGGTTCGCCCCGATGCGTGCCGAGGGCGCGCCCGGGCGCGGTCCGCGCCGGTGGTGGGGAACCCTGGGGCCGATGCAGATTGACGCGACCCGCCCGGCCGCGCCGCCGGATCCCGCTCCGCACCGGGCCGCGGGCGAGCCTGCACCCTGGGACGGGGGCCCCGGCTTCGGGCAGTGGCGTCTCGATCCGCGGACCCGCCGGGTGACCCGATCGGCGAGTCTCGCGCGGCTGCTCGGGACGCCCGGCGCGTGCGACCTGCCGCTCGCCGAGCACGTCGCGTGCTATCATCCGGACGACCGCGCCGCCCTGGTCGCGCGGCTCGAGGGGATCCTGGGAGGAAGCCGGCCGGCAATCCCCTACCAGGCGCGGGCCCGCATCGTCCGCCCGGACGGGACCGTGCTGGACGCGATCATCCAGGGGCTGCCCGAGTTCGGGCCCGAGGGCGCGCTCGTCGCCTTGCACGGCCTCATCCTCGACGTGACCGACCTCGTCCGGTCGGAGCGGCGGGCGCGCGAGACCGACATGATCCTGCGCGGCACGCTGGACAGCTTGGACCAGGGCCTCGTCGTCCTCGACGCCGACCAGCGGGTGCGCGCGTTCAACCGGAGCGCCGCGGACCTGCTCGACCTGCCGGACGACGTCCTGCGGGCGGGCGTCGCCCTCCCGGACATCCGCGCCTACCAGCGGGCCCGCGGCGACTGCGCGGCGGCCGGGTCCGATCCGGGTCTCGGAACGGGCGCGCGCGCCGGGCTGCCGCCGCTGTTCGACTGGCGCCTGCCCGGCGGCCCGATCCTGGAGGTCCGGTGCGCGGCCCTGCCGGACGGCGGCACGGTCCTGACCTTCGGCGACGTGACCCAGAACCGGATCGCCGAGCGGGACCTGGAGGAGAGCGAGCGCCGCTACCGGCTGCTGGCCGAGAACGCCACCGACATCATCATCTGGTCCGACCTGACCGCCCGCCGCCGCTACGTCTCGCCGGCGGTGCGCGCCGTCCTGGGCTACGACCCGCAGGAGCTGATCGGCACCCATCCCCTCGACTTCGTCCATCCCGACGAGGTCGGCGCGTACCGCCGCGTCCTCGACGACCTCACCGGCGGCCGCGCGTCCCGCGCCCTGACCTCCCAGCGCTACCGGCACCGGGACGGGCACTGGGTCTGGGTGGAGATCTCGTTCAGCCTGACTCACGATCGGGCGACCGGCGCCCCGGACGGCTACGTGGCGACCCTGCGCGACGTGAGCGCCCGCAAGGCCGCGGAGGACGCCCTGCGGTTGAGCGAGGCCCGCTACCGCGCCCTGGCCGACGCGCTGCCGCAGCTCGTCTGGATCGCCAGCACGGAGACCGGCGACGCCTCCTACGTCAACCGGCGCTTCGAGGATTACTACGGCCCGATCGGCCCGACGCGCGCCGCCCGGATCGCCCGGACGCATCCCGACGACACGGAGCGGATGGAGCGGCTGTGGTCGGAGGCGCCCGCCCGCCGCGCGCCCTACGAGGTCGAGGGCCGCCTGCAGCGGCACGACGGCGCCTACCGCTGGCACAAGATCGTGCTCCTGCCGATCTGGCAGGGCGAGAGCATGGTGGGCATGCTCGGCACCGCCCTCGACATCGACGAGATCGTCACCGCCCGGCGCGCCGTGGAGGATGCCAGCAGCCTGCTGCACCTCGCCCAGCAGGCCGCCCATGCCGGGACGTGGCACCTCGACCTCGACAGCGGCCGGATCGAGTGGTCCCCCGAGAGCGCGCGGCTCCACGGCATCGAGACCGACCGGAACCACGCCCTCGACACCCGGGACTGGCTCGCCCTGATCGACCGCACCGACGGCGAGCGGGCGCTGCGGATCGCGGCCGCGGCCGCGGCCGCCGGGCAGACCTTCTCGATCGAGTTCCGGGTCCCCACCGCGGACGGCGGGGTGCGCTGGATCAACGGCGTCGGGCGCGGCGCGCCCGGGCAGGCGCGGCGGATGATCGGCCTCAACATCGACGTCACCGCCCGCAAGGCCGCCGAGGCGGCGCTCCTCGCCGCCAAGGCGGCGGCCGACGCCGCGCGCCTGGAGGCGGAGCGGGCGAGCGCGGCCAAGAGCGAGTTCCTCGCCGCCATGAGCCACGAGATCCGCACGCCGCTCAACGGGGTGATCGGCTACGCCGACCTGCTCCTCGACGGGACGGATCTCGGACCGTCGGCGCGCCGGAACGCCGACCGCATCCGCACCGCCGGGGCCGCGCTCCTGACCGTGGTCAACGACGTCCTCGACTTCTCGAAGGTCGAGGCCGGGCAGATCGAGATCGTGCCCCGGCCCTTCGCCCTGGAGGCGCTGATCGACAACGCGGTGTCGATCGTGCGCCCCTCCGCGGAGCGCAAGGGGCTCGCCCTCACGCTCGCCCAAGGCCCGGGCCTGCCCGACTGGGTCGAGGGCGACGAGGACCGCCTCCGGCAGATCCTGCTCAACCTGCTCAACAACGCCGTGAAGTTCACCGCGTCGGGCGGCATCGACCTGTCGGTCCGGGTCAGCCCGGACGCGATCGGCGGGACGCGGCTGCGCTTCGCGGTCCGCGACACCGGCATCGGGATCCCGACCGACAAGTGCGACCGCCTGTTCCGGCGCTTCTCGCAGGTCGACGGCTCGATCAGCCGCGAGTACGGCGGCACCGGGCTGGGGCTCGCCATCTCGAAATCCCTCGTCACGCTGATGGGCGGGACGATCGGCGTCGCGAGCACGGTCGGGCACGGCTCGACCTTCTGGTTCGAGGCCGACCTGCCCGCCGCCGTCCCGCCGGCCCGCGCGACCGCGCCGGCCTCGGCGATCGCCCGCGCGACCGGCCGCCGCCTGCTCCTGGCCGAGGACGTGCCGCTCAACCAGGACCTCGCCCGGATGATCCTGGAGCGCGCCGGGCACGCGGTGGACGTGGTGGCCGACGGGGTCGCCGCGGTGGCGGCCGTCCAGGCGCGGTCCTACGACGTCGTCCTGATGGACGTGCAGATGCCCGTGATGGACGGCATCGCGGCGACCCGGCGGATCCGCGCCCTGGGCGGCGCCGCCGGCCGCCTGCCGATCCTCGCGATGACGGCGAACGTCCTGCCGCAGCAGGTGGCCGAGCTGCGCGCCGCCGGGCTCGACGACCATATCGGCAAGCCGTTCCGCGCGGACGCGCTGCTCGCCGCGATCGACCGGTGGGCGGCCCCTCGCGCCGAGCCGCCGCGCCGCGCGGGGACGATCGACCGGGCCACCCTGGACGAGATGACCGCGATGGTCGGCCAGGCGCGCATGGGCGACCTCCTGGCGATGCTGGCGAAGGAGCTCGCCGAGCGGTTCGGGCCGGCGGCGACCGACGGCGACCGGACGCGGCTGATGGGGGACGCGCACGCCATGGTGTCGGCGGCCAGCATGATCGGCTTCCTGGATCTGGCCGCGACCTGCCGGGCCTTCGAGACGGCCTGCCGCGCGGGCGAGGACGTCACCGCGCTGCTGGCCGCGCTCCGGGCCCAGGCGGCCGCCACGATCGACGAGATCGCCGCGCTGCGCGCGGCCTGAGCGGGGGCGCCGCCGGAGCCGGCCCGCGGGTTTTGCACGCCCAAATTCTCGTCTCCCAGGCACGCGGCGGCGAGGAACGATCTTCCAGCCGGCGGTCCCGCGGCGGCGGGCGCCCGCCGGGCCGCGACTCCGGGACGACGATGGCGGGCGCCTCCGGCGAGGGCGGTTCGGAGAACGGCACCGGGTATCGCGCGCGTCCGGGGAGATGGATATTCCGGCGCGCGCGGTCCGCGCACCGCCGCGGGCGGCTGCCCGGGACCCGCGCACCGCCGCGGGGGCCGCGGCGCGAGGCGGATCCCGGGCGCGACCCGGGCAGGGCGCGGGCCCTTGCCTTCGTGGCCGAGCTCGGTCGACCCTGCGCCCGGCCGCCCGAGTCGCCCCCGCACCGGGCCGGCCGAATGGGGGACATCTCATGACATCTGCCGGTCCGCACCGCCGCGCCGTCGCGCTGGCCGCCCTGGCCGCCCTGGTTCTCGGCGCGCCGTTCCCCGGCACCGCCCGCGCGGCCGACCGGGAGGTCACCTTCGCCCACCAGGACATGGTGGTGCCGTTCCGCGCCCTGATGGCCTCCGGGGCGATCGAGAAGGCGACCGGCTACACGATCCACTGGCGCAAGTTCGGCGGCGGCGGCGACGTGATCCGCGCCATGGCCTCGGGCAGCGTCCAGATCGGCGAGGCGGGGTCGAGCCCGATCGCGGCGGCCGCCTCGCAGGGGCTCGACATCCAGCTGTTCTGGATCCTCGACGAGATCGCCGACGCCGAGCAGCTCGTGGCCCGCGCCGGCAGCGGCGTGACGGGCGTGGCCGACCTGCGCGGCAAGACGGTCGCGGTGCCGTTCGTGTCGACCGCGCATTACCAGCTGATCGCCGCCCTGGCGGAGGCCGGGCTCACGCAGGCCGATGTCCGGATCCTCAACATGCGGCCGCCCGAGATCGCCGCCGCCTGGGAGCGGGGCGACATCGACGCGACCTTCATCTGGGACCCGGTGCTCGCCCGGGTGAAGAAGTCCGGCACCGTGGTGGTCTCGGCCGGCGACCTCGCCCGCCGGGGCAAGGCGACCTTCGACGGCCTCGTGGTCGACCGGGCCTGGGCGGCGCGGAACCGGGACTTCCTGGTGACGCTCATCCGGCTGATCGCCGCCCAGGACGCGGCCTACGCCGCCAGGCCCTGGGGCGCCGACGCGCCGGAGGTGGCGGCGGTGGCCCGGATCAGCGGCTCGGCGCCCGCCGAGGTGCCCGCGAGCCTCGCGGCCTACCGGTTCCCGACCCTGGAGGCGCAGGCCTCCCCGGCCTGGCTCGGCGGCGGCGCCGCCAAGGCCCTCACCGAGACCGCCGCCTTCCTGAAGGCGCAGGGGCGCGTGCAGGCGCTGGCGCCCGACTACGCCCGGTTCGTCACGACGGAGGTCGTGGACGCGGCCCGGAAATAGCCTGTCCCCGGACCGGAGGGCCCATGATCGAGATCCGCAACCTGAGCGTCCGCTACGGGCAGGGCGCCGACGCGGTCGCCGCGCTGTCGGGGATCGACCTGACCATCGGTCCCGGGGAGTTCGTGGTGGCGCTCGGCGCCTCGGGCTGCGGCAAGACCACCCTGCTCTCGGCGATCGCGGGATTCCTGGCGCCCACCGAGGGCCGCATCCTCCTCGACGGCGCGCCGGTCCGGGGTCCGGGAGCCGAGCGGGGCGTGGTGTTCCAGCGCCACGCCCTGATGCCCTGGCTGGACGTCGCCGAGAACGTGGCCTTCGGACCGAAGATGCGGGGCGTGCCCCGGGCGGAGCGGCGGCGGATCGCCCTGGCGACGCTCGACCTCGTCGGCCTGCCCGACTGCGCCGACCGGAAGGTCTACGCGCTCTCGGGCGGTATGCAGCAGCGGGTCGGCCTCGCCCGGGCGCTCGCCGGAGACCCGCGCGCCCTGCTGATGGACGAGCCGCTCGGCGCGCTGGACGCCTTCACCCGCGAGCAGATCCAGGAGCTGATCCTCCGGATCTGGCACCGGACCGGCAAGATGGCCTTCTTCATCACCCACGACGTCGAGGAAGCGGTGTTCCTCGCCACCCGGCTGGTGATCATGAGCCCGCGGCCCGGCCGCATCGTCGAGACGCTGGACCTGCCCTTCTCCCGGGCGTTCGTCGAGGGCCGCGACGCCCGGGCCGTGAAGTCGGACCCCGCCTTCATCGCCGTGCGCGAGCGCGTGCTCGCGCGCATCCGGAGCGGCGCCGCCGCGGCACCGGAGGCCGTCCGATGAGCGGTCTGCCCCGCGCCGCGCCGGACGCGGTCCCGGACGCGGTCCCGGACGTGATCCCGGACACGGCCCCGGCCCCGGCTCCGGCGGCGGCCCCGCTGGCGCGCACCGGAATCCGCCGCCGCGGTGGGATCCTGGTGCCGACGGTCAGCGCCGCCACGGTGCTGGCAGCCCTCGGCCTCTGGCTGGTCGCCACCCGTGCCGGCTGGGTGAAGCCGCTGTTCCTGCCGCCGCCGGAGGCGGTCCTGGCGGCCTTCGGTCAGGCCTGGCGCGGGGAGATCGACGGCGCCCCGCTCGGGCTCCACATCGGCGACAGTCTCCTGCGCGTCCTCGGCGCCTTCGCGCTCGCCGCCCTGGTGGGCATCCCGGCCGGGCTCGCCATGGGCACGAGCCGGATCGCCCGGGGCATCCTCGACCCGCCGATCGAGTTCTACCGGCCGCTGCCGCCGCTCGCCTACCTGCCCCTGATGATCATCTGGTTCGGGATCGGCGAGCTGTCGAAGGTGCTGCTGATCTTCCTCGCCTGCCTCGCCCCGGTGGCGCTCGCCGCGCGGGCGGGGGTGCGCTCCGCCTCGGTCGACCAGATCAACGCCGCGCGCGCCCTCGGGGCGAGCCGCTGGCAGGTCCTGCGCCACGTGGTCTTCCCGGCGGCGCTGCCGGAGATCCTGATCGGCCTGCGGATCGGCATGGGCGTGGGCTGGACCACCCTGGTGGCCGCCGAGATGGTGGCGGCCCAGGCCGGGCTCGGCCAGCTCGTCCTCAACGCCTCCAATTTCCTGCGCACCGACGTGGTGGTGATGGGCATCCTGCTGATCGGCCTGTTCGCGGGCCTGTTCGAGCTCGGGATGCGGGGCCTGGAGCGCGTGCTGGTGCCCTGGAAGGGCCGACACTAGCGCCGCCGCAGCACCCGCTTGAGCCGGCTGCCCGCGTGCGGATCGACGTAGTGCAGCAGGGCCGTGGCCCGGATCGCGTCGGACGCGCAGGGCTCGTTCGTGTGCAGCGAGCGGTAGCCCCAGAAGAAGTAAAGGCTTCCCGGCTTCAGCGACAGGCGGATCACGCGGTCGCTGCCGCGGTCGTAGGCGCGGGTCAGGAGCTTCTGCGCGAGCGGATTGTCGACCAGCGCCTTGTCGACGAGGTTGCGGAGGTAGCTCCGACGCAGTGCGCGGGTGTTCGGGTGGATGATCAGGCGCCCCGGAGTACCGTGGTCCGGCATCGTGACGGGGACGAGGGCCGTGAGCACGTACGAGTCGAAGTGGAAGCGCATCGAGTGCGTCCTGGCGCCATGTCCCGCCAGACAGCGCAGGATCTGGTAGTAGCCGACATCCGGCGCGGGCCGTCCCACGGCGCTCTCGTAGATGCCGCGGCACAGGGCGTTGAAGGTCGGGTCGTCCGGCAGGGCGGCCAGGAACGTGCCGCCGAGATCCTTCGTCCCGGTGAAACCCGCGTACTCACCGCCCTTCGCGGCGACCGCCCGCGCGACGAAAGCCTGCGCCACGCGCAGGTCCTCCGGGCTCACGTAGTCCTCGAGAACCGCGTAGCCCTGTGACGTGATCTGCTGCGCGATCGCCCCCGCCACGGCGCCGGAGGGGACCTTGAACATGTAGCTCATGGGACCGAACCTTGCCGACCCGAGCCAGACGACACCTGAGAGCCGGTTCGAACGCCATCAGGCGCATTATCTGAGCCGATAGAGTCGGATTCGTCAATCATTCATCTGGATAAATAGCTGCACAAGATGGCGCAAGTTGCGCCATTACTGCACAGGCCGCCGGGACGAAGGGGGCTATGGGTTCACGGCGCGGCGGCGGATGGGTCCGCGCGGAGACCCTGCGGATCGGAGGAACGGGCCGGCCCGCGCGCGGCTCTGCATCCACGTCCGCGTCCCGACAAGATGTGGGGCCCACCAGGCAGCGGACGTGGAGGTCGGCAGAACCAACCCGTCCTTGATCGCGTCGGCCCGCTCGCCGGTCGCCCTCATTTGATGCGCTCGCTGCGCTGACGAACCGCGTCCAGCGCTCACGCGGACGCGCAGGGCGCGCAAGCTCCGGCCCGGACCGGGACGTCCCGGGCCCCTCGGCCAGGACGCGGGGCCTGCATGCGGGGCTTGGACGCGGGGCGTCGCGCCGTCCCCGCCGGCGGAGTCAGGTGTCGGCCAGTGGAGGGACGGCACGTCGCGGCGGCCAGCAGAAGAAAATTCCCTTCGAGTCCGCCGCTCAACTCTGATGGAAGCCTAGGTCGGGCGAACCGGGCACGGCGAGACAACACATATATTTGAATACAAGATCTTTACGGGAATTTGTATTAGGCTATAACGGATTTTGCAGGATCACAATCGTCGCGCAGCGTCGCCTCTGGTTGCGGTGAGATCGGGGAGGTCTCGGATGGACCACGCGGACGACGTCGTATCCGAGGCGGCGCTCGTCGCGGCGCTCGAAGCCTCGGGCGGCGTCGGCTTCTGGATGTGGGACATCCTCCGGGACGAGGCGCGGGCCGATCCGGTGAGCGCCCTGCTGTTCAACATCAGCCCGGCCCGGTCGCGGGTCGGGGTCAGCCTCGCGGAGCTCTTGAAGGCCGTCCATCCGGACGATCAGCCCCACATCTCGCAGGTCATTCTGGACTGCGTCCGGACCGGCGGCTCCTACACGGCGGAGTACCGCGTCTGCTCGCCGGAAGGGCGGCTGCGGTGGCTGTTCACCCGCGGGCACTTCTACCTGGACCAGGACGGGCGACCGACCACCGGACGGGGCGTGATCGTCGAGATCTCGGACAGCAAGGCGGCCGGCGCGGCTTTCGCGGAGCGCGACGGGGACACGATCGACGACGCCCTCAGCCGCACCGCCGACCTCTGCCTGTCGCTGCACAACACGGTCTCGGTGGTCGGCGACACCGCCCTCGTGGCGCTGACCGAGACGCTGCTCCTCGAGATCGGCAAGCGCCTCGCGGAGCGCCAGCGCGCCGAGCGCAGCGGCGGCCTGCACTGAGCGGGGCAGCTGCCGGAGGTCGCGGATCGTCCGCTCGATGCGCGCCGCCCCGGCCTCGTCGACCGGCACCGGCCGGCCGGTCTCGTGCGGCCCGTCCGGGAGCGGCGGCCCCCCGCCTGCGACCTTCCGACCGGAACTTGGCCGTGCGGCACCCGTGTTTGCCGGTTGAATGAGCCCCGCGCTCGCAACTGCTGAGAGGTGAACGCCATGACCATGGACGCCCGCGAGATCTACGTCACGGCCCTGAAGAACACCCATGCTGTGGAGATGCAGGCGCTGCAGATCATGGAGCGGCAGGTCGAGCGCCTGGAGCGCTATCCTGAGATGGAGCAGGCCCTGCGCCGCCACATCGAGGAGACGCACGGGCAGCGCCACCGGCTGGAGGAGGCGCTCCAGAGCCTGGGCGACAGCCCCTCGACCCTCAAGGAGGGCTTCCTGGGCTTCGTCGGCAACATGATGGCCCTGGGTCACACGCCGGCCCAGGACGAGATCCTGAAGAACACCTACGCCAACCACGCCTTCGAGAATTTCGAGATCGCCGCCTACGAGTCGCTGCTCACCATCGGCGACGCCGCCGGCAAGCAGGGCCACCGGACGGCGTTCGAGCAGTCCCTCAAGGAGGAGCAGGCCATGGCGGAGGCGGTGCGCAAGCTGATCCGCCCGACCACCGAGCGCTATCTCTCCCTGACGGTATCCGGCGCCAAGGCCGACCGCTGAGGTCCCGCCGTCCCCGCCCCGAGACCGGGCGGGGACGGCCTCCCGTACCACTTTCGCCCGCTACCCGAGCCACGCTGACCCAGTCTGATCGCGCGCCCATGGACATCGGAAGCCGCCCATCGACGGACAGTCCCCGGCCGGAGCCGGAAACCGCCGGCGGGGCCCTGGGGAGGGGATGCGTCCACCTCTGCGTGGACATGCAGCGCATGTTCGCCGAGCCCACCGACTGGCAGACCCCGTGGATGAATCGCGTCCTGCCCCATGTCTGCCGCCTCGCGGCGGCGCATCCGGAGCGGACCCTCTTCACCCGCTTCATCCCGGCCGCCCGGCCGGGCGAGGGCCGCGGGACCTGGGCGACCTACTCGCGGCGCTGGGCCGGCATGACCCGGGAGCGCCTCGACCCGGGCCTGATCGACCTCGTCCCGGACCTCGCCCGACTGGCTCCGCCCGCCGAGATCGTCGACAAGACCGTCTACTCGCCCTGGCTCGAGACGGGTCTCGACGCGCGCCTGCGCGCGCGGGGGGTCGACACGCTGATCGTCACAGGCGCCGAGACTGACGTCTGCGTGCTGGCCGCCGTGCTCGGCGGGGTCGATCTCGGCTACCGGATCGTGCTGGCCACCGACGGCCTGTGCAGTTCCTGCGACGAGGCGCACGACGCCCTCCTGCTGATGTACCGGATGCGGTACGGCCACCAGGTCGAGACGATGACGACCGCCGAGATCCTCGACCGCTGGCACTGAGCCGGCCACGCGCCCTCCCGCCGCGCCCGAGCATCCGATCTGTAATGGCCAAGCTCAAGGCGAGTTCTCGGCCCGGCTCCGCCGGCCACCCCGGCTCACGAACACTCGATCCGTGCGGCCGCGCACGCGAAAAACAGTCGCGGCGCATGAACCGGTGGCCGGTGAGACCGTTATGTTCCTGAACAGGGTTCCGGAGGAAAGGTTATGGCCAAGCACGAGATCCTCGGCTACTTCGAGCACCGCCGCGACGGGGCCTGGGTCTGCGTCCGTCCCTTCACCCTGACCACGCGGGACGCGAGCGTCGACATCCGCCAGGGCATGCGCTTCGACTACGGCAAGCGCGTCGGGGGCGTCGATCTGGCCGAGTACCTCGAGCGCCTGGGTTCGCAGTTCGGTTCCTGAGGCGCGGTCACGCGCGAGCCGCAGATCGCAGACCCTTCGACGCGGCGCCGGGGGTGACCCCTGCGCCGCGCTTCGTCGTTCCGAGCGCCGCTCAGGCGCCGCCCCACTGCATCGTCAGGCCGCCATCGACCACCAGGGTGTGGCCGGTGACGTAGGCGGCGTCCTCCGAGGCGAGGTAGAGGATCGCCCGGGCGATCTCCTCGGGCTGGCCGGCCCGGTGCCACGGGATCCGCTCCAGGGACTCGTCGAGAACCTCCGGCTTCTCGAACCGGTCGGCGGTCATCGGCGTCTCGATCAGGCCCGGGGCGACGCTGTTGACGTTGATCCGGTCCTCCGCGAGTTCGCGCGACAGGGACCGGCAGAGGGAGCCGAGCCCGGCCTTCGACATGCCGTAGGGGGCGCTCTCCGGCGTGGGCAGGTGCTGGGCCACGGAGGAGACGAACACGATCTTTCCGTTGCCGCCCTGGGCCCGGCGCATCCGGATGAAGGGGCGGGCGCAGAACAGCGGCCCCATGAGGTTCACCCGCAGGATCCGCTCCAGCACCGCGTCGTCCATCTCGGCGACCGGCATCCCGCTCATGGCCTGCCCGGCATTGGCCACGAGGATGTCGAGGGTGCCGAACTCGCTGCCGATGCGGTCGAAGGCCGCCGTGACCGCCGCCGGGTCGCCGACGTCGAGCTGGAGCACCAGCGCCCGCCGGCCCGCGGCCTCCACCCGCGCGGCGGTCTCGCGGATGCCCTCCGCGTCGCTGTGATAGGTGATGGCCACGTCGGCGCCCGCGCGGGCGAGCAGTTCCGCGGTCGCCTGCCCGATGCCGGAATCGGCCCCGGTGACCAGGGCGCGGGTGTCGGTGAAGCGCATCGCGGATCTCTCGCTGACGCCGCCGTCGCGGCGGGGTGCCTGGGCAATGGGCGCCGCCCGGGCCGGTTCCGGGCGCGCGCAGCCGCCGCAGGGGAACCCGATCCGGGTTCGCGTCTTTGACGCCCCGCCGCCGCATGGCCTAGTGAGGTCGCATGTCCCTCGAAGATACGACCCGCTCGCTCGCGGAGGAGTGCGCGCCCGACACGCGGAGCCGCATCCTCGCGACGGCGGGCACGTATTTCCGCGAGATCGGCTACCAGAAGACGACCGTGGCCGACATCGCCCGGACGCTGAAGATGAGCCCGGCCAACGTCTACCGCTTCTTCGAGTCGAAGAAGGCGATCAACGAGGCGGTGCTGGAGCGGCTGATCGGCGAGAGCGAGGCGGTGATCCTCGGCATCGCCGACCGGCCGGGCCTCGACGCCACCGCGCGCCTCGCGGCGGCGATCGAGGCCCTGCATCGCGACTCCACCCGGCGCTGCGAGACGTTTCCCCGCCTGCACGAGATGATCGAGGCGGCGATGGCGGAGAGCTGGGACGTCTGCCGCCACCACGTCGCCCGGATCACCGCCGGGTTCGAGCGGATCATCCGCGACGGGGTGGCGCGGGGCGAGTTCGAGGCGGCCGATCCCGCCGAGGCGGCCGCCTGCGTCCACGTCGCCATCGCCCGCTACACCCACCCGCTGCTGGTGGGCTGCTCCACCCTCCAGCCGGTGCCGCCCATGGCGGCGATGACGGCGTTCCTGCTGCGGAGCCTCGCGCCGCGCGGGTCGCTCCCGTAGCGCGCCGCCTACTCGGAGGCCGGTCCCGCCTCCGGCGCCGGCTCGGAGGCGCTGGGCTGCGGCCCGTCATAGCCCTCGATCACCAGGATCTCGGCCTCGACGCCGCCGCGCTGCTTGGCCTTGGCGGCCTGGTAGAGGTCGGAGTTCCAGCAGGCGAGGGCGTCGGCGTAGCTCGGGAACTCGATCACCACGTTGCGGGACCGGGCCGGGCCCATCACCGCCTCGTGGGCGCCGCCGCGCACGAGGAACCGGCCGCCGAACTTGGCGAAGGCCGCGCCGTTGGCCGCCACGTAGTCCTTGTAGGCCTCCGCGTCGCGGACATCGACCCGCGCGATCCAGTAGCCCTTGGTCATGCTGCGTCTCCTGCCCTGCGGAGCGAAGTGGGACCGCTCCGCCCGAAGGCAATCCCGCTCGGATCAGGCGAGGTCCGCCACGATCGCCCGCGCCACCGCGCGGGGGTCGGCGGCGCCGGTGATCGGGCGGCCGACCACCACGTGGTCGATCCCGGCCCGGCGGGCATCGCCCGGCGTCATGACCCGCTTCTGGTCGCCGGCCGCGGCGCCCGCCGGGCGGATGCCCGGGGTGACGATCAGCCGGTCCGGACCGACGACGTGCCGGACCGCGCCCGCCTCGGCGGCCGAGCAGACGAGGCCGTCGATGCCGATCTCGGCCGCCTGGGCGGCGCGCTTGGCGACGAGCTCCGCCACCGGCAGGCCGTAGCCGGCCTCCGCGGCGTCGGCGTCGTCGTAGGAGGTGAGCACCGTCACGGCGAGGATCCTGAGTCCCGCGCCCCGGCCGCGGACCGCCGCCCGCATGGTCTGCGGGTAGGCGTGGACGGTGAGGAAGGTGGCGCCGGAGCCCGAGGCCGAGCGCACGCCCTCCTCGACGGTGTTGCCGATGTCGTGGAGCTTCAGGTCGAGGAAGACCTTGAGCCCGCGGGCCGCCAGCCGCTCGGCCAGGGCGAGGCCTCCCGCGTATCCGAGCTGGTAGCCGATCTTGTAGAAGGTCGCGGCGTCGCCGATCCGGTCGATCAGCGCCTCGGCGGCCTGCACGCTCGGCAGGTCGAGGGCCACGATCAGGCGGTCGCGGGGGTCGGCAATCTCGGTCATCGGCGCGTCCTTCGGGGGTCGCGGCACGGATCACGCGCCGGCGATGCCTGTCAATGCGGGCGGGTCCGGGCGACGCCGTCCCCGACCTCCCGTGCGCGCCCCGCCTCGCGCGCCGTCCTTGCGAGCGCAGCGAAGCAATCCAGGGCGGCGCGCCGGTCTCGGATTTGATGTGTCGCTGGATTGCTTCGCTGCGCTCGCAAAGACGGGCGCGACCCTTCAGTCCCGAGGGATATGGGATGCGCATGTCGTCGCTGCCTGGACGAGGCCCCTCATCCCGCCATCACCCCGCCATCACCCGCGCCACCTCGGCGCGCAGCACCGGCAGCAGCTCCGCCTCGAACCAGGGCTCGCGCTTCAGCCAGCCGTTGTTGCGCCAGGACGGGTGGGGCAGGGGGAGCACCCGGGGGCGGCGCGGCTCGGCCAGGATCTCCCGCCAGCGCCGCACCGTCCCGGTGAGGCCGCCCTCCATCCGCCCGAGGTGCCAGCCCTGCGCGTACTGGCCGATCACCAGGATCAGCTCCAGATCCGGCAGGCCGGAGAAGAGTTCCGCCCGCCAGCGCTCGGCGCATTCCCGGCGGGGCGGCCGGTCGCCGCCCTTGGCGTCGAGGCCGGGGAAGCACGACCCCATCGGCACGATGGCCACCCGGGCGGGATCGTAGAACCGCGCCGCGTCGAGGCCGAGCCAGGCGCGCAGCCGCACGCCCGACGGGTCGGTGAAGGGCTGCCCGGTGCGGTGGGCGCGGGTGCCGGGGGCCTGGCTGGCGATGCAGAGGCGGGCCGTGGCCGAGCCCTGGACGATCGGCCGGGGCTCCTGGGGCAGGTGCGGCCCGTAGCGCGGCGTGTCGCGGCAGAGGCGGCAGGCGCGCAGGCGCGCGGCGGTGTCGTCGAAGGCGGGCATGGCCCGGAGATGGCGTCGCGGCGCGCGAAAAAGAAACGGCGCGGTGTCGCGCCGCGCCGTCGTCAGTCGGGTCTCTTGCCTTGGGGGGAAGGCCCACCCTTCCTACGCCGATCCGGGCCGGCGGAACGTGCGTTTCCTCACGCGCCCTTCACGCCGGAGAGGTCGAGCGGCAGCGAGCGCAGGCGCCGGCCGGTCGCGGCGAAGACCGCGTTGGCGATCGACGGCCCGAGCACGGGCACGCCCGGCTCACCGATCCCGGTGGGCGCCGCCTGGCTCGGCACGATGTGCACCTCCACCTTCGGCATCTCGCTCATCCGGGTCGGCTCGTAGGCGTCGAAATTGTGCTCC
Source organism: Methylobacterium oryzae (assembly GCF_021398735.1). Lineage (NCBI taxonomy): Bacteria > Pseudomonadati > Pseudomonadota > Alphaproteobacteria > Hyphomicrobiales > Methylobacteriaceae > Methylobacterium > Methylobacterium oryzae. The sequence continues at coordinate 3,059,977 of NZ_CP090349.1, forward strand.
TGCACCTGCCCGTCCTTGAGGGTGATGCGGTTGCGCAGCACCGCCGACAGGGCGAAGCCCACCGCGCCCTCGACCTGCGCGCGGATCACGTCCGGGTTGACCGGAACGCCGACATCCACCGCCGCCACGATCCGGTTGACGCGGATCGCGGCGTCGTGCGCCGTGACGTCGGCCACCATGGCGACGTAGGAGCCGAAGGATTCGTGGACCGCCACCCCGAGGCCGCGGCCCTGGTCCTGCGGCTTGGCGCTCCAGCCGGCCTTCTCGGCGGCGAGCTTGAGCACGCCGGACAGCCGCGGCGCCTGGGTCAGGAGGGAGAGCCGGTAGGCGACCGGATCGACGTTGGCGGCGTGGGCCAGCTCGTCGATCATCACCTCCATCACGTGGGCCGTGTGGGTGTGGCCGACCGAGCGCCACCACAGGACCGGCACGCCCTCGCGGCCGTTATGGACGCCGAACCGGTAGGCCGGCAGCGCGTAGGCGGTGTCGGAGGCGCCCTCCACGGTGGTGGCGTCGATGCCGTTCTTGACGATCATCGCCTCGAAGGGCGAGCCGATCATGATCGACTTGCCGACCATCACGTGGTCCCAGCCGACCACCGCGCCCTTGCCGTCGATGCCGGCCCGGACCCTGTGCAGCACGGTCGGGCGGTAATAGCCGCCGGCCATGTCGTCCTCGCGGGTCCAGACGAGGTGGAGCGGGGCCTTCTCGCCGGACGCCTTGAAGACGGTGGCGGCTTCCGCGAGGTAGTCGGCGGTGGGCGTCGCCCGGCGCCCGAACGAGCCGCCGGCCCAGTTGCTGTGCAGCCGGACCCGGTCGGCCGTCACGCCGAGGATCGCCGCCATCGTGGCCTGCTCGACGGTCTGGAACTGGAAGCCCGCGTAGACGTCGTAGCCGCCGTCGGCCCCCTTCTCGATCGTGGCGTTCAGGGGCTCCATCGCCGCGTGGGCGAGGTAGGGGAAGGTGAACTCGGCCTCGACGACCTTGGCGGCGCCCTTGAGCGCCGCCTGCGGGTCGCCGCGCTCGGAGGCCGTCAGGCCGGGACCCTTGGCGCGCTCGCGGTACTCGGCCAGGATCGCGTCGGACGAGCGGGTCTCGGCGGTGCTGTCGTCCCAGGCGACGGTCAGCGCCTCGCGGCCCTTCATGGCCGACCACGTGTCGCGGGCGATCACCGCCACGCCGGTCGGCACCTGCACCACGTCGAGGACGCCCGCGACCTTCCGGGCGGCCGCGGCGTCGAAGCTCTTCACGGTGGCGCCGAAGCGCGGGGCCCGGGCGACGAGGGCCGTGACCTGGTTCGGGCGGCGGATGTCGAGGGAGTAGACCGCCGTGCCATTGGTCTTGGCGACGGAATCGAGGCGCGGCACCTTCTGGCCGATCAGCGTCCACTCGCTCGGGTCCTTGAGCCGCGGCTCGGACGGCACCGGCAGCGAGGCGGCCGAGGCCGCGAGCTCCCCGAACCGGGCCTGCCGGCCGGACGGAGCGTGGCGCACGAGACTGTCGGCGACCGTGATCTCGGAGACCGGCACCTTCCAGCGGAAGGCGGCCTCGGCCATCAGCATCTCGCGGGCGGCCGCGCCCGCCTTGCGCAGCTGGAACCAGGAATTGGCCACCGCGGTCGAGCCGCCGGTGCCCTGGATCGGGCCCATCAGGCTGTTGTTGTAGAGCGCCGCGTCGGCGGGCGCGAACTCGGTGCGGACGTGTCGCCAGTCGGCGCCGAGCTCGTCGGCCAGGATCGTGGCGAGCCCGGTCGTGTTCCCCTGGCCCATGTCGAGGTGCTTGATCACCACCGTGACGGTGTCGTCCGCGCCGATCCGCACGAAGGCGTTGGGCTGCGCCTTCACGTCGGCGAGGTTCGGGCCGGCGGCGGCGCGGGCGGGTTTCGGGTCGAGCCGGAACGCGACCACGAGGGCGCCGGCGCCCGCGAGCAGGCCGCGGCGGCTCGGACGGACGGGGAGGGGGTTCGGTCGACGGGCGTTCAGCATGGCGGCGAGGCTCCGGTCGGGACCGCGGGGGAGGGCGGGAAGGTGGGCGCCGGGACGGATCAGGCGAGGCTGCGCGCGGCTTCGTGAATCGCCGCGCGGATGCGCTGATAGGTGCCGCAGCGGCAGATGTTGCCGTCCATGGCGCCGTCGATATCGGCGTCGGTGGGCTTGGCGTTGCCCGAGAGCAGGCCGATCGCCGACATGATCTGGCCGGACTGGCAGTAGCCGCACTGGACCACGTCGAGCTTGCGCCAGGCCGCCTGGACGGCCTCGGCCACCCGGCCCGACACGCCCTCGATGGTCGTCACCTGCGCCGCGCCGACATCGCCCAGCCGCGTCTGGCAGGCCCGGACCGGCTGGCCGTCGAGGTGGACCGTGCAGGCGCCGCACTGCGCGATGCCGCAGCCGTACTTGGTGCCGGTGGCGTCGAGCCGGTCGCGCAGCACCCAGAGCAGGGGCATGTCGGGATCGGCGTCGATCGCGTGCGCGACGCCGTTGACGGTGAGATTCGGCATGGTCGGCGACCCTCTCTCGACGCGCGTGTCCGGGCGCCCCGGATCGCGGCGTGCGACCGCGCTCGGGCCGGCGGGCCTCCACCCGAGACTAGCGGGCGCGGGCCCCGACACGATGTGCGGCACCGCACGTCGATCCGGCGGCACGACAGTCTCGATACAGCCCGCGATGCTTAAGATTGCAGGGATGTCGGCAGCCGCTTCTTAACATATCCGCCCCATCCTCACGGAGTGCTTCCCCGCCACCGCCGCCCGTCCGCGCATTCGAGCCGAGTTTGAAGACGCGCATGTCCGATCTCACCGTCGAGATGGTCCAGCGCGGTCGCGGCCCCTCGACGGAGGAGGCGGCGCGCCGCCGCGGGGTCGCCCGGGAAATCCGCTCGGCCCGGGAGAAGCTGACCTCGCGGACCGGCCTCGAACGGGCCTTCGACTACGAGCTGCTGCGCCACTACGCCCAGTACCGGGTCGGCGCGGGCATCCCGCTGGTGGGGTTCGCGGCGGTGCTGGCCGCGGCGTCGACCTTCTGGATCGCGCCGCCGGTGGCGGCGATCTGGGCGCTCGGCGTGGTCCTGATGATCTCGCTCAACACGACGTTGAGCCGGCGCTTCCTCCGCGCCGACCCGGCGACGATCCCGCTCGCCCGCTGGCGCCGCCGCTTCCTGGTCGGCGAGGTGCTGCAGAGCCTGTCGTGGGCCGCGATGATCGGGCTCGGAACCACCGGCGGCTGGACCTTCGCGCTGTTCGGCCTCGTCATCGCCTCCGCGGTCACCACCATGCTGGCCGCGACGGTGCCGCTCGCCGCCGTCGCCGCCCTGGTGCCGCTGGCCCTCGCCACCGCCTCGCTCGCGGCCTTCTCCCGCGGGATGGACCTGCTGATGCTGGTGGTCATGGCCGGCGGCGCGCAGGTCTTCTTCCTCGGCCTGTCCCGCCGCCTCTACACCTCGACGGTGGGCGCCCTGCGCTCCCGCGCCGAGAAGGACGCGGTGTTCGGCGAGTTGGAGCAGGCCAAGGCCAATTCGGACGAGGCCCGCCGCCGGGCCGAGGAGGCCAACCTCGCCAAGTCGCGCTTCCTCGCCACGATGAGCCACGAGCTGCGCACGCCGCTCAACGCCATCCTGGGCTTCTCGGAGGTGATGAAGAACGAGGTGTTCGGCACCCATACGGCGCCGTCCTACCGCGAGTACTCGCACGACATCCACGACAGCGGGATGCACCTCCTGAACCTGATCAACGAGATCCTCGACCTGTCGCGGATCGAGGCGGGGCGCTACGAGCTGAACGAGGAGCCGGTGCAGCTCGCCCACGTGGTCGAGGAGTGCCGCCACATGATGGGCCTCCGGGCCAAGGCGAAGAACCAGACCTTCCACGACCTCGTCGACGGCTCGCTGCCGCGGCTCTGGGCCGACGAGCGGGCTCTGCGCCAGATCGTCCTGAACCTCCTGTCGAACGCCGTGAAGTTCACGCCCCCGGGCGGCGAGATCTGGCTGAAGGTCGGCTGGACCGCCTCGGGCGGGCAGTACGTCTCGGTGAAGGACAGCGGCCCGGGCATCCCCGAGGACGAGCTCGGCACGGTCCTGTCCTCGTTCGGGCGCGGCTCGCTCGCGATCAAGACCGCCGAGCAGGGCTCCGGCCTCGGCCTTCCGATCGTGAAGGGCCTCGTGGAGCTGCACGGCGGGCAGTTCCAGCTGTCCTCCAAGCCCCGCGAGGGCACCGAGGTGGTGGTGACCCTGCCGGCCGCCCGGGTCATGGACACGCTGCCGCCGGTCGAGGTCGAGCCGGACTTCGTGGGCCCCGTGCGCGGCCCCCTCAACCGCGCCGCCTGAGCGGCCCGTCGGGCCGCGGGCCCCGGCTCAGCCGAGACCGCCGAGGGCGCAGACCCGCGCCCACTCGGCCTCGGTCACCGGCTGCACCGACAGCCGGGAATTGTTGACCAGCACCATGTCGGCGAGCGCCGCGTCGGCCTTGATCGCCTCGAGCGTGACCGGGCTCGGCAGCGCCCGCACGGCCCTGACGTCGACCATGCCGAAGCGGCCGGTCTCGTCGGTGTGGTCGGGATAGTAGGCGCGGATCACCGCCACGATGCCCACCACCGCCTTGCCCTCGTTCGAGTGGTAGAAGAAGCCCTCCTCGCCGACCTGCATGGCCATCAGCTGCTTCTTGGCGAGGTGGTTGCGCACGCCGTTCCAGTGCGTGCCGGCCTCCCCGGCCGCGACCTGCTGATCCCACGACCAGGTCGCGGGCTCGGATTTGAACAGCCAGTACGCCATCGCTGAAGTCCCAGTAGACCGCCCGGCCGGGCGGCGCGCCCCGCCATAGCCCAGCTTCGCCTCCCGGGAACAGGCCGGTCCGGCCCCGGCCGCGCGCGGGACCGGCGGTCAAGCAGAACCCGCGTAGAACGCCGCAGCTCTGCTATCGCAAGCCTTGGGCAAATATTAAATTCTGCATGCAAATAGCCGTATAGCGCGTCACGCACCAATCGCCGGTTGCATACATGATCTCAGTCATCGGTTGCTTTATCGGTGAACACAACCTGTGGCTGGTAGGCCTCGCGGCCCTGGTCTGCGCGCTGGCGAGCGGCACCGCGATCGAGCTCCTCACCCATGCCGGCCGGACCGGCGGCCGCGGCCGCTACGTCTGGGTCGCGGTGGCCGCCGCCGCCGGGGGATCGGGGATCTGGGCGACGCATTTCCTGGCGATGCTCGCCTTCGAGCCCGGGCTGCCGTCGGGCTACGGCGTCGGGCTGACGCTCCTCTCCTACGTGGACGCCATCGCGATCACCGGGCTCGGCTTCGCCCTGGCCGTCTCCGGCCGGGCGGTCCAGGCGGGCCTCGGCGGCGCCGTGGTCGGCGGCGGCATCGCGACGATGCACTACACCGGCATGGCCGCCTATCAGGTGGCGGGGCACCTCGCCTGGACCCCCGCGCTGGTCGTGGTCTCGGTCGGCCTCGGGGCGGGGCTCGGCGCCGCCGCCCTGGTGGTCGGCCTGTCGGCCACCACGTTCCGGGGCCGGTACGGCGGCGCCGCGCTGCTGATCCTGGCGATCTGCGGCCACCACTTCGCCGGCATGGGCGCGGTGACCCTGCATCCCGACCCCACCGTGGCGATCCCCTCGGGCGCGATCCGGAGCGGGTGGCTCGCCGCGGCCGTGGCGGTGGCGAGCTGCCTGATCCTGCTGCTCGCCGGCGCCGCCCTCGTGGTCGACCTGCGCGAGCGCCGCCGCGCCGATCTCGAGCGCGAGCGCCTGCGCAGCCTCGCCAACGCGGCCGTGGAGGGCCTCGTCGTCTGCCGCGGCGGCGAGATCGTCAGCGCCAACGAGGCCTTCGCCCGGCTCGCGGGCCTGGAGGCGGCCCTCCTGACGGGCCGGAGCCTCAGCGCCTACCTGCCGGACCTCGTGCCCGGCTCAGGGACGGCCGACCAGCCCCTGGAGACCGAACTCGTCCCGGCGGCGGGCGCCCCCATTCCCGTCGAGGTGATCATGCGCCCGGTCGCCGAGTACGGGCGCCTGCCGCACCACGCCGTGGCGGTGCGCGACCTGCGCGCGCGGCGCCGGGCCGAGAGCGAGATCCACTACCTCGCCCACCACGACGCGCTCACCGGCCTCGCCAACCGCACGAGCTTCCACGCCCGGCTCGAGCGCGCGATGCGCGCCGCGGACGCCCAGGGCGGCCGGCTCGCGGTGCTGTGCCTGGACCTCGACCGCTTCAAGGAGGTCAACGACCTGTTCGGGCACGCCGCCGGCGACGCGATGCTGCGCGACCTCGCGCTGCGGGTCGGCGGTCTCCTCGATCCCGAGCAGCTGATGGCGCGGCTCGGCGGCGACGAGTTCGCCATCCTGACGCCGCAGGCGGAGGGACAGGCGGAGCGGCTGGCCGAGCGGATCCTCGCCACCCTGGCGGCGGTTCCGGCCGCCTCCGGCCCGGTGATCGCCACCAGCATCGGCATCGCGGTCTATCCCGACGACGCCGCGGACCTGCGCGCGCTCCTGAGCCACGCCGACGCCGCCCTCTACCGGGCCAAGAGCGAGGGGCGCGGCACCTGCCGGCGCTACGACGCCAGCATGGGCGCCGAGATCCGCGACAGGCGCCAGCTCGAGCACGACCTCCGCCACGCGGTGGCGCGGGGCGAGCTGGAGCTCGTCTACCAGCCGCAGAGCCAGATCGAGTCCGGCACGGTCACGGGCTTCGAGGCGCTGCTGCGCTGGCACCATCCGGCCAGGGGCGGCATCTCGCCGGCCGTGTTCATCCCGATCGCCGAGGAAACCGGGGCGATCCTCGAGATCGGCGCCTGGGTGCTGCGGGAGGCCTGCCGGGCGGCGGCCGGCTGGCCGAACCCGCTGGCGATTGCCGTCAACGTCTCGGCGGTGCAGCTCCACAACCCGCACTTCGTCCCGTTCGTCCACGGGACCCTGTACGAATCCGGATTGCGGGCGGAGCGCCTGGAGATCGAGATCACCGAGACCGCGCTGATCCGGGATCCGGCCCGGGCGCTCCTCACCCTGCGCCAGCTCAAGGCCCTCGGCGTGCGGATCGCCATGGACGATTTCGGCACCGGCTACTCGTCGCTGTCGAACCTGCGCGCCTTCCCGTTCGACCGGATCAAGATCGACGGCTCGTTCATCAGGGCGGTCCACAGCAACCCGCAGGGGGCCGCGATCGTGCGCTCCGTCCTGGGGCTGGGGCGCGGCCTCGGGCTCGCCGTGGTGGCGGAGGGCGTGGAGACCGCCGAGGAGCTGTCCTTCCTGGCCGGCGAGCAGTGCCACCTCGCCCAGGGCTACCTGCTGGGTCGGCCGGCGCCGATCGCGCGCTTCGCGGCCCACACCCACGGCCACGGCCAAGGACAAGGACAAGGCCACGCTGTGCCGGCGGCCTCGGTGGCGTGACGCGGGTTGCGGGCCGGGGCCGGCGTCAGTCGGTCTCCCCGCGCAGCGGACGGGCCAGCAGGCCGGCGATCACGTCGTCGACGCTGGCGGTGCCCGCCACGATGGCGGCGACGGCCGCCGCCACCGGCATTTCGATGCCCCTGGCGGCGGCCAGCCCGGCCAGCGCCGCGGCCGTGAACGCCCCCTCGGCGAGCTTGCCGCCCGCGGCCTCGGCCGGGCTCGCCCCGGCGCCGAGGCGCTGGCCGAAGGCGAAGTTGCGCGATTGCGGCGAGGAGGCGGTGAGCACGAGGTCGCCGAGGCCGGAGAGCCCCATCAGCGTCTCGGGCCGGCCCCCGAAGGTGCGGGCGAAGCGCATCAGCTCGGCGAAGGCCCGGGCGATCAGCGCCGCCCGGGCGCTCTCGCCGAGCCCGCGCCCGGCCACGATCCCGCAGGCGATGGCGAGCACGTTCTTGCCGGCGCCGCCGATCTCGACGCCGCGCACGTCGTCGGTGTGGTAGAGGCGGAAGCTCGGTCCCGACAGCAGCGCGCTCAGGGCGGCGGCGAGGCCGGCATCGGCCGCCGCCAGGGTCACGGCCGTGGGCAGGCCGCGGGCGACGTCGATCGCGAAGCTCGGGCCGGACAGGACCGCCACGGGCGTTCCCGGCGGCAGGACCTGCTCGGCCACCGCGCTGAGGAAGCTGTCGCTGCCGCGCTCGATCCCCTTGGCGCAGAGGATGACCGGCCCGGCCGTCGCCAGGGGTCCGCGCAGGGATTCCAGCACGCCGCGCACGGTCTGGGCGGGCACGACCAGGAGCGTCGCCCGGGCACGGGCGAGGTCGGCGGCCTCGCCCGTCGCCCGGATCGCCGGGTGGAGCGGCACGCCCGGCAGGTAGCGCGGATTCTCCCGCTGGGCCTGCAGGGCGGCGGCGGCCCCCGCGTCGCGCAGCCAGAGGGTGACGGGATGGCCGGCCCCGGCGGCGGCGTTGGCCAGCGCCGTGCCCCAGGCCCCGCCGCCGACGACGTTGATCGGGGTCTCGGCGCTCATGCCGCTTCCTCCCTGTCGGCGCAGTCCAGCCGGTAGAGCACGTGGTCGCGCAGCGGCCCCTCCGGCACCGCCGGGTGCGGGAATGTCCCGGCCGCGCGCATGCCGAGGCGCTCCATCACGGCGCGGGAGCGGCCGTTGCCGGCCGCCGTGAAGGCCACGACGCTGCGGATCCCGCAGCGCTCCGCGAGGTCGGCGCGGGCGAGCCGCGCGGCGCGCGTGGCGAGGCCGCGGCCCCAGGAGTCGCGCGCGAGGCGCCAGGCCAGCTCGACCGTCGAACCGGGCCGGTCGCCGCCCGGGAAGGGCAGGGGCCGCAGGATCCGCATCGCGCCGGCGAAGCCGACGAACCGGCCCGCGTGTTCCAGGGCCCAGGGGCCGAACCCGTCCGCCACGAAGCGGCGGTCGAGGAGGCCGGCCTCGGCTTCGCTCTCCGTCGCGGTCCGGGTCCGGGGACAGTGGGCCATCACCGCCGGATCGGCGTTGAGCGCCGCGAACGGCGCCGCGTCCTCCGGGCGCCAGCGGCGCAGGGTCAGGTCGCCGTCGCGGAGAGCCGCGGGCACCGGCGCGAGGGCGATCTTGCCGCGCCACGCGAGCGAGCGGCGGTTGAGGAGGGCGAGATCCGCGCGCCCCGCGAGCACCGCCTCGCCGAGCGCGATCGCCAGCTCCAGCTGCGCGAGGGGCATGGTGGCGTGGGCGGGCGGGCGGACATGGTCGCGCCAGGCACCGCCGCAGGCGTGGTCCAGGAGGATGCGGGCGAAGCAATGGTCGAGCCGCACCGGCCAGCCCGGCCGGGCGGCCCCGGGCAGGCGGCGCTCCACCAGGTCCCGCCAGTGGGCGCGCCGGTCCGCCGCGCTCATCCGGCCGGGACCGCCGCGCGGGCCGGGGCGGCCGCCAGCGGCCAGCGGGGCCGCGCCGGGGCGGTGAGGTCGTCCACCAGCCCGAGGCGCAGGCGCTCCAGCCCGGCCCAGGCGATCATCGCGCCGTTGTCGCCGCAGAGGGGCAGGGGCGGGGCCACGAAGCTCAGGCCCGCCTCGCCCGCGAGGGACGCGAGCGCCCGCCGGACGGCGCCGTTGGCCGCCACGCCCCCCGCCGCCACCAGGGCGGTCGGGCGTCCGGCGACGTCCGAGAAGGCGCGCAGGGCGACCCGGGCGCGGTCCACCACCACGTCGACCACGGCGGCCTGGAAGCTCGCGCAGAGATCGGCGACGTCGCGCTCGGCGAGCGGAGCGATCCGCTCGGCCTCGATCCGCACGGCGGTCTTGAGGCCCGAGAGGGAGAAGTCGGCCTCGCGGCGGCCGAGCATCGGCCGGGGCAGGGCGAAGCGCTCGGGATCGCCGGCCTCGGCCACGCGCTCGACCTCGGGGCCGCCGGGATAGCCGAGGCCCAGGAGCTTGGCGACCTTGTCGAAGGCCTCGCCGATGGCGTCGTCGACGGTGGAGCCGAGGCGCACGTAGTCGCCGACGCCGCGCACGGCGACGAGCTGGGTGTGGCCGCCCGAGACCAGGAGCAGCAGGTAGGGAAAGGCGATGCCGTCGGTGAGCCGCGCCGTGAGGGCGTGGGCCTCCAGGTGGTTGACGGCGAGCAGGGGCTTGCGGGTCACGAGCGCCAGGGTCTTGGCGGTGACGAGGCCGACCAGCACGCCGCCGATCAGCCCGGGCCCGGCCGCCACCGCGATGCCGTCGAGGTCCCGGAAGCCGGTCCCGGCCCGGTCGAGGGCGCGGGCGATCAGCCGGTCGAGCACCTCGACATGGGCGCGGGCAGCGATCTCCGGCACGACGCCGCCGTAGGCCGCGTGCTCGGCGATCTGACTGAGCACCTCGTTGGCGCGGATCTGAGCGCCACCCTCCTCGTCGACCGACACCACCGCGGCGGCGGTCTCATCGCAGGTGGTCTCGATGCCGAGCACGGTCTTCTGCACGCGCGGAACTCCTTGGTCCGGGCTCATCCTATCCGGCGGCGGCGGCGGCGCGAAGGCGGCCGGCCCCCGCCCGGGCCCGGAGCGTGGTGAATGGGCGCCGCCCTCCGTCCAGGAGGTCGGCGCGCGAGCCGTCGTCAGTCGACGGCGACCATGACGTCGGAGGCCTTGATCACCGCGTAGGCGGGACCGCCGGCGACGAGCTTGAGGGCCTCGACGGCCTCGTTGGTGATCGAGGCGGTGACCACCTGGCCGGGGCTGATCTCGATCCTCACGTGGGAGGTGGTCGCCCCCTTCTCCACCGAGACGACCGTACCCTTGAGAACGTTGCGCGCGCTGATCTTCATGGTCTTCTGCCAATCTCCACGAGCGGCACCGGAACGGGCCGCGGGGCGGCCCCGGGCCGGTCTCCTACAGCATGGCGGAGCCCGGCGCGACCGCCTCAGCGCGGATCGGCCCCGGGCGCGCCGGGCTCGTCCTCGGGGACCGGCGCGGCGCCCCAGGCGGCGAGCGCGGCGTTGAGGTCTTCGAGGACGAAGTGCCGGGCGCTGTCCCGGTCGTAGCCTTCCGCGAGGATTTCGTCGTAATCCGTGAAGACGTGGCGCGCGTAGGCCACGAGGGCGAGGCGGGCCGCCGTCTCGGGGGCGGCCCGGCGGAGGCCGGGGCTCGCCAGCGCCCGGTCGAGGGCGGCCTCCGCCTCGAAATCCGGCAGGCGCGGGGCGAGGCGGGCCAGGGCCGCGGCGACGGCCTCCCGGCGGTTCAGGGGCGGACCGGCGCTCACCGGGGATCTGCCGTCGGCATGATTTTAAAGGTGTGATCGGGTAGGATCGCCGCCAGATGAGGCGGGGCCGGCACAGGATCCTCCGCCGGGGAGATCACGTCCATGGCAATTCTTCGTCCCGCGCTGCTTCTCGGCCTCCTGCTCGGGGCGACGCCGGCGCTGGCCCAGAGCCCGGCTCCGGGCGCGGGCCCCGGCCCCGCCGCCCCGGCCGGCCCCATCGTGGGCGGCCGCCGGGTCACCCCCATGAGCCAGACCAAGCCGACGGGCAACGCCGCGGCCACCGGACTGCCGCAGCCCGTGAGCCAGGCCGAGATGATCAAGGCTCAGAAGGCCGCCGAGGCCCGCTCGAAGGCCTGGGACAGCAAGATGCGGCACACGATGGGCTCGATCTGCCACGGCTGCTGAGGCCCGCGCCCCGTCCCGGGTGCCGGAGGCCGGCCTTCGGGACTGAGGTATCGAAACGCGAAGGGGCCGCCCGAACGGGCAGCCCCTCCATCGGTCGCCGGGGCGACAGGATCAGCGGGAGTAGAACTCGATGACGAGGTTCGGCTCCATCTGCACCGGGTAGGGCACCTCGGACAGGCTGGGGATGCGGGTGACGCGGGCGGTCATCTTGGCGTGGTCGGCCTCGATGTAGTCCGGCACGTCGCGCTCGGAGAGCTGCGTCGCCACGATGACGATCTCGAGCTGGCGGGACGACTCCTTGACCTCGATGAGGTCGCCGGCCTTCACCTGGTAGCTCGGGATGTTGACGCGGACGCCGTTCACCTTGACGTGGCCGTGGTTGACGAACTGGCGCGCGGCGAACGGGGTGGCGACGAACTTCGCCCGGTAGACCACGGCGTCGAGGCGGCGCTCGAGCAGGCCGACGAGGTTCTCGCCGGAATCGCCGCGCAGGCGGATCGCCTCGGCGTAGTAGCGGCGGAACTGCTTCTCGGTGATGTTGCCGTAGTAGCCCTTGAGCTTCTGCTTGGCGCGCAGCTGCGTGCCGAAGTCGCTCATCTTGCCCTTGCGGCGCTGGCCGTGCTGGCCGGGGCCGTACTCGCGGCGGTTGACGGGGCTCTTCGGGCGGCCCCAGATGTTCTGGCCCATGCGGCGGTCGAGCTTGTGCTTCGCCTGAATCCGCTTCGACATATCTTCCGCGTCCTCTCGTGACGAGAATGAGGAACGCGCCCTCCTTTTCCCGGCCCTTCGCGGTCCGGGACGACAGGGCGGGAGGATCCCGCCCACGGGTGCGCGTGAAAACGCGACGGGGCCCCGTGCGGAGCCCCATCGACGGGCGGGTCTTTAGGGGACGGACGCGCCGCGGTCAACCGTGAGAGGTCAGATGAACGAGTCAGTCGCGCTCCGGCGCGGTGCGCCCGCGGACGCGGACGCGATCCGGGCGCTGGTGGAGGCGGCCTACACGAAGTGGATCCCGGTGATCGGCCGCCTGCCGATCCCCATGCGGGCGGACTACGCGCAGGCTCTGCGGGACCACCGCTTCGACCTGCTGGTGGCCGGCCCGGATCTCGCCGGCCTGATCGAGACGCGGACCGAGGCCGATCACCTTCTGGTCGTCAACGTCGCGGTGCATCCGGCCTTCCAGGGCCGGGGCTTCGGCAGCCGGCTGATGGGACGCGCCGACGCGGTCGCGGGCGAGGCCGGGCTGACGCGACTGCGCCTCTACACCAACAAGAAGTACACGGCGAACCTGCGCCTCTACGGGGCACTCGGCTACCGGGTGGAGCGGGAGGAGCTCTACGACGGACCGGGCCGGACCCGCGACGACGACGTCACCGTGCACATGGTGAAGGACCTGGTTTGAGGAATCGGCGCCGGCCCTGCCGCCATCGCGCCCGCAGCGAAGCGACCCGGAGTCGCGCGCCGCCGTCGAGCGTGGCGCCTCTGGGTCGCTTCGCTCCCCGCGCAGAGACGGCACGTCTGCCGGCTCCCCTCAGGTCACCACGCTCGGCTCAGGCCTTCCGGTGCGCGGCGCGATCTCGGCGATCGCGCGGGCTGCGGCGGCCACCGGGGCCAGCACCTCGGCCACGGCCAAGTCGAGCCGGTCCGGCGCGTTCTCGTAGCGCTCCAGGTAGACCCGCAGCGTCGCCCCGGCGGTGCCGGTGCCCGAGAGCCGGAACACCGCCCGCGCGTCCTCGGCGAAGCCGATCCGGATGCCCTGGCGCTCGGTGAGCGAGCCGTCGACCGGGTCGCGGTAGGCGAACTCGTCGGCCGTCGACACCGTGAGGTCGCCGATCCGCGTGCCCGGCAGCCCGGCGAGCTTCTCGCGGAGCGCGTCCATCAGGCCGTTGGCGGCGTCGGAATCGACCTCCTCGTAATCGTGGCGGGCGTAGTAGTCGCGCCCGTAGGCGCGCCAATGCGCTCGCACCAGCGCGTCGGCGCGCTCGCCGGTGGCGGCCAGGATGTTGAGCCAGAGCAGCACCGCCCAGAGCCCGTCCTTCTCGCGCACGTGGTTCGAGCCGGTGCCGGCGCTCTCCTCGCCGCACAGGGTGATGAGGCCCGCATCCAGCAGGTTTCCGAAGAACTTCCAGCCGGTGGGTGTCTCGTAGGCCTCGATGCCGAGGGCGGCGGCGACCCGGTCGGCGGCGCGGCTGGTGGGCATGGACCGCGCGACACCGGCGAGCCCGCCGGCGTAGCCCGGCGCCCGGTGGGCGTGGGCGGCGAGCAGGGCGAGGCTGTCGCTCGGCGTCACGAACAGGCCCGGCGCCACGATCATGTTGCGGTCGCCGTCGCCGTCCGAGGCCGCGCCGAAATCCGGCGCGTCCGGGCCCTGCATCAGGTCGAACAGGTCGTGGCAGTGGACCGGGTTCGGGTCCGGGTGGTGGCCGCCGAAATCCTCCTTCGGCACGGCGTTGACCACCGTGCCGGCGGAGGCGCCGAGCATCCCTTCGAGGATCGCCGTCGCGTACGGCCCCGTCACCGCGCTCATAGCGTCGAAGCGCATGCGGAAGCCGGAGGCGAACAGCCGCGACACCGCGTCGAAGTCGATGAGCGTGCGCATCAGCTCGGCGTAATCGGCCACCGGGTCGATCACCGTGACCGTCATGGCGCCGAGGCGGGTGTCGCCGAGCGTGTCGAGGTCGAGGTCCGGGGCCTCGACGAGGCGGTACTCTGTCAGCGCCTTGGCCCGCGCGAAGATCGCGTCGGTGACGGATTCCGGTGCCGGGCCGCCGTTGGCGGCGTTGAACTTGATGCCGAAATCGCCCTCCGGGCCGCCTGGGTTGTGGCTCGCCGAGAGGACGATGCCGCCGAGCGCCTTGGCCTTCCGGATCACGCAGGAGGCGGCCGGCGTCGAGAGAAGGCCGCCCTGCCCGACCAGGACCCGGCCGAAGCCGTTTCCGGCGGCCAGTCGCAGCGTCTTCTGCACCACCTCGCGGTTGAGGAACCGGCCGTCCCCGCCGAGCACCAGGGTGGCGCCCGCCCTGTCGGGCAGGGTGTCGAAGATCGCCTGGACGAAGTTCTCGACGTAGTTCGGCTGCCGGAACACCGGCACCTTCTTGCGCAGGCCGGAGGTGCCCGGCTTCTGGTCGGGGAAGGGCGTGGTCGCGACGGTGGTCGGGGTCGTCATAAGCGGGCGTCTCCCGGGCTCTCCCGCCTCAATGCCCGCGCGGAGGCGCGGCGTCACCAGCCCCGGCGACAGGGGCGGGCTTTTATCACGCGGTTTCGCCGGATCGGGCGACGGAACCCGCCGCCTGTCCGCCGCCGGCCGCCCCGGAGCGTTGCGCCCGCCGGCACCCGCCGGTTCAATCGCCCGAGCCGCCGGACAAGGCGGACCGGAGGAAACCATGGCGGACAGACCGATGCGGACAGATCCGAACGGGGCACGACCGGGCCGGGGCCTGGCCCGGCGCGAGCTGGTCGGGGCGCTCGCCGCCGGGGCGGCGGTCGCGGCCGCGGCGGCCCCTGCCGTCGCGGCTCCCGCGGCCCGGCTGGCCACGGAAGAGTTCCGCCTCCCCTGGAGCGAGCCGGGCGTCGACATCTACGTGCGCAACAAGCGCCCGGCCGGCACCGACACGTTCCCGGGCGACCGGATCCTGCTCTACGTGCACGGCTCGACCTACCCGTCCTCTACGGCCTTCGACCTGCCGCTCGGCGGGATGTCGGCCATGGACTACCTCGCGGGCCTCGGCTTCGACGTCTACTGCGTGGACCTGCCGGGCTACGGCCTGTCGGGGCGCCCGGCCGCCATGGACGCGCCGCCGGACGACAACCCGCCGCTGATGCGCACGCCCGACGCCGCCAAGGTGGTGGGGCAGGTCGTCGACTTCATCAAGAAGCGGCGCGGCGTCGAGAAGATCGACCTGATGGGCTGGTCCTGGGGGACCTCCACCATGGGGCTCTACACCAGCACCCACAACGACAGCGTCAACCGCCTCGTCCTCTACGCGCCGCAATGGCTCGCGCGCACGCCGGGCCTGATCGGCGGCGGTGGCAAGGTCGGGGCCTACCGCACCGTCAGCCGGGACAGCGCCCGGGCCCGCTGGCTGACCGGGGTGCCCGAGGACAAGAAGGCCGACCTGATCCCGGCGGGCTGGTTCGACCAGTGGGCCGACGCGACCTTCGCGACCGACGCGGACGGGGCGAAGCGGTCGCCGCCGGTCCTGCGCGCGCCGAACGGCACGGTCGCCGACAAGGACGCCTACTGGGCGGCCGGCAAGCCGCTCTACGACCCGGGCGAGATCCGCGTGCCGGTGCTGATCATCCACGCCGAGTGGGACGCCGACCTGCCGAGCTACCAGGCCCAGGAATACTTCGCCAAGCTCACCCACGCCCCCTACAAGCGCTTCGTCGAGCTGGGGGAGGGCACCCACACGGTGATGATGGAGAAGAACCGCATGCAGTTCCTCCACGCCGTCGGGGCGTTCCTCACGGAGGCGGACCCGCAGGCGCTGAACTGAGGCGCCTCGGCAATGAGGTCCGCGGCGGCCAGCTTGGCCGCCGCGGGAGGCGCGTCCTACTCCGCCGCCTGCCGGGCCGCGTAGCCCAGCCGCTCGTTCAGCGCGCGGATCAGCTTGGCTGCCGCCTCGGCGATCACCGTGCCGGGCGGGAAGATCGCCGCCGCGCCGGCCGCCGTCAGCGCCTCGTAGTCGCCCGGCGGGATGACGCCGCCGATGGCGATCATCACGTCGTCGCGGCCCTGCTCGGTGAGCGCCGCCTTCAGCTCCGGCACCAGCGTCAGGTGGCCGGCCGCCAGCGACGAGACGCCGACGATGTGGACGTCGTTCTCCACCGCCTGCCGGGCGGCCTCCGCCGGCGTGGCGAAGAGCGGCCCGATATCCACGTCGAAGCCGAGATCCGCGAAGGCCGAGGCGATCACCTTCTGGCCGCGGTCGTGACCGTCCTGGCCCATCTTGGCGACCAGGATGCGCGGCCGGCGGCCGTCGTTCTCCTCGAACGCCTCGACCAGCGCCCGGACTTCCTCGACCACTGGCGACATGCCCCCCACCTCACGCTTGTAGACGCCGGAGATCGAGCGGATCTCGGCGCGGTGCCGGCCCCAGGCCTTCTCCAGGGCCTCGGAAATCTCACCCACCGTCGCCTTGGCGCGGGCGGCCTCGACGGCGAGTTCGAGCAGGTTGCCGGCACCGTCGGCGGCCTTCGTGAGCGCCTCGAGCCGGGCCGTCACGGCGGCCTCGTCGCGCTCGTCGCGCAGGCGCTTGAGCTTGTCGATCTGGAGCCGGCGGACATTGCCGTTGTCGACCCGCAGCAGCTCGATCGCCATCTCGTCGTCGGCGCGGAACTTGTTGATGCCCACGATGGTCTGCCGGCCGGAATCGATCCGCGCCTGGGCGCGGGCGGCGGCCTCCTCGATGCGGAGCTTCGGGATGCCGGCCTCGATCGCCTTGGCCATGCCACCGAGCCCGTCGACCTCGCGGATGTGCTCCCAGGCGCGGGCGACCATGTCGGCGGTGAGCTTCTCCACGTAGTAGGAGCCGCCCCAAGGATCGACGATCCGGGTGGTGCCGCTCTCCTGCTGCAGGAACAACTGGGTGTTGCGGGCGATCCGGGCCGAGAAGTCGGTGGGCAGCGCCAGCGCCTCGTCCAGCGCGTTGGTGTGGAGCGACTGCGTGCCGCCCTGCGTCGCCGCCATCGCCTCGATGTTGGTGCGGGTGACGTTGTTGAACACGTCCTGGGCGGTGAGCGACCAGCCCGACGTCTGCGAGTGGGTGCGCAGGGCGAGCGACTTCTCCGACTTCGGATCGAACCCCTTCACGAGCTTCGCCCAGATCAGGCGCGCGGCCCGCATCTTGGCGACCTCCATGAAGAAGTTGGTCGAGATCGCCCAGAAGAACGACAGGCGCGGGGCGAACTGGTCGATGGTCAGCCCGGCCGCCAGCCCGGCCTTGATGTACTCGACGCCGTCGGCGAGCGTGTAGGCGAGCTCCAGGTCGTTCGTGGCGCCCGCCTCCTGCATGTGGTAGCCGGAGATCGAGATCGAATTGAACTTCGGCATGTTCTTCGACGTGTAGGCGAAGATATCGGAGATGATCCGCATCGATCCCTTGGGGGGATAGATGTAGGTGTTACGGACCATGAACTCCTTGAGGATGTCGTTCTGGATCGTGCCCGCGAGCTTCTGCGGCGGCACGCCCTGCTCCTCGGCGGCGACGATGTAAAGGGCGAGGATCGGCAGCACCGCGCCGTTCATCGTCATCGACACAGTCATCTCGTCCAGCGGGATGCCGGAGAACAGTGTGCGCATGTCGTAGATCGAGTCGATCGCCACGCCCGCCATGCCGACATCGCCCGAGACGCGGGGATGGTCGGAATCGTAGCCGCGGTGGGTGGCGAGATCGAAGGCGACCGACAGGCCCTTCTGCCCGGCCGCGAGGTTGCGGCGGTAGAAGGCGTTCGAATCCTCGGCCGTGGAGAAGCCGGCATATTGCCGGATCGTCCAGGGCTGGGTGACGTACATGGTCGGGTAGGGGCCGCGCAGGAACGGCGCGATCCCCGGATAGGTGTCGAGGAACTCGATGCCCTCCCGGTCCTCCGGCCCGTAGCGGCCCTTCACCGGGATGCCCTCCGGCGTCATCCAGGGCTCGCCGAGCGCCGGGGCCGACACCGCGAGCGATTCGCCTGAGAACGGGACTTCGGCGAAGTTCGGGATGCGGGAGGTCATGGCGTTGACTCGTTGTGGCGTTTGTCACGCCATTATAGGGACCCGCTCGGAGCGGGCTACTCCCCTATCGGTCAAGCCTCGCGCGGAGGCCGCGCGGCGCCGGCGCCCCGGCAGGCCTCAGCGGACCTCGACGTCCCGGTCCCCCGGGCCGCGCCGCAGCAGGTAGATCACGGCGCCGGCGAGCATCAGCGCCATCCCGTACCACGTGATCGCGTAGACGAGGTGGTTGTTGGGGAAGGCGATCACCGTGAGGCCGCCCACCGGCAGGCCGCCCGGATTGGGTGTCGCGTCCGCGTCCACGAAGTAGGGGGCGACGTCGGTCAGGTCCCGGGCGGCGGCGATCGCTGCCACGTCGCGGGAATACCAGCGGCCGTCCTTCGGATCGTTGGCGCGCAGGAACGCCCCCCCGGGCTCGGTCAGCCGCAGGAGGCCGGTCACCGCGGTCTCGCCGGCGACCTGCCCGGCCGCCCGGGTCGCCGGGTCCCGACGGTCGCCGGGCACGAAGCCGCGATTGACCAGCACGACGGTCCCGTCCGGCCGCCGCAGGGGCGTCAGCACCCAGAAGCCGCCGCCCAGCTCGGTGACGGCCTGAACCAGGGTCTCGCGATCGTGCAGGAAGGTGCCGGAGAGCCGGACATGCCGGTAGGCGTCGTCGGGGCCGACGCGCGGCCACGCGGCGGCGCCGGGCGCCGGCACGGGCGGCGCGTGGACCCGGGCATCGACCCGGGCGATCAGGTCGAGCTTCCAGGCCCGCCGCTCCACCTGCCAGGTCCCGAGCCCCAGCAGCACCAGGAAGACGAGGCCCGCGCCGGCGCCGAACACGGCGCGCCGCAGCAACGAGAGCGGGGCCGGGGAGGGGCCCGGATCGGACCCCCCTCCCGACCCCGCGGGTCTCGAAACCGAACGCGCGCTCAGCGGGCGTTCTTCATGACGTCGTGGGCATCCATCGGCATCATGTTGTGGTTGAGGTGGTACATGACCCACACCGAGCCGGCGAGCATGATCACCACCAGCGTGATGGTGAAGATCAGTGCCATGAAGGTCCAGCCGCCCTCCGACTTCGTGCTCATGTGCAGGAAGTAGATGACGTGCACGACCATCTGGACGCCGCCGAGCGCCAGGATCACCAGGGTGGTGACGAGGCTGTTGTCGAGCACGTTGCCCATCACCAGCCAGAACGGGATCACCGTCAGGATCACCGACAGGACGAAGCCCGTCATGTAGCTCTGGAAGGTGCCGTGCCCGCCCTCGCTGTGGGCGTCGTGGTGGCCGTGCCCGGCGGCGGCGTTGTGAACGTCGGCGCTCATTCGAGCACTCCCATCAGGTAGACGACGGTGAAGACGCCGATCCAGATCAGGTCGAGGAAGTGCCAGAACATCGACAGGCACATCAGCCGGCGCTTGTTCTCGACGATCAGGCCGCGCTTGCTCACCTGCACCATCAGCACGACGAGCCACAGGATGCCCATCGAGACGTGCAGGCCGTGCGTCCCGACCAGGGTGTAGAACGAGGACAGGAACGCGCTGCGCCAGGGCGGCGCGCCCTCGTGGAACAGGTGAACGAACTCGCGGATCTCCAGGGCCACGAAGGCGACGCCGAACAGGCCGGTGATGGCGAGCCAGATCTGCGTCTGCTTCACCCGGTCCCGGTCCATCTCCAGCATGGCGAAGCCGTAGGTGATGGACGAGAACAGCAGCATGGCGGTGTTCACCGCGATGCCCGGCAGGTCGAACAGCTCCTTCGGGGTGGGGCCGGCCGCGTAGCTGCGCCCGAGCACCCCGTAGGTCGCGAACAGGGTCGCGAAGATGAGGCAATCGCTCATCAGGTAGAGCCAGAACCCGAGCATGGTCGAGCCCTCGGAATGATGGCCCTCCTCGTCGGTCTGGTAGAAGACCGGCGCCGCGGCGCCGGGGGGTGCAGTCTCCGCGTGCATCATCGGATCACGCCATCTCCAGTTCGCGCGTCCGCTGACCTTCCGTCCGACTGACGACGTCGGCGGGAATGTAGTAGTCGCGATTGTAATTAAAGGTGTGGGCGATCGCCACGACGAAGATCGCCACGAAGCTGAGGATCGCCAGCCACCAGACGTACCAGACCATGGCGATGCCGAAGGTGAAGTTCAGCGCCGCCAGGATCGCGCCGGCCGCGGTGTTCTTGGGCATGTGGATCGGCCGGTAGCCCTTGAGCGGGCGGTCGAAGCCGCGGTTCTTCATGTCCCACCACGCGTCGGAATCGTGGACCACCGGCGTGAAGGCGAAGTTGTAGTCCGGCGGCGGCGAGGAGGTGGACCATTCCAGCGTCCGGCCGCCCCACGGGTCGCCGCTGAGGTCGCGCAGCTTGTCGCGGTTCCGGATCGAGACCACGAACATGATGATCTGCGAGGCGATGCCGCAGGCGATCAGCGCCGCGCCGAAGGCCGCGATCACGAACCAGATCTGCAGCGACGGGTCGTCGAAGTGCTGCATGCGCCGGGTCACGCCCATCAGGCCGAGCACGTAGAGCGGCATGAAGGCGACGTAGAACCCGGTCACCCAGAACACGAGGGCCATCTTCCCCCAGAACTCGTCGAGCTTGAAGCCGAAGGCCTTGGGAAACCAGAAGGTCACGCCGGCGAACATGCCGAACAGCACGCCGCCGATGATCACGTTGTGGAAGTGCGCGATCAGGAACAGCGAGTTGTGCAGGACGAAGTCCGCCGGGGGCACAGCGAGCAGGACGCCGGTCATGCCGCCGATCACGAAGGTGACGATGAACGCCACCACCCACAGCATCGGCACCTCGAACCGGATCCGGCCGCGGTACATCGTGAACATCCAGTTGAAGATCTTCGCGCCCGTCGGGATCGAGATGATCATGGTCGTGATCCCGAAGAACGAGTTCACGTCCGCGCCCGAGCCCATCGTGAAGAAGTGGTGCAGCCACACGAGGTAGGCGAGGATGGTGATCACCACCAGCGCGTAGACCATCGAGGTGTAGCCGAACAGGCGCTTGCCGCAGAAGGTCGAGGTGATCTCCGAGAACACGCCGAAAGCCGGCAGGATCAGGATGTAGACCTCCGGGTGACCCCAGATCCAGATCAGGTTGAAGTACAGCATGGCGTTGCCGCCGAGGTCGTTCGTGAAGAAGTGCGTGCCGACGTAGCGGTCGAGCGACAGCATCGCGAGAACGGCCGTGAGGATCGGGAAGGCGGCCACGATCAGGATGTTGGTGCACAGCGACGACCAGACGAAGATCGGCAGCTTCATCATGGTCATGCCGGGCGCCCGCATCTTCACGATGGTGGCGATCAGGTTGATCCCTGAGAGCAGCGTCCCGATGCCGGCGATCTGCAGGGCCCAGATGTAGTAGTCGACGCCCACGCCCGGGCTCATCGCCGCCCCGGAGAGGGGCGGGTAGGCCAGCCAGGTGGCGCGGGAGAACTCGCCGACGAAGAGCGAGACCATCACCAGCATGCCGCCGGCGACCGTCATCCAGAAACTGAAATTGTTCAGGAACGGGAAGGCGACGTCGCGGGCGCCGATCTGCAGCGGCACGGCGAAGTTCATGAGCCCCGTGACGAACGGCATCGCCACGAAGAAGATCATGATCATACCGTGGGCGGTGAAGATCTGGTCGTAGTGGTGCGGCGGCAGGAAGCCCTGCTGGTCGCCGAACGCGACCGCCTGCTGCGAGCGCATCAGGATCGCGTCGGCGAAGCCGCGCAGCAGCATGATGCCCGCGAAGATGCAGTACATGATGCCGATCTTCTTGTGGTCGATCGACGTGATCCAGTCACGCCACATCGGCCCCCAGAAGCGGTAGTAGGTGATGACGCCGAGCACGGTGAGGCCGACGACGGCCACGCCGGCGAACGTCCCCTGCAGGATCGGCTCGTGATAGGGGATCTGCTCGATCGTGAATCGCCCGACGAGCAGCTGCTGTAGGTCCAGGTTTGCGAACATGGGATCGGCCCGTTCAGTGGGTTCGACGGCGACCGCCGGTTGTGTGTGTGGAGTCCGCTGTCAGCACGCGCGGCCTCACTGGTTCAGCTGCTTCGGGGCGATCTGGATGCCCCCGCTCCGACCCCCGCCGGAGCCCTGGCCCGTGGCGTCGGGCGGCGTCGTCTGGCCCCGGACGTCCGGGTTGCCCATGTCGGGTCGCGGCTGCATGCCCTGCGGCTGCGTCTGGCCGTGCGGCGCCGTTCCGGAGGCCGGCGCCGTCGCGCCCGGCCCCTCGACGCCGCGCTCGGCGAGCCGGTTGTCGTACCGGAGACGCGCGTAGTTCTCCGCGGCCTCCGTGCCGGTGGCGCCGCCCTGCGCGTCGATCTTCGCCATCTCTCCGACGCACATCTGGTCGGGCCGGGGGCACATGCCGATGATCCGGTCGTACAGGCCCTTCATGTAGGACTTGTAGAACCGCGCCGGCTCGGCCTCGCTCGGCTCCTCCAGCTTCAGGTAGGCCTCCTGGGTCAGCTCGCCGCCCTCGGCCTTGGCCTTGGCGATCCACTGGTCGAACTTGTCGGTGGTCAGGCCGTGGAACTTGAAGAACATGTTGGAGAAGCCGGCGCCGCTGTAATGCGCCGAGCGGCCCTCGTAGGCGCCCTCGCGGTTGATCACCGCGTGGAGCTGGGTCTGCATGCCCGGCATCGCGTAGACCATGCCGGCGAGCGTAGGCACGTAGAACGTGTTCATCACATCGGTGGCGGTGATCTTGAAGCGGATCGGCCGGTCCACCGGCGCGGCCAGCTCGTTGACCGTGGCGATCCCGTATTGCGGGTAGAGGAAGAGCCACTTCCAATCCATGGCCACGGCCTCGACCTCGAGCGGCACCGTCCCGGCCGGGACGTCGCGCTTCGGGTCGATCTTGCTGAGCGGCCGGAACGGATCGAGGGTGTGGGTCCCGATCCACGTGAGGGCGCCCAGGGCGATGATGATCATCAGCGGCGCCGTCCAGATCAGCACCTCGAGCTGCGTCGAGTGGTGCCATTCGGGATCGTAGACCGCGTCCTGGTTGCTGGCGCGGTAGCGCCACGCGAAGATCAGCGTGAAGGCGATCACCGGGACGATGATCAGGAGCATCAGCCCGGTCGCCGCCAGCACGAGGTTGCGCTGCTGCTCGGCGACGTAGCCGGCCGGGTGCAGGACCACGAAGTTGCAGCCGCCGAGCAGGGTCAGGAGCGGCAGGGCGAGGAGCGGCAGGAGGCGCCGAGCGCGACCGCCTCGGCGGGTCGCGGTGTCGGTCCTGTCCGGTCGATGGATCGTGGATGTCACAGCACGCGTCTCGTCATCCCAGGCCGCTGCCGCGGCACTTCTGCCATGCCGCTGCCGCGGCGCTTCTGCCGTACCGCGCGAGGCGGCGTTCCAGTCAGCTCACGGGCGGGCCGGGCGGCCTGCGCCGCCGGCCGCCGACTCACATCTGGCGCAGTTCCGACCGGTCGGTGAACAGGGCCACGAGGCTGCAGACCGCGCCGGAGAGGAGGTAGACGCCGATCATCGCCAGGCCGTAGCGCTGCGACAGGAACAGGGCCACCAGGGGCGCGAAACCGGCCCCGATCAGCCACGCGAAGTCGGAGGTCAGCGCCGCGCCGGTGTAGCGGTAGCGGTTGCCGAGGCGGGCGCTCACCGCTCCCGCGGTCTGGCCGTAGGCGAGGCCGAGCAGCATGAAGCCGATCGTGACGTAGATGGTCTGGCCGATGGCGCTCTCGCCGAACAGGAGCGGCGCGATGATGCTGCCGACGGCGAAGAAGCCGATCAGCGAGCTGCTCATGATCAGGCAGTTGCGGCGGCCGATCTGGTCGGCGATCAGCCCCGAGGCCGCCACCGCGCCGGCGCACACGATCGCGCCGGAGAACTGCACGATCAGGAACTCGCCCGGCGAGCGGGTCGTGCTGTTCAGCGCGAGCCACGCGATCGGGAAGATCGTCACGAGGTGGAACAGCGCGAAGGCGGCGAGCGGCACGAAGGCGCCGCGGACCACGTCGCCGGCGTGGTGGCGGAACAGCTCCAGGGCCGGGACCGGGCGCAGCCGGTCGAGGTCCATCATCCGGGCGAACTCGTCGGTGGCGACGAGGCGCAGCCGGGCGAACAGCGCGACCACGTTGATGGTGAAGGCGCAGTAGAACGGGAAGCGCCAGCCCCAGTCGATGAAATCGGCCTCGTCGAGATTGACGATGAAGAACGCGAACAGGGCGCTCGCCACCATGAAGCCCAAAGGCGCGCCGAGCTGCGGGATCATCGCGTACCAGCCGCGGCGCTCCCGCGGGGCGTTCATGGCGAGCAGCGAGGCGAGGCCGTCCCAGGCGCCGCCGAGGGCGAGGCCCTGCAGGATCCGCAGGCCGGCCAGGATGTATACCGCCGAGATGCCGATGCTGTCGTAGCGCGGCAGGAAGCTCACCGCCGCCGTCGACCCGCCGAGCAGGAACAGGGCCGTGGTCAGCTTGACGCTGCGGCCGTGGCGCCGGTCGATCGCCATGAACAGCACGGTGCCGAGCGGCCGGGCGATGAAGGCGAGGGCGAAGATCGAGAAGGCGTAGAGGGTGCCCTTCAGCGGGTCGACGAAGGGGAAATACACCTTCGGGAAGACCAGCACGCAGGCGATGCCGAACACGAAGAAGTCGAAGTATTCGGACGCGCGTCCGATCACCACGCCGATAGCGATCTCGTTGGGGTGGACCTTGTGGTCTCCCATCGCCTGCTGGGCGTCGCGCTCCAGGCCCGCGACCGTAGGGGTGTTCGCACTCATCTCTGATTGTCGCCCTCGCCGCGCGCCCGTGGGGACGCCTTGGCCGGAACTGCCTCTTGCGGCATGTCCAGAGGTACCGCAACCGGCTCCGGACGCAAGTTTACCCACTGACGCATGCATAGCACCGCGCGGCCGCGACCACCGGTGTCGCCACCGGGTGAGGACCGCTCACACGCGGTAATGGGCGGAATTCCGTGACAGGTTGATGTTGTAATAGGGGTCGGCACGCAGCTCCGGGCCCCAGCGGTCGAGCATGGTCAGCACCTCGCCCTCGAAGCGCTTCTGCTTCTCCGGCGTGTCCTCGGCCCCGCGGCTCTTCGACTCGTGATGAATCAATTTCGCGAAGGGGGTCCAGACGATCCGGTAGCCGGACCGGCGGATCTTCAGGCAGAGGTCGACGTCGTTGAAGGCGACCTTCAGGGCCTGCGCGTCGAAGCCGCCGACCTCCGCGAACACGTCCGCCCGCATGGCCAGGCACGCGCCGGTGACCGCCGAGACCTCGTGGGCGATGACCATGCGGCAGAAATAGCCCGGATCCGCGTCCGCGACGCCGAGATGGCTGTGGCCGGCCACGCCCCCGATCCCGAGGACGATGCCGCCGTGCTGGATCGTGTGGTCCGGGTAGAGGAGCTTGGCCCCGACGGCCCCGATCTCCGGCCGCACGGCGTGGCGGACCAGCTCGGCCAGCCAGCCGGGCTCGAGCACCTCGATGTCGTTGTTGAGGAACAGGAGCACCGCGCCGGTGGCCGCGGCGGCGCCGCGATTCGACAGATCCGAGAAATTGAACGCCCCCGGCACCGGCACGACGCGCACCCGCGGATCGTCCCGGTAGCGGGCGAACAGGGCGGCGGTCTCCGGCTCGCGGCTGTCGTTGTCGACGATGATCACCTCGATGTCGGGGTAGTCGGTCGCGCCGAGCAGTCCGTCGAGGGTCACCGACAGGATCTCGGCCCGGTCGCGGGTCGGGATGATCGCGGAGACCCGCGGCGGCGACGCCGGCAGCGGCCGGACCAGGCGGTTGAAGCCGCCGGGACCGCGCTCCGCGCGGCCGCCCCAGGGCGCCACCACCTCCTCCAGGGCGCGCAGGCGCGCGGCCTCCGCCCGGGCGAGCGCCCGGTCCGAGAAGGTCCCGGAGCCCTGCGCGGCGCGCCAGTGATAGAGCACCCGCGGGATGTGGCGGATGCGGGCGGGGTCGAGCCCGTCGGTCAGCCGCAGCAGCAGGTCGTGGTCCTGACTGCCCTCGAAGCCGGGGCGCAGGCCGCCGACGGCGCGCAGCGCCTCGGTGCGCACGACCGTGAGGTGGTTGATGTAGTTCTGGGCGTAGAGCAGCTCGCGGTCGAAGCAGGACTTGAAGTGCGGGTCGAATCGCCGGCCGCGCCCGTCGATCTTGTCCTCATCGCTGTAGATCAGCACGAGGCCCGGGTCGCGGCGCAGCGCCCGGGCGACCTCGTAGAGGGCGTCCTCGGTGAGCGCGTCGTCGTGGTCCATGAAGGCGCAGACCGCCCCCCGGGCCATGCCCAGCGCGTCGTTGGTCGCCCGGGCGATGTGGCCGTTCTCCGTCCGGGCGAGGACGCGGATGCGCGGGTCGGCCTCGGCCGCCCGGCTCAGGATCCGCGGGATCTCGGGGCGCGTGGAGGCGTCGTCCACGGCGCACAGTTCCCAGTGGGGGTAGAGCTGCGCCCGCAGCGAGGCCAGGGCCGCGCGCAGCACCTTCGGGTCCGGATCGTGGACCGGCATCAGCACGGAGATCAGGGGCGGATCGGTCCAGGCGGCGATCTCGGCGGCGATCCCGTCCCGCTCCGCGCGGCGCAGGGTGTGGGTCCCGAGCCAGGCCTCGTAGCCGCTCACGCGCCGGTGGCGCAGCGCCCGGCCGAGGAAGCCCCGCGCGCGCACCTTCTTGCCGAGGATCCGCCAAGTGAAGGCCTGCACGGTCAGGCCGGGATCGCGCAGGAGCCCGCGGGCGGCCAGGACCGGCCGGGCGAGGCGGCGCACGGCGATCCGGCGCAGCCGGACCGGGACGCGCCCGGCCGGGTCGGCGACGCGCAGCTCGACGACGTCCTCGGGCAGGCAGCCGATCCACGCGAAGGCGCCGCCGCCCCGGGCCTCCTGCGGCAGCAGCGTGCCCGCCCGTCCGTCGGGACCGACGAAGCTGATGTCGGGGAGGGTGTCGCGGGCCTCGGCCGGGTCGTTGGACAGGATGATCTCGACCCAGCGGCCCGCGAGATCCGGCAGCGCGACGCGCAGCCCGTCGGAGCCCGCCCGCGCCGGGAGGGCGCGCCGCTTGCCCCAGAGCCCCGTGACCTGCGCCGTCGGGAGGCGGAATTCGGGCACCGCCGGCCCGGTCGAACGCACCATCAACTCCAGCTCTTGTCGACCGAGGCCTTCACGGCATCCGACATGGCCACGTCGAACACGATCATGTCCTCGACCGCCTTGACGCTCTTCAGGCGCTCGGCCAGCGCCAGCGTCTCGGCCGGCACCGGCGGCAGCGTCGGGATCGGCGCGCCGATCCCGAGGCGGTCGAACAGCGTCGACGCGAAGGCGGGGAACCGGGTCTTGTGGCCGACGATCCCGACCCGGGCGAGAATCTCGATCGCCGCGATCGAGTTGCCCGGATGCAGCCGGTCGTCCGGCATGCGGGTCCCGAGCTGGCGGGTCAGGGGGTTGTAGAGCAGCCGGTAGGCGGGCTCGGGCAGCATCCGGAAGAAGCGCTTGAGGCTCTTCACGTCGGAGAAGTCATACCCGTCCGCGAAGGCGGCGGCCTCGGCCAGCGGCCCCAGGCGCCAGCTGCGCGCCGGATCGGCCGCATCCGCGGCCCGGGCCTTCAGCCAGCGCATCCGGGCCGCCATCTCGATCTGCGGTTCCTGGAGCAGGATGGCCGTGACCATCAGGTCCGGCGTCATGAAGTTCTCGTAGCGCGGGATGGTCACGGCGCCCGACAGGAAGGCCGACGGGGCGGCCGGGCCGGCCAGGACGCAGCTCAGGATCTCGTCCGGCAGCTTGTGGATGCCGAAGTAGCAGTGCTGGAAATACGGGAAGAGCGCCGTCTGGAGGACGGTCTCGGGCTCGATGCCGGTGTTGATCAGCATGGTCCGCAGCCGGATCTGACCCTCGACCGGCATGCGGCGGTAGACCAGCACGTTGGTGTCGGCATCGTAGAGTTCGAGCCGCGGGATCTCGGACAGGCCCGGCACCTCGGCCTCGCTGACCACGAAGGTGCATTGCCCGGTGGCGTGCCAGCCGTTGCGCTTGAACGCCTCGTCGATGACGCTGGCCGGGACCTCGGCCACGCGTCGGCCGTCGACCGCGACCACGACCCGGCTGATGGCGAGGGGATTGTCCGGCACGATCCAGCCGCGGATCGAGTCGCCCTGATCGTGGTCGATGAAGTAGCGCATGTCCTGAAGCGTGAGGCGGCGGCATGCCGGCGCCGAGTGTCCGCCATGTGTCGCGGCGCGGCCGGATGCCGAGCGGCAGGGCCATAGCGCATTTTCCCGTCGGCGTGCACCATGGCGCGTTCGGCCCGGAGACGGATCCCGGCGGGTTGCCCCCGCCGGCTCGTTCTCCCCGTCTCTAAGCCATTGACGCAAAATGCGCTATCCGCGCGCGGCGCGGGGCGATCGGGTCGGCGCGCGCCGCGGCCGGACCATTGAGGGACGCGATCGATCGGCCTGGTCACGCAGGTTCCGCTTGCGCCCTCGCCGGGCAGCCGCTATAGGCCCCGCCCACCGGAGCCCGAACGGCGCCGGCCCGGACGCGCAGCTCGGCGGGAGAGCACTACCTTGACACGGTAGTCGGCACTCTCATAAGTTACTGAGCAGTCTGGACTATTTCGATGGCTTGCAGGTTCGTCGAACCTGATCGCGGTCGATACGGAGACGTAGCACAGCGGTAGTGCATTCCCTTGACATGGGAAAGGTCACAGGTTCGATCCCTGTCGTCTCCACCATTCGACGCCGTGACTCCCGGCCCGTCTCCAGATTGAACGCCCCAGACTGACGTCACGGCAGGATCGCCCACCGAGAGGGGTTCTCCGAACCCGTCGCGGCCTCCGGAATCGCGCCTGCCCGCTCCTCCCTCACGGCGTCGCTCGTGCCTCCTCTCGCGTGGCGAGACGGCGAGGCTCGAGCAGAACCGATGCCCGACCCGTCGGCGGGACCGGGATCCTACGGGATCGCGGCGCGGGCGAGGGCCGCGCGGCGCAGCCGACAGGCGGCCTCCGTGACACGGCGCGAGCGGTCCCGTCCCGCGTCCGGCCGCGCGCGGTCGCAGGTCTTCGCGACCGCGTCCAGCACGGCCGAGGCCGCCGCCATGAGGGCCAGCGTCGTCGCCGAACCGACCGAGACTAGGAAGAAGATCGTTGCGATGACTTGCGGAGCGGTCATGACGCACCTCCTCGGGTGCTTCGCGGTGATGCGGGAGACTTATGGCCGGTGCGGCGGGAACAGCGTGCGGCCGAGCACGGGCCGCGTCGCGTCGGGCGCACCGCCCGCGGGCTCCGGACGGGGGGAGAACCTCAGCTCGATCGTCCGGCCCTCGCGCGCGACGACCTCGCAGGCTTGGTTCAGCAGCAGGGCGATCGAGACGAGCCGGACGGCCTGCGGTGGCACCGCCTCCGGCTGGACCTCGATCCGCGCCCCGGATGTCCTGAGCTCCCAGATCAGGCAGTCACAGCATTCCTGCGGGTGCCCGAAGAAGATCTGTCCGGTCTTGAAGGCCGGCCTCCAGGCCTCTTCCATGCGGTTCCCGGCCATCGCGATCTCCTACAGAACAACCATTTCAGCCCGTACCGATGAGCTGAATACGCGGTCATTCCGGGCGCGAATTCCGTATCAAACAGCACATCCGGCGAGCGCGCCGGCAATCCTGCCGCCGGCTTCGATCCGGCGATCCGGGGCCCGGCGCGAGGCCCGCCCGGCCGTGGCCGACGCGCGCGGATCGGCCGCCGTCATCAATTGTCCAATACCCGATCGCCCGTCGTTTAATCCTTCGTTAACCATTCTAAACAGCTTAGTCGGATCAGAATCGCGTACACAGGGAGCAGGGGATCCGTGAGCGAGCTGCAGAGGCTTCTGAGCGATCCTCGGTTCCGGCCCGCAGACAAGGCCAAGCGCGGCGCCGCGTCCGAACCCGACCTCGGCAACGTCCTGCGCGCCGTCGCGTCGCTGCACGCGCGGGCCGAGTCCCCGACACCGCCGGCCGCGCCGCGGGACTGGGACGCGCTGATCCACCGGGTGCAGACCGCCGCCCGCCAAGCGCGCGTGATCGAGGCCCAGGCGCGCGAGCGGGAGGCGCGGATCGAGCAGGTGCTGGATCAGGTCCGCGAGGAGGTCCACGCCTCCAACGAGCGCGCCCGGATGGCCGAGATGCAGGCGCGCGAGGCCCAGCTGCGCGCCGAGGCGCAGGTCGTCGCCGCCGAGGAGCGCGCCAAGGCGGCCGAGGCCCGCGCCCGCGCCGCCGAGGATCGGGCCCGGCAGGCCGAGGACTGGCTGGACCGTGTCCAGCAGGCGATCCTGTCCGAGTTCTCGGACCTCACCGAGCAGGCCGCGGCATGAGTGCCGCCCGCGCGTGGGCCGAGCCGACGGTGCCCCATCCCCTGTCCGACCCGGCCCTGCCGCGCGACGGCCACGCCGACCCGATCGACCGGGTCGTGGCGCTGTTCTCCGGCGCCGCGGCCGCATCCCCCGCGCCCGCCTCCCCGGCGGCCGAGGATGACTGGTCGACCTCCCTGACCGCCGTGCGCGGCGCCGCGGCGCGGGTCCGCGCCCTGCAGGCGAGCGCCCGCGACTCCGTCCGGGAGGCTCAGAGTTCCGTGCGGGCGGCCGAGACGGCGCTCCGCGCGGCCGAGGAGCGGGCCCGCCACGCCGAGGCGCTCCTGCAGGCGGCGCTCGCCCGGGCCGAGCGGGCCGAGGCGCAGGCCCGCGCGTCGGACGAGCGGGCCGAACGGGCGGAGGCCCAGCGGGCCGAGGCGCGGGCGTGGCTGCGCCGGATGCACGAGTGCATGGTCAACGAGTTCGGCGCCCTGTCCGGAGCGGCGGATCAGCCCTGAGCCGGCGCGCACCGGCCGGGATCGCGCGGACCCGCGATGCGTCGGCCTCGGCCGAGCGTCCGACGCCGCCATCACGCGCGATGGCCGCCGCGACGCGGGCCGGCCGCGCAGATTTCCCTCAGGTTCCCGCAATTACGAGCACTCGCCTTAAGTCGTCGAAAACAATTCTCAGGATATGGAATTCTGATCTCGTCGCCTCGACACCGTCCGCCTGGCAGGATCGCCGTGACCCTCAGCCTCGTCCTCAGCACGTCCCTTCCGCTCCTCACCGGGGCGGTGGCCCTGCTGTGGGCGGGCTTCGTCGCTCCGGAGCGGGAGGAGCGTCCGGACGTGCCCGGCGCCCGCGACCTGCGCACGTGGTGAGCGCCGGATCCCGGTTCCGGCCGTGAGGCGCCCGCCGAACCGGCCCTCCGGAGGCGGAGAGACCCCGAGAGGCCCCGCGCCCCGTCCCGGGCCGCTTCCGGGGACGGCACCCGGCGCGCTATGACGCGCCGGACGCCCTCGCGGCGAGGGCCGGCTCACGGAGGCTTCCCATGGATCTCGGCTTGAGCGGACGCCGGGCGCTCGTCTGCGCGGCGAGCAAGGGACTGGGCAAGGGCTGCGCCCTGGCGCTCGCCCGGGAGGGCGTCGCGGTGACGATCACGGCCCGCACCGCGGAGACGCTGGAGCGGACCGCGGACGAGATCCGCGCCGCGACGGGCGTCACCGTCACCGCCGTCGCGGGCGACATCGCCACCGAGGCCGGCCGGGCCGCCGCGCTCGCCGCCTGCCCCGAGCCCGACATCCTGGTCAACAATGCCGGCGGCCCGCCCCCCGGCGATTTCCGCGAGTGGGACCGCGACGCCTGGATCCGGGCGCTCGACGCCAACATGCTGGCGCCGATCGCGCTCATCAAGGCGACGGTCGACGGGATGATCGACCGCGGGTTCGGCCGGATCGTCAACATCACCTCCGGCGCCGTGAAGGCGCCGATCGAGCATCTCGGCCTGTCGAACGGCGCCCGCTCGGGGCTGACGGGCTTCGTGGCCGGCCTGGCGCGCAAGACCGTGCGGCACGGCGTGACGATCAACAACCTGCTGCCCGGCCCCTTCGACACCGACCGGATCCGCGGCAACGCCGCCGCGGGGGCCGCCAAGGCCGGCACCTCCGTTGAGGCGTTCCTGGAGGCGCGGGCCCGCGACAACCCCGCCGGCCGCTTCGGCCACCCCGACGAGTTCGGCGCCGCCTGCGCGTTCCTGTGCAGCCAGCAGGCGGGCTTCATCACCGGGCAGAACCTGCTGATGGATGGCGGCGCCTATCCCGGCACGTTCTGACGCGGACCGGCCCGACCGGCCCTCCGCTTGCAGGGCCGGATCAGATCATGCGGTGAGGACCATGAGCGTACGCGAGACCCTCGAGGCCCGGCTGGCCCGGATCGCCGCGGGGGACCCGGCGGTCTTCACCCGCCTCTACCCGGAGCAGGCCCGCGCGGCGGCGGACGCCGCCGATGCGCGCCGCCGGGACGGGATCTCCCTCGGCCCCCTCGACGGCGCGATGGTCTCGATCAAGGACCTGTTCGACGTGGCGGGCGAGACGACGCGCGCCGGCTCGGTCCTCTTGGCCGACGCGGCGCCGGCGCGGTCCGACGCCCCGGTGGTCGCCCGCCTGCGCCGCGCCGGCGCGGTGATCCTGGGCAAGACCAACATGTCCGAGTTCGCCTTCTCGGGGCTCGGCCTCAACCCGCATTACGGCACCCCCGGCAACGCCGCCGATCCGGCGCGCATCCCGGGGGGCTCGTCCTCCGGCGCCGGGGTCTCGGTGGGGCAGGGGACGAGCGACATCGCGATCGGGTCCGACACGGGCGGCTCCGTCCGGATCCCGGCCTCGCTGAACGGCGTCGTCGGCTTCAAGCCGACCGCGAGCCGCGTGCCGCTGGAGGGGGCGTTCCCGCTGTCCTACGCCCTCGATTCCCTGGGGCCGCTCGCCCGGACGGTCGCGGATTGCGCGGCCGCCGACGCCGTGATGGCGGGCGAGGAGCCCGCGCCGCTGGAGGCGCTCGCCGTCGCCGGCCTGCGCATCGGCGTGCCGCGGGGCCTGCTGTTCACCGAGACGGAGGCGCCGGTCGCCGAGGCCTTCGAGCGGGTGCTGTCCCGCCTGTCCCGGGCCGGCGCCCGGATCGCCGATCACCCGATCGACGACCACCTCGCCGCCATGGACGCGGCGCTCCCGGACGGCTCCCTCGCGGCGATCGAGGCCGCGGCGATCCACGCCGACTGGCTGGACAGCGCGGCCGGCCGCTACGACCCGCGGGTGCATCGCCGCATCGTGGCCGGCCGGAATGCGACGGCCGCGGGCTACATCCGGACGATGCGCCGGCAGGCCGCGCTGATCGCCGCCTTCGACCGGCACCTCGCCCCGCTCGACGTGCTGGCGCTCCCGGCGACCGCCGCGACGGCGCCGCTCACCGCCCCGCTGGCGGCGGACGACGCGGCCTTCCTGGCGGCCAATCGCCTGATGCTGCGCAACACCGCCTTCGGCAACTTCTTCGATCTCACCGGCCTGTCCCTGCCGATGCCGGGCCTGCCCCGGCCGGCGGGCCTGATGCTGCTGGCCCGGCACGGACAGGACCGCCGGCTCCTGGCGATCGGGGCCGGGATCGAGGCCGCGCTGGCGGGGTGAGCGCCCCGCGCGGCCCGGGCCCGCTCAGCGGATCTGGCGGGACAGCGCCACGCCGAGGCGCTCCGCGCCGATCTTCGGCTGGCCGCCGGCCACGAAGACGACGAGATCCTTGCCCGGATTGACGACGACCACGCTGTTGAAGCCGTCGGTCCCCCCGACCTTCAGGAAGACCGGCCGCTGGCCCGCGTCCGGGTCGCCGATCTCCTCGATCCAGGCCATGCCCTGCCGGAAGGTCTGTCCCTCCGGCTGGTAGAGCGGCGTCATCGCCTCGCGCAGCGCCCGGGTGAGCGCTGGCGGCACGGGCGCGCCGTTCACCGCCTCGTGCCCGAGCGCCGCCTCGCCGAAGGCGAGCATGTCGGTGGCGGTCGAGCGGAGCGCTCCCGCGGCGTACCACGCGAAGACCGGCCAGGGCATGACCGGCTGGCCCTCCATCCCGTAGCCCTGCGCGAGACGCGCGCGGTCGGCCGGCTTCACGGTGACCGCCGTGCTGGTCATCCCGAGCGGCCCGGTGATCCGCTCGTGCACGAGGCTCTCCCACGGCGCGCCGAGACGTTCGGAGAGAACGTAGCCGAGCAGGCCGATGCCGGCATTCGAGTACCGGTAGGGGGCGGGCAGGGCGCAGCCGCCCGCCTCGGATCCCTCCGGGCTCCAGCGCGACACCCAGGCCAGGAACGCTTCCGGCGGGTAGGTCCGGACGCTGCGCTCCGCCAGGGCACGCGGCAGGTCGCCCGGCAGCGTCGGCATCCCCGAGGTGAAGTCGGCGAGCTGCAGCGGCGTGATCTGGGCCGTGCAGGGCCGGAGCCGCAGGTTCGGCAACAGCTCCTGCAGCGGCGTGTCGGGACGCAGGCGGCCCGCATCGACGGCCTCGGCGAACAGTGCGGTCGTGAACACCTTGGTGATCGAGCCGATCTCCACGATCGTGTCGGACCGGTAGGGCGCGCCGCCGGCCCCGTTGAACCCGAAGTAGCTGCGCCGCCCCCGGTGGCTCACGCCCACGATCAGGCCCGGGATCGCCCCGCGCGCGACCCAGGCGCCGGCCAAGCGCTCGACGACCGGCCGCAGCGCGTCCACCTCCGCGCCGGCCGCGAGGTCGGCCGGGCGCCCGGCCCCCTCACCGAAGCCGTCCTGCGCGCCGCCGGGACCGGCGGCGAGCGCGAGGACGAGGGCGGCGAGGCCGGCCGTCACGATGGGTCGAGACCGTCCGCCGGCCCGACGATCCGTGCTGTTCATGGTCCTCCTCCCGATCCGTCACCGGCGCGCCGGGTGCGTCAGATTGGAACGGATGCATTGACGAACACTGAATACAGAACGGAAATCGCGCGGCTCATAAATGATGATGCGTAGTTGATACAGGTATTGACTGAGTGCGGGCCATTGACATTAATCTTGGCTCGCAAGCAGCATGATGCACGATCCGGACGCGGACAGCGTGCCGGTCGCGGGAGGATCACGCCGTGCATTTCATGCGGATGATGGGGCTCGTGGCCCTTGTGTTGAGCGGCCTGGGCCTGGCGGGCCCGGCGTCGGCGGCCCCGCTCTCACCGGCGCCGCTGGCCGGCGACGCGAGCGGGCTGACCCGGGTCGGCTACTGGTGCGGGCCCGGATTCCACCTCAACCCGTGGGGCCGGTGCGTCCCGAACGCCCGCCGGTTCTACGGCCCGGGCCCGGCCTTCTACGGAGCCCGCTACTACGGAGGCCGGCGCTTCTACCGGACCTACAACTATCGCTGGCACCGCAATTACCGCTGGCATCGCAACTATCGCTGGCACCGCAACTATCATTGGCATCGCAGCTACCACTGGCGTCGCCGCTGACGAACGCGCCGGCGGCGCTCCTGACGGTCTCGCCCGGAGCGCCGCCGGCCCCACATACCGCTTCCCAGATCCGCGGCCGGCCGGACAGCGGCCGCCGCGGCGCCGTATTCGGAGACCTGTGACGATGCGCCTCCCGCTGATTGCCTTCGCGACCGCGATTGCCCTGACCACGGGGGCGGCGGCGCAATCCGTGCCGGAGCCACCCATCCAGAGCCCGCAGGACGCCGCCTGCCGCGAGCAGGCGCGGGCCCAGATCTTCAGCTACCCCAACCCGAACAACCTCAGCCTCTACGACCTCGGTTCGCAGATCTGGCACCTGTGCATGGCGTCCTATCACGGCCGCGGCCCCAACCCCGGCCGCACGGAGCAGCGCTTCTAGGCAGCGCTTCCAGGCAGCGCTTCCAGGACGGCCCCGGGCCGCGGTCGCGGCCGCCGGGACGGCCCCTCGAGACAGCTCAGCGGAACCGATCATGACGAGCAAGCTCCGCGGCACCGGGCAGCACGGCCACGCACCGCCCGTCGCGCCCGATGCGGGCCGGCGCGCGTTCCTCGGGGCCGCGGCGCTCG
Organism: Methylobacterium oryzae; assembly: GCF_021398735.1. NCBI lineage: Bacteria > Pseudomonadati > Pseudomonadota > Alphaproteobacteria > Hyphomicrobiales > Methylobacteriaceae > Methylobacterium > Methylobacterium oryzae. The sequence continues at coordinate 3,096,001 of NZ_CP090349.1, forward strand.
GCGTGGCGCTGTCGACGGGCGCGCGCCCCGCGTCGGCGACCACCGCCGCGCCGGCCACGGCCGCGGACGAGACCTTCATGCGGGCGGCCATCGCCGAGGCGCGCCGCGCCGACTTCCCGTTCGGCGCCGTCATCGTCGCGGAGGGCGAGATCCGCGCCCGGGGCCTGAATCTCGGGAAGCAGCAGCGCGATCCCACGGCGCACGGCGAGATGGTGGCGATCCGCCGCTTCCTCGCGGAGCACGGGCCGGAGGCGCTGCGGGGGACGACCCTCTACACGTCCGGCGAACCCTGCGCGATGTGCATGGGCGCGATCGTCTGGTGCGGGATCTCGCGCGTCGTCTTCGCCGCCTCGCTGCAGCAGCTCGCCACGAAGATCGACCAGATCATGATCACCTGCACGGAGGTCGCGGACCGGTCGCCGTTCCGCCCGATCGCGATCACGGGCGGCGTCCTGGCGGAGGAGGCGCTCGCGCTCTTTCCGCCCGGCGACCGCCCGTCCAAGTAAGGGACTGGAAGACGGCTCGGGCGACCGCCCGCGCGGCCCGGCAATCCGGTGGGACGCGGCCGTCGCTCCCCCGGAGGTCCCGCCGCATCCCACCGGATTGCCGGGCCGCCCGCCCTGGTGCACCCTGCCGGCGATTCCCGGACCTCGCCCCGAGCCCCCGCCTCGGGCGCCCGGGGATCGCGGGACCGCCTGCGCCGGGCGGCGATCCCGGAGGGCCGACAGGGCCGACCGGCAGGGAGCCGTCGCATGAGCGCAGCCACACCGTCGACCGTCGCGGACCGGGATACGGACCCCGCCGATCGCGCCGCGATCCGCGCGATGCGCGTCGACCTCGCGGCCGCCTACCGGCTGATCCATCGGCTGGGCCTCGACGACAGCATCTACACCCACATCTCGGCGCGGCTGCCGGGCGCCGGGCACCGGTTCCTGATCAACCCCTACGGGATGCGCTTCGAGGAGGTGTCGCCGGAGAACCTCGTCACCGTCGACATCGACGGGAAGGTGCTCGAGGATCCGATGGGGCTCGGCATCAACCCGGCCGGGTTCACGATCCACAGCGCCATCCACGCCGCGCGCCACGACGCGATCTGCGTGCTGCACACCCACACGGTCGCGGGCGTGGCGGTCTCCTGCCAGGAGGAGGGGCTCCTGCCCCTGAACCAGTGGTCGATGCAGTTCACGGGGCGCGTCGCCTACCACGCCTACGAGGGCATCGCCCTCGACCTCGACGAGCGGGAGCGGCTGGTGGCCGATCTCGGCGACAAGCCCGTGATGGTGCTGCGCAATCACGGCCTGCTGACCTGCGGCCGCACGGTCGGCGAGGCGTTCCGGCTGATGCACAACATGGAGCGCTCGTGCCGGGCGCAGCTGGCGATCCAGGCGGCGGGCGCGCCGGTGATCCGGCCCTCCTCCGCCGTCGCCACCAAGACCGCCGGGCAGTACGCCGCCGGCTACGACCGCGTCGTGGTCCAGGGGGCGCCCGACAACGAGTGGGCGGCGTTCAAGCGGATGCTGGCGCGGACGGATCCGGATTTCTTCGCGAACGGCTGAGGGCGGCACGGCCGCCGGCTGAGCCGTTCGGTCGATGCGCCGCTCTCCGTCATCGCGAGCGCGGCGAAGCGACCCAGGGCAGCGCGACGTCCGACCTCGTCACGCCGACCGGACTGCTTCGCTCCACCCGCAACGACGGCGGTGCCGCGATCGGCGACGGCGTGAGACGTCGAGCGGGCGTCTCCCGCTCAGCAGGAGCGAGACGCCGCAGCACGGGCCTCACCCGTCTGCCCAGGCCCCGCTCGACCGGTAGGTCTGCTTGAGGAACGCGATGAAGGCCCGGGTCTTGGCCGGCACGAAGGCCCGGCTCGGGTAGACCGCGAAGATGCCGGCCGAGGCCGCCGCCGCGTAGGCCGGCAGCACCACCTCCAGCAGGCCGTCGCGCAGCTCCGCGTGCACGTCCCAGGTGGAGCGCAGCGCGATCCCGAGGCCGCCGATCACGGCCTCGCGCACCACCTCGTTGGAATGGGTGCGCAGCGGCCCCGAGGCGCCGACCGTGCAGGGGCCCTCCGGCCCGACCAGCCGCCAGGGATTCTGGTTCTCGGTGGCGAGGCAGACATGGCCGCGCAGGTCGTCGAGGCTCTGCGGCCGCCCGGCCGCGTCGAGGTAGCTCGGCCGCGCGCAGAGGACCCGCTGCACCGGCGCGAGGCGCACCGCCGTCAGCCCGGAACTCTCCAGCGCGCCGACCCGGATCGCGAGGTCGTAGCCGCGCTCGACGATCGACTCGAAATCGTCGCTCAACTCCAAGTTGAGCACGATGCCGGGATGGAGGGCGAAGAAGGCCCGCAGGTGCGGGACGATGTGCAGGCGCCCGAAGGAGCTCGGCGCCGTGACCCGGAGCGTCCCCCGCGCCCGCGTCGCCGTCTGCGACACGAGGCTCTCGGCCTCCGCGATGGCGTCGACGATCGGCGCGATCCGCTCGAAGAAGGCCGCCCCGACATCCGTGGGCGCCACCCGCCGCGTGGTGCGATGCAGCAGGCGCACGGCGAGCCGTTCCTCCAGCCTCTTCAGCCGCTTCGACACCACCGCGACCGACAGGCCGAGCTCCGAGCCGGCCTGGGTGAGGCTGCCGGTGCGGACCACCCGGGCGAAGATCTCCAAGTCGCTCTGGTCGTGCATTGTCAACGCTGCGGAAAAAATCAAATCCCTTTTGCCGCCTTTCTCGCGGATGCCAAGCGATCTATCGAGGAGACATCAAAAAATTTTCACGGCGCGTTCGATTTTTTCTGACGCGCGTCGCCACGCATCCCCGAGGATCGCCATGTCGAAGCTCGTCGTCGCCGAGGATCTCCGCACCTTCGTCTCCGAGGAAGCGCTGCCCGGGACCGGTCTCTCGGCCGACCAGTTCTGGTCGGGCTTCGCCGCGATCGTCCGCGATCTCGCACCGCACAACCGGGCGCTGCTCGACCGGCGCGACGGCCTCCAGGCCGACATCGACTCCTGGCACCGCGACCATCGCGGAGCGCCGCACGATCCGGCGGCTTACGCGGACTACCTGACGCGGATCGGCTACCTGCAGCCGGAGCCCGAGACCGTGCGGGTGACCACCGAGAACGTGGACGCGGAGATCGCCGCCATCGCCGGGCCGCAGCTCGTGGTGCCGATCTCCAACGCCCGCTACGCGCTGAACGCCGCCAATGCCCGCTGGGGCAGCCTCTACGACGCCCTCTACGGCACCGACGCGATCCCGCAGGACGGCGAGCTCGCGCCCGGCGCCGGGTTCAACCCGGCCCGCGGCGCCGCGGTGGTGGCCAGGACCAAGGCGTTCCTCGACGCGACCGCGCCGCTGAGCGTCGGCTCCTGGGCGGATGCCGTGGGCTTCTCGGTGACGGACGGCCGCCTGGCCGCCGATCTCGGCGCCGGTCGCAGCGCCGGCCTGACCGGATCGTCCGCCTTCGCGGGCTACACCGGCGACGCCGCGGCGCCGACCGCGCTCCTGCTGCGCCACAACGGCCTGCACATCGAGGTCGTCATCGACCGCGCGAGCCCGATCGGCCGCACCGACCCGGCCGGCATCGCCGACGTGGTGCTGGAGGCCGCCCTCTCGACCATCATGGACATGGAGGATTCGGTGGCGGCCGTGGACTCGGCCGACAAGGTCGCGGTCTACCGGAGCTGGCTCGGCCTGATGCGCGGTGATCTGACCGCCACCCTGTCCAAGGGCGGCCGCACGGTCGAGCGGCGGCTCGCCGAGGACCGGACCTTCACGGCCCCCGATGGCGGGCGCCTGACCCTGCCGGGACGGTCGCTGATGCTGGTCCGGCATGTCGGCCACCACATGTACACCGACGCCGTGACCCTCGACGGCGCCGAGATCCCGGAGACGTTCCTCGACGCGGCCGTCACCGCGCTGATCGCCCTGCACGACCTGAAGGGCACCGGTCCGCTCCGCAACAGCCGGACCGGCTCGGTCTACATGGTCAAGCCCAAGCTGCACGGTCCCGACGAGGTCGCCTTCGCGGTGGCGCTGTTCGGGCAGGTCGAGGCGCTGGTCGGCCTCGCGCCGCGGACGCTCAAGATCGGCGTCATGGACGAGGAGCGGCGCACGACGCTCAACCTCAAGGCGGCGATCGCCGCGGCGTCGGACCGGCTGTTCTTCATCAACACCGGCTTCCTCGACCGGACCGGCGACGAGATCCACACCTCGCTGGAGGCCGGCCCCGTGGTCCGCAAGGATGCCATGAAGGCGACCGCCTGGATCCAGGCCTACGAGGACGGCAACGTCGATGCCGGCCTCGCCTGCGGCCTGCCCGGCCACGCGCAGATCGGCAAGGGCATGTGGGCCGCCCCCGACCGGATGGCGGCGATGCTCGACGCCAAGGGCGCCCACCCGGAGGCGGGCGCCAACACCGCCTGGGTGCCGTCGCCGACCGCCGCGACGCTCCACGCGCTCCACTACCATCAGGTGGATGTCCGCGCCCGCCAGGCGGCGCTCGCCGGCCGGGCGCCCGCGACCCGCGCCGCCATGCTGACCCTGCCCCTCGCCGAGGGCGCGTTCGCGCCGGAGGCGGTGCGGGAGGAGCTCGACAACAATTGCCAGGGGATCCTGGGCTACGTGGTCCGCTGGGTCGACCAGGGCGTCGGCTGCTCCAAGGTGCCGGACATCCACGAGGTCGGGCTGATGGAGGACCGCGCCACCCTGCGGATCTCCAGCCAGCACATCGCCAACTGGCTGCGCCACGGGATCGTGGACCGCGACGAGGTCGCCGCGGCCCTGCGGCGCATGGCCGAGGTCGTCGATCGCCAGAACGCCGGCGACCGGGCCTACCGGCCGATGGCCCCCGGCTTCGACGGGCCGGCCTTCCGCGCCGCCGAGGCCCTGGTCTTCGAGGGCGCCGGCCAGCCGAACGGCTACACCGAGTTCGTGCTGCACCGGTTCCGCCGGGAGGCGAAGCGCCTGGACGCCCGCGTTCGGGCGGCCTGAGGCCGCTCCCGGATCCCGGACGCGCAGCGCCCCGAGACCGCCCCGGGCCGGCCGACGGCCTGTGCGGCCTGAAACGCCGCGCCGCGGATCTGCCAGGGTCCGCGGCCTCTGCCGGTCGGGACGGGCCGACCGGTCAACGCCGCTGCCACGCCTCGGCCACGCCGTGCCGGTCAGCGGCGCTTGCGCGTCATCACGTAGACCAGCAGGTTCGCCACCGCCCGGTAGAATTCCGCCGGGATCGCCTGGTTGACCTCGACATGGTCGTACATCGCCCGGGTGAGCGCCTTGTCGACGACGACCTCGATCCGGTGCTTCTCGGCGATCTCGCGGATGCGGAGGGCGATCAGGTCCGCGCCCTTGGCCAGAACCGTCGGGGCGTCGTTCTCGCTCTGGTCGTAGCGCAGCGCGATCGCGTAGTGCGTCGGGTTCGCCAGGATCATGGTGGCGCGGGGCACCGCCGCCATCATCTGCTTGCGCAGCCGGTCCTGCGCCAGCGAGCGCATCTTCGCCTTCACGAGCGGGTCGCCCTCGAGCTGCTTGAACTCGTCCTTCACCTCCTGCCGCGACATCCGCAGGTCGCGCTGCCAGCGCACGCGGGTCCAGACCAGGTCGCCGGCGACCAGCGCGATCGTCGCGACGCTCACGGCCGAGACGAGGCGCACCGAGAGGGTCAGCAGGAATTCGGGCAACCCGACTGGATCCACGAACATGACATTGACGATCTCGTGGCGATCCGCGTGCAGGACCATGTAGGACATGCCGCCGATCGCGAAGAACTTGAACAGATTTTTCCCGAACTCGACGAACCCCTGCAGACTGAAGAGCCGATTCCAGCCGGCGACGGGGGAGATGCGGGACCATTTCGGCTGGATCCGATCGAACACCACGCGCGGCGCGTTCTGGAAGATCGAGGCGGCGATGCCGGCCACGAGCAGGATGACCAGGACCGGCAGCAGGAAGCGGCCCATCTCCAGGGCGAGGGCGTGGACGAGGCGCATCGCGTCGTGGCTCGTCTCCACGCTGAAGTTGCGCGGCTGCTCCAAGATCAGCGCGAGCCTCTGCACCAGCGGCAGCCCCTGATCCCGCGCCACGAAGACCAGGAAGATCAGCAGTCCCAGGATGGAGGCGAAGACGGGCGCTTCCCGCGAGAACGGCGTGTTTCCTTCCGCGATCGCGTCGCTGATCTTCTTCTCGCTCGCCGCCTCGGTCTTGCTCTCCCTGTCCTCAGACATCGCGGCGCCCCGAACTCGGGCCGCCGACGGCACCGCGCCGGTCGGCCCGGCGGGACGCGTCCGCCGGAGCGGCGCCCCGGAGCCGTCCCCGACCGGGGACGGTGCTAGCGGAAGTAGGTCTCATCCGAGTCGGCCGGGGTGAGTTCGATCTCGCCGCGCGACGCCATCTCGAGCGCCTGGTCGGTGATCGCGCGGCGCGCGTCGAGCACGTCCCGCTGGGCGGCGGGCTCGCCTCCCTCCAGCTCGTGCTCGACGAGGCGCCGGGCGCGGGCGGTCAGCGCGCTGAGCACGACGTTCCGCAACGGCCCGTTCGTGCCCTTCAGGGCGAGGATGACCTTCTCGTGCGGGACCTGATCGAAGAGCGTCGTCCGCGCCCGCGGCGTCATGTGGATGATGTCGTCGAAGGTGAAGAGCAGGCTCTTCAGGATCTCGGCCGATTTCGGGCGCGTCTGCGTGAGGTTGTCCAGGACCTCCTCCATGCTCTGGCGCTCCATCTTGTTGACGATGTCGGCCATGCGCGAGTGGGTATCCGCCGCGGCATTGCGCGCCAGGTTGATCATGAAGTCCTCGTGGATGGTCTGCTCGATCATCTTCATGGTCGCGTCGACGATCGGCTTGAACGTCAGCATCCGCCGCATGACGCCGTTGCGCAGCGGCGCCGGCAACTGCGCCATCACCTTGGCGGCGCAGGCCGGCTTGACCTTGGACAGCACGAGCGCCGCGGTCTGAGGGTGCTCCTTGATCAGGTAGCCCGCCAGGGCGGTCTCGGACCCGTTGGAGATGCGGTCCCAGATCGAGCGGCGTACATGCTCACCCGGGCCGGGATCGACGAAGCGCGGATCTGGCGCGTCGAGGGCGCCGCGGACCGGACGCCGCGCAACGCCGCGGATCCGAAGGCTCCGGAGAACCGGCGGATCGAGATTCTCCTGCAGGGATCTCCAGGATGAAGGTGTCCCGGACCGGGCGGATCGTGGCGGCCGCCCTCGGCCTGCTCATCGCGGGGAGGGCCGCCCCCGTCGCCGCGGAACCGGCGGGCGGCCCTCCCGCCGCCCCGGCCGCAGAGCCGCAGGCGCCGACGGGCGATCCGGTGCAGTCGGTGCGCACGCTCCAGTTGCTGCAGGATCGGGTCGCCGCCGGCTCCCGGGCCGCCCACGAGAGCCAGCCGCTGCTGATCGCCCGGATCAACGCGGATCTCCTGGCCGTCCCGCCCGAGATTTGGGGCCGCCGGAGCAATATCCGGGCCGCGATCACGTTCGCCCTCAGCGGCGGCGGTCCTTCCGTCCTGCGCCGGCTGACGGCGCAGGACGGCCTCGGCGAGCCCGAAGCGACGCTCGCGCGCGGGGCGCTCGCCTATGTCGAGGGGCGGGAGGCCGAGGCGCGGCGCCTGCTCCAGGACGTCGACACGACAGATCTGCCGCCGACGCTCGCGGGCGCCATCGGCCTGACGCAGGCGTCGCTCGCCGTGCCCGACCAGCCGATCCGGGCGATCGCCCTGCTCGACCGCGTCCGGGTGCTGCTGCCGGGCACGCTGACCGAGGAGGGCGCCCTGCGCCGCGAGATCTTCACCCTCGGTCAGATCGGCGACCTGAAGACGTTCGAGGCGCTGGCGATCCAGTACCTGCGCCGCTTCCCGCACTCGATCTACGCGGGCAACTTCCGGCAGCGACTGGCCTATCAGCTGACGCAGTTCGATATCGGCCACGACGCGGAGCGCTTCGCGACCCTCAACAGGATCCTGGACGAGCTCGGTCCCGAGAGCCGGCGCGACCTGTATCTGGTGGTCGCCCAGACGGCGATCCAGGCGGGTCAGACGGCCGCGGCGCTCCGCGCCAGCGAGAAGGCCCTCGCGCTGTGCGCGCCCGGAAGCGCGGAGGCGACCCGGGGCCAGCTCTACCGGGCTGCCGCCGAGATCGTGAGCCTGGCGACGTTCCAGTCCGGGTCGCGGACGCTGAGATCGCTCGACAGGGCCAAGCTCACGGCCCGCGACCTGCCCCTCCTCGAGACGGCCCTGTCGACCGCCGAGGCGATCGGACGCGGGCTCGCCGGCCGGCCCGGCCTGCCGGAGGCCGACGCCGCCGCGAAGCCGGCGCGGGCGGCGCCGGATCCCACCGACGGGCCCGCGAGCCTGATCCCGAAGGCGCAGGCCACGATCGACCGGATCGATCTGATGCTCAGCAAGGCGACCCCGTGAACACGATCTCCACCGCGGTCCAGAAACCCGTCCCCAAACCCGATCGGGATGTCGCACCGTCCCCGCATCCGGCGGCCGACCTTCAGGCGCTGCCGGATCCGGCGGTGCGGGGCGCCTTCGACCTGGTCCTGCGTGCGGTCTCAGGGGGAACTCCCGCGGCCCGACCCGAGACCGACGGAGGTGAGATGGACGAACCGGAGGGCGCGACCGGGGAGGATCGGCGGCCCGAAGCCGGCGCATCGCCCGCGCCGCCGCCGTCACCGGGCGATCCCGGCAGCGCCGCCGCGGCGCTCGCCGAGATCCTGAGCGCGGCCGTCCTGTCGGCCCGTCCGGAACTGCCCGCGGGACACGGAACCGGTGCTCCGGGACCGGCCCCATCCGCCGCATCCCCGGCGGGCCCCGACGCGGCCCCGGAGACCAGCCTCGTGGGAAATCTCGAGGCGGCCCGCGCGGACGCGTCGCCGCGCGCCGGGCCGAGCCCGGGCACCCTGCTGCAGGGCGGCCCCCCGCAGGTCGAGGTTCTCGACCGGGCGGTTCACTTCAAGCCCGTCCTGCCCGAGGCGGCCCGCCACGCCCTCCCGGCCGCCGCAGCGGCAACGTCCCCGTTGCCGGCCGTCCCGAACGCGGCGGACGCTCAGCCTCGACCCGTCCGCCCCGGACCGGTGGCTCCGGCCGTCGCCGGGCCCGATCCTGCTCCGATCGCGCCGGCCGCCCAGATCGCCGCCCAGATTGCCGCGCAAGTCGCCACCCAGATCGCCGGGACGGTCGCCGGGAAGGTGAACGCAGCGCCGCCGAAGGCGACGGTCGCCCTCGCGACCGATCCCGAGCCTCGAGCCGGCGATGCGTCGGCCCGCGCCGATGCGTCGGCCCGCACCGCGACGGGGATCGATGGGCCGGGGGGGCTCACGGCACGCGAGGACAACCGTCCCCGCTCCGGCATCGCCGGACTCCTCCTCGCCCCCACCGGCCGGCAGGGGCCGCCGGGCGTCCCCATCCCGGGTCCCGGCAACGGATCCGGGACCGAGCCGGCCCGACTCGCCGCCGTCCTGCCGACGATCGCGGCGGCCATCACGGAGGAGATTGAGCGCGCGACCGCGGCCGGACCGGAGCGTCGCGTCGGCGCCGATCCGGCGATCCCCGCGGCTCAGGACGGGCCGCTCCGGGTGCTCAAGATCCAGCTCCGGCCGGAGAGCCTCGGGATCGTCACGGTGGAATTGCGGCTCGTCGACGGTCAGCTCGAGACCCATCTGCGCGCCGCGCGTCCCGAGACGGCGGCGATGCTGCAGCGGGATTCGGCGATCCTCACCGAACTGCTCAAGCACGCGCATTACCGGCCCGAGATCATTGTCGAGCCGGTTCGCCCCGGCGACGCCGGGTTCTCCGCGGGCGGATCACCGTCCCAGGGCCAATCCGGGCTCACCGACGGCGGCGCCCGGCCGGGTCACGGCGGGGACGGGCAGCGGCAGGCAGACCAGCGCGCGGCGCAGCGGCCGACGCTCGGCAGGCGCGACGGGGAGCGGACAGATGAGACGGTACGTCCTCGCGACGGCGGCGTTTATCTGTAGCGCCGCCCCGGTCGCCGGGACCGTGTGCGAGGCCGAGATGGGCCGTGCCGCGGCCCGTTACGGCGTGCCCCTCGGCGTGCTCTACGCGGTCGGCCTCACGGAGACGGGTAAGCGCGGCTCGCTCCAGCCCTACGCCATGAACATCGAAGGGGCGGCCTATTTCGCGACCGGGCCCCAGGACGTGCTGGCCCACTTCGCCGCGGCGCGCCGCCGGGGCGCGCGCCTGATCGATCTCGGCTGCATGCAGATCAACCACCACTATCACGGCGAGAAGTTCGCCTCGGTCGAGGCCATGATCGACCCGCGCGCGAACGTGGACTACGCGACGCAATTTCTTCGGGATCTGAAGCGGCGGGAGGGCAGCTGGACGATGGCCGTGGCGCGCTATCATGCCGGCCCGCACAACAACGCGGCGCAGAAGATCTATATCTGCCGGGTCGTGGCCAACATGGTCGCCACGGGCTTCGGCCAGTGGACGCCGGCCGCGGCCCATTTCTGCCGGTGATCGTCCCGGCCGGGGCGGAAGAATGCGGACCGGGCCCGGTCAGGGAACCAACCGAAGGACCGGGCCCTTTCGGCAGAGGCCCCGTCACCGGCCCGGAGGAGCCGCATGACCGACGCCCCAGACCCGCCGGAAGGACCGCCCGGGAAAACGGCGCTGCTGGTGGTCCTCACCCTCACGGCCGTTGCCGCCGCCGCGTACGTCCTGATCCACATGGACTAGGTTGCCCGGCGACGCACCTACAGGGTCCGACAATTCCCGTAGCTGACCTTGACGTCGTTGCGCTCCTCGGGATTGAGCTGCGCCTCGACGAAGTTCATCTTGTTGAGGTCGATCAGAAGGAAGTAGACGCCGTTCTGACACTTGATCGCGTTGCGCGGCGTGCGCTCGTTCAGCCGCGGCGAGGCTGTCTGGCACTCGTAATAGTCGGAGCGCCCGGCCGAGATCACGGTCAGCAGGCCGCCGCTGGAGACCAGCGAGAATGTCCGGGCCTTCTGGGATTGCAGTTTGGCGCCTTCGGGTGCGGCGACATCGAGACTGGTCGACGCCTCCACCGTACACGTCATCGGACGGCGCAGCTGGGGGACCGCGGGCGTGATGCTCAGCAGGAGGAGCGCACCAGCGAGCGCTACCCGTTCGGCGATCATCGGCGAGGGATCCGTGATTCGTGGGTAGTTTCTACCCAGAAGCTAGACCGTTATCCATCCTTGTAAATGCCGCCTGCTCGGATCGATGGGCCGATCAACAGATTTGCCGCCCGCTCCATTGCATCGCGCCAAGGATTACGGGCCAGGCCGGTTCTTCCGCCGGGACCCGATCCGACCGGAATGCCGGCGAAGCGCGCTCTAATCCGCCAGGGCGTCCGGATTGTCGTTGGCGGCCGGATCGGGATCGCGCCGCGCCGCGATCTCCGTACCGATCTCCATGAGCAGCAATCGGGACAGGAGTTGCATCGTCGCCGTGCCGTGCGCGACCACGAGTTGATGGGCCAGGATCGTCGCCTCCACCATGCGGTCAAAACCGTCGTCGTCGGACATGGCGGTGCAGTAACCTGGTTGAATGCCGAGCATACAACTTAAAGGTAAGGATCCGGTTCGACCGCCCGCGCAGAAACAGGATTTCCCATGATCCCGACCGTCCAGGCCGACGCGCTCCTGGGGAGACTGGCCGAGGCCCTGGGGAGCCCGGTCGAGATCTTCTTCGCCGAATGCGCGCCGGCGACCGGGCGCACATCCGGGGACGCGTCGCCGGATTGCGACGCGCTGCCGACGCTGGAGCTGCTCCGTCTGTGGGAATCGCTGCGGGAGCCGGTGCGCCGGGAGCGGGTGCTGGCCGCCGCCCGGCAGGAGGCCCGAACCCTGCGGGCGAGCCGCGCCGAGGACGCGGCGGCCGGCTGACCGGAGCTCACCGCGCGCGCAGATCCGGGACGCGGCTGTCGGATCGGGCCGTCTCGATCAGGGGCCCGCGGCGGGCGGCGCGGGTACGGCCGCGAAGGTCAGGGCCGTCGCGGGCAGGGCGGGCGTGGCCAGCCTGTCCTGCTGAGCCGGCTTCTCCGGCTTCTCCAGCTTGGCCGTTCGCCTGTCGCGCTTCTCGTAGAAGGCGTTGCCGCCGGCGACGGCCACGTAGTGCATGTTCGTGTAGGGGAAGCGGTGGCCCGCGGTGTGGAAGAACATCGCCTTCCCGACCTTCGGGTGCCGCTCGCCGGCCAGGACGGCGTCGGCGGCGTCGGCGACCTTCTGCAGGTCCTTCTCCTGCATCGGCTTGGTGAGGACGCCCGGCGCGAACTGGCCCGGCTGCCCGACCACCGCGCAGATGCCGCCCGGGAAGATCGCGTTCTCGAGCCGGTTCATCACGACCGTGCCGACGGCGACCAGCCCGTCGCTGTCGCTCCTGTTCGACTCGAAGTACATGGCGCGGCCCAGACAATCGCGCTCGGCGTCGCTGACGACCATCGGCGGCTTGCGGTCGGGGATCGATCCCGTCGTGAGCACCGGCGACGCGGTGTTGCAGGCCCCCAGGCCGCCGGCCGCCGCCAGAACGATCAGTGCAGGACCGACCTTCGTCCTCTCGCTACCCCGCATGCATCCGCGCTCCGTGCTCCTCCAGCCTGACCAGCCAGGCGGTGTTCCACTCCGACCGGACGAAGGCCAAGCTTGACGGCACGTTCGCGGCGAGGATGTGGCGAGGCTGTCCCGTTTCGGGACCGGACCGGGAGCCTCAGTGCTGGCCCTGACCCGCGGCCAGGACGGTCACGCCCAGGGCGATCACCCCGATGCCCACCAGCATCGTCGGGTTGAGCGCCTCGCCGTACAGCCACGCGCCGCCGAGCGCCGCGCCGATCATGCCGATCCCCGACCAGATCGCGTAGACCACGCCGATCGGCAGCATGTCCATGCTGGTCGACATCAGCCACAGGGCGGTGCCGTAACCGAGCGCCACGATCACCGTCGGCCCCGGGCGGGTGAGGCCGTCGGCGGCCTTCAGCGCCAGGGTGGCGGTCACCTCCGCGCCGATGGCGAGCCCGAGGATCAGGTACGGATTCATGGCACGGCGGACTTTCGGGCTGCGCGGGCTGGGTGAGTCGGGCGGTCGAGGCGTGTAGAACCAGGTTCGAATCGGACGCCCGCGCGGACGGGGCGGCGCTGGGCCGGCCCGGATCCGCGTCGAAACGGCCGCGGACGTCGGCGGTCGCCGGACACAAGGCCACAGATCCGTGAACATTTCCGAACCGGCGGCTCGCCGCTTCGCGGGCGACGGACCGGCCCGGCGCCGGGGCCGATTGGGGCTTTCGTTAAGGCCTGCTGATCATGGTGACCGCGCGCCGTCCCGCCCCGGGGCCGGCCGCGCGACAGCGACGATCCAGAGCGACACAGATCCAGCATGACCGCGTCCTTGGCGATCCCGGATTCTCCGGCCCGCGCGCGCCGGGGCCGCCGCTGGGGCGCGATCGCCGCGGCGGGCGGCGCCGCGATCGCGGGCTGCGCCTGGACCGCGGCCGCGCTGATCAACGTCCCCGATCCCGTCACCCTGACGGCGCTCGCGGTCATCGAGCCGTCGTCGGTGGGCACGTGGTTCCCGAGCCGGATCGTCCAGGCCCCGGCCCGGGCGAGCGACCTGCCGGCGCGGCCGCGCCCGATCCTCGACCGCGTCCCCTGGAAGGGGAAGACGGTCCCGCTGATGACGGTGCTGGAGGCGACCCACACCAACGCGTTCCTGGTGCTGCAGGACGGCGTCCTGATCCACGAGTGGCAGCGCGCAGGCACCGGACCGGAGACACTGTTCCCCTCGTGGTCGGTGGCGAAGTCCATCGTCTCGCTGCTGGTCGGCGCCGCGGTGGCGCGGGGTCAGCTCGCCGAGACCGACCGGGTCTCCACCCTCCTGCCCGAGCTGCGGAACGGCGCGGTCTTCGGCCAGATCACCGTGCGCAACCTCCTCGACATGGCGAGCGGCATCGCCGTGCCGGAGAACTACGACCCCCGGCATCCCCTGACCGGCACCGCCGGCATGTACCTGACGCGCGATCTCACGGCCTTCGTGCGCGACAACGCCCACCTGGCGTTCAAGCCCGGCACCAAGGGCCGCTACCGCAGCATCGACACCGAGCTGCTCGGCCTGATCCTCGCCCGGGTCGAGGGCAAGCCGCTGGCCGACATCCTCTCGGAGCGGATCTGGAAGCCGATGGGCGCCCAGGCCGACGCCACCTGGAACCTCGACCGGCCCGGCGGCATCGAGAAGGCGTTCTGCTGCATCAACGCGACGGCCCGCGACTTCGCCCGCCTCGGCCTTCTGGTGGCCGACCAGGGCCGGTCGGGCGATCACCGCATCATCCCGGGCCGCTGGATCGAGCGGATCATGACGCCGGCCCGGCGCGACGTCGACGGCTGGCAGTACTCGGCCCAGTGGTGGCACGCCCCGGGCGGCGAGGACGACGACATCTCGGCGATCGGCGTCTACGGCCAGTACATCTACGTGAACCGCGCGACCGGCACGGTGATCGTGAAGCTCAGCGACCACGGCGCCGAGCAGGACGAGGTCGACACGCTGGCGGTGATGCAGGCCATCGCGGGCGACCTCGCCGCCGGCCGCCCCGCCGCCCGCAAGGACCCCTGAGCGGGCGACCGCGGTCCCGAGTCCCGATCGGGCCGGGATCGGGCCGGGATCAGGCTTCTGTCGGGCCGGCTCCCGGCACGGAGGGCTGCCGGGCGATCGGGCTCAGGGGCGCGAGGTCCCGCGCCCGCCAGTTGCGCAGGAGCCGCCAGCCGACCCGCTTCCAGGCGATCGACGGCACCGGCGAGGCCGGATCCACGAGGGCGCTCAGCGCCCGCGTGTAATCGAGCACGAGGCCCGGGGTCCAGGTCATGGACCGCGCCCCGTTGCGCAGGAAGGCCGCCGCCCAGAACTCCGGCGTGGTCAGCGCCGCCGCGAGGCGCCGCCAGGGATGCCCGCCGCGGCTGAACGCGCCCTCCACGGCGATGTCCAGCGCCCGCGCCACCGTGGTGGAGCAGTTGCGGCTGATGAAGTTGTAGGTGGTGTCGCGGCTGTACTGCGCCCAGAACGCCCGCAGCCGGGCGGCGTCGATGCCGTTCAGCGTCACCGCCACCGTCGCGGGGCACCAGTCCGCCACCTCCGCGGCGTGCGAGGGCAGGAAGCGCCCGGGCACGTCGTTCTCCGGGCCCGCGCGCAGGCTCGAGCGCAGGTTGGCGGGGGAGCGGTCGATCTCCACCGCGGGGTAGTGGCTGACGTAGAGGTCGTCGCCCTGCTGCAGGGCCGCGTGGCCGGTGGAGAAGCGCCCGGCCTTGTCGACGGAGGCGACGTAGCGCCGGATCAGCCGCTGGCCGGCGGGGGTGGTCGCCTGCCCGGTGGGCGTCCAGACATAGACCGTCAGGCTGCCGGGCTCGTCGCCGCCGACCGACACGACCGACACGGCCGGCTCGGCGGTGCCCAGGCGCCGGGTGCGCAGCCCGACCAGCGCGAGGTTGGCGCCGTTCAGGATCAGGAACATGCCGATGCAGTAGCCGACCGTGCCGGCGTACCAGGTCGGCCAGGGCTGGAGATGGAACAGGCCGAAGGCGATGCTGAGGCCGCCGAGGGCGACCGACATCCGCCAGCCAGCGAATTTCAGCAGGCCGGCGATCGTGATCCGGACGAGGCCGTCGACCACGAAGGCGACGCCGAAGATCATGGCGAGCAGGAAGGTGCTGTGCTTCGTGGCCATCATGATCAGCACGGCCATGACCGACAGCAGCGCGCCCTTGGCGAGGCGCAGGCGGCGCGCGGCACCGATCGCGGACGCGCCGACGAGGAGGGAACTCACGCCCTCGGCCAGGAGGATCAGGCCGAACCACCGGTCCGGGACGTGGAGCGCACCGTCGAGGGAATCGATCACCACCAGGAGGCCGAGCGACGACCACAGCAGGCCGGTGGCGGCGATGAGGTGCCAGTGACGGCGGACCGCGGCCCGGCCGACGAGCAGCATCCAGAGGGGCGGCATCCGGCCGCCGACCGCGTCCGCGGCGCCCGGTCCGGGCGCTTCGAGCGCGGAGAGCGCGCGCGGGATAGTGGTCGCACAGGGTCCGGACATAGGGGTCGCCCTCGATAGCGCGCGTCGACGGGCCTCTCGCACGGATGCCGCCGTGCCGTCACGGCCGGAACGAGGCTCCCGACGCGCGAGCGTTTCGCGACGCGCCCGGCGCGCACGATCCACGCCTTGCCTGAGAACTTTGTTAATCGCGGCCCGGTCGCGGCGCCAGCGCCCGCGGAGAGGCCGTGGAGAAGCGCCACGGCCCCCGGGATCCCGTCGCGCGCCGCCCGACCGATGGTCAGCAGGGACGCGGGCCGCGGTCCGATCGACCCGTAACCGGGCGGCATCCGCGATCCGTCCCTGTCTCCGCCGCTGATTCGCGCCCCTGCAGCCCGTCATCGCGCGGCCGTTCGCAGTCATCGCGGACAGCCTCACGGACCGGAGGCCGAAACTGCGCACTGTTTGCGAGACGCCGCAGGCCTGGCAACCTCATGTTGCCTCGCAAGAACAGAAAATGTTCAAAGAACATCCTAAGATAAAGTATAGACAAAATAGACAGTTTTTGTATAGTTACACGCCAATCTTGGCACACTCGAAGCAATTCGGCGCATGCTTGGGCGGTAAAAGCTGATCCTAGCCTCAGCTTTATCGATGCGCCGGTTTTCATGCCTCGAATTTCGGTACTGGGGGATTCATGAACACCATCGATCTGAACGAAAAGACCTCGGACCTGAACACAGACCTGATCAAGTGCACGGCATCACTGGTCGCGGCCTACGTGTCTCGGAATGCGGTGGGCGTGGGCGACCTGCCGGTTCTGATCGACCAGGTGCACACGGCCATATCGGTGCTGCAGGGCGGCGGCTCGGGATCCGGTCCCGGCTGGACCGGCCCGACGGCGGCGCAGATCGAGGCTTCGATCCAGCAGGACGGCCTGATCAGCTTCATCGACGGCCGGTCCTACAAGACACTGAAGCGTCACCTCACGGCGCACGGCCTCACGCCGGAGCGTTACCGGGCGAAGTACGGCCTGCCGGCCGACTACCCGATGGTGGCCCCGGGCTACGCCGCCAAGCGCTCGGAGATCGCCAAGGCGATCCAGCTCGGACACAAGGCGGCCTGAGGCGGCCAGGCCCGCACCGCCCTGGATCGGCGGCCCCGTCCGGGCCGCCGCGGGACACGGGCGCGGGAATGCCTGACGGCGGATCGCCCGATCCGCCCGTCCCGGTCTCCGCGCTGGGGTCGGGGGGCCCCCGGGGGGGCCAGCGCGGAGACCGACCCCGATGACCCGGTGGGGCGGGGCAGGGCGGATCCCGCGAGCGCCCGCCGGTCGCGGGATCCGCTCAGACCCGGGCGACCGCCAGGGTCCCGTCATCGATGGGGACGAACCGGACGCCCGCCCGGCGCAGCGCCTCGACCGCGTGCAGGCGGGACCGGCTTCCCCGATGCTCGCTGTCCTCTTCCAGACGCCGCACGGTGGAATGCGACAGGCCGCTCGCCTGAGCGAGCTCCATCATCGACCAGTCGAGGAGCGCCCGCGCGGCCCGCAGGTGGTAGCCGCTCACGGAATGCTCCAGCCCCTCGTGCAGGCCGCCGGGGGGCGGGGCGTGGTTGCGGACGGGGTATTTGAGCCCGCAGCGCCCGAGATAGGTCCCGTCCGGATCCCAGACGGGCATCGTGAGGATCCGGAAGTGCCAGAGCTCGCCGTTGGCGAGGCGCTCGTGGGCGCCCCCCTGGAAGAACGCCCGCCGCTCGATCTGCTCCAGGGCCGCTGCCCGGAAGCCCGCGCGCTCCTCGGGAACGATCAGGATATACGGCTCGGCGCAGATCTCCTCCAGCGGGAGCCCGTGGACCTGGGCGACGGCGAACGGGATGTCCCGGACGCGGTCGAGCCCCATCGAGAAGGTCGTGATGTGCTCCGTGAGGTAGAGCGCGCTCTGCCGGCGGCGCTCTTCCTGCCGCAGGCGCGCCAGCTGCTCGCGGTCGCTCACGTCGAGCGCCGTGCCGCTGAGGGCGACGGGCCGCCCCTCCGCCGAGACGCGCACCTCCATCGTCAGCGAGAGCGTGCGCACCGTGCCGTTCGTCCGGATCACCCGGACGATGACCTCGCGGGGCACGTGCCCCTGCCGGATGTCCGCCAGCGCCGGCATGAGAGGCCGGTCCTCGGGATGGATCAGGCTCAGCAACAGGTCGTAGCGCGCCTTCGCGGCGTTCGGAACGAGCCCGAGCAGCCGGTAGAACCCGGGCGACCAGACCTGCTCCTCGCCCGCGAAGATCCAGCTCCAGGCCCCACTCACGCCCCGACTTTCCGTGAGAGTCAGGAACTCTCCCGACGAGAAAGTCAGAGCGCTTAAAGCAGTATGGAACATCTCAGCACCGTTCGAACCGTATCACCGTTCCCGCCGTTCGGCCACGAGAATTTTTTCGGCACAACACTTCACCATTCATCCGGAATTTCTTCAGATCCGGCACGTATCTCCATCGATATGGCGCCCGCGATCGACAAACATCTTGCATCGACATTCCAGCCCGAGGCGGTTTGTTCCCGATCGAACGGATTCGTTCCTGCCGCGCTGTGAACGGAGGTTTCCGGGATCCCCGACCGCATCCCGCCCCTCCGCGCGTTCGGCACACACCGTCACGACAGCAACGCGACCGGATCTCGCTCGACAATGACCCCTGTCGCGAAGTAACTTCTCTGACCTTCGGTGTTTAAGAATGGTGATTTTCCGCTCTGGCATTGAATCGAACTTCAGAAAAGCGCGACGTCGATGTTCTATGACGAGTCATGCACGCATATTACAGATTTTATTGTGAATTTTATTGATTGTATATGATTCATAATCGGTCATTGTGCGAATATTACAATACGTTTGCCAAATTATCGATATGCAAATCCCACGAAATCGAGCGACTGGCGCGCTGATCCTTGGATCGTCGAGGCTCCTCAGACGGGCGCGCGACGGGGCCACGCGAGCGCGGCCGGCGCGGCGAGGTCGGAACCGGGACCGGTGGCGATTGACAGGCCGGGCCGTACAATGCGGGGACACGGGGTCGCGCACCGGGAGGAACCGCATGAGGGTCGCCTGCATCGGCGAGTGCATGGTCGAACTGTCCGAACGCCCGGACGGGAATCTGGTCCGGGGCTTCGGCGGCGACACGCTGAACACCGCGCTCTACCTCGCGCGCCTCGGCGTCGCGGTGGACTACGTGACCGCGCTGGGCGACGACATCTGGAGCGACGAGATGGCGGCGGCCTGGGGCCGCGAGGGCATCGGCCTCGACCGGGTCCGGCGCCTGCAGGGCCGGATGCCGGGCCTCTACATCATCCGCACGGATGCCGACGGCGAGCGCAGCTTCCACTACTGGCGCGACCGGGCCGCGGCCCGGGACCTCTTCACCGAGCCGGGCGCCGCCGAGACGGAGGCGGAGCTGGAGCGCTACGACCTCGTCTACCTGTCCGGCATCAGCCTCTCGCTCTACGGCGAGACCGGGCGCGCCGCCCTGTTCGAGACGCTGTCGCGCCTGCGGGAGCGGGGCGGGCAGGTCGCCTTCGACACCAATTACCGTCCCCGCGGCTGGCCCGACCGGGACGAGGCCTGGGCGGCCTTCCGCGCGGCCCTGGACCTGGCCGACGTGATCTTCGCCTCGGCCGAGGATCTGGACTGGCTGTTCGGCGCGGCGGGCGAGGACGAGGTGCTGCGCCACCGCGGCCGGGCCGAGATCGTGCTCAAGACCCTGGACGGATCCGGCCCCGTCGCCCGGGTGCTGCACGGCCCGGCCGACACCGCCGTGCCGGCCGGGCGCGCCGCGCGGGTCATCGACACGACGGCGGCGGGCGACAGTTTCGCGGCGGGCTACCTCGCGGCGCGCATCGCCGGGCTGGCACCGGAAGCCGCCGCCGCTGAGGCGCACCGCCTGGCCGGGGCGGTGATCGGGCATCGCGGCGCCGTGATTCCCCGGGACGCGATGCCGGTCCCCGCCGCCCGACCGCCGGGTCCGGACGTCTGAGGGAGGCGGGGCCGCCCTTGAGGCGGACAAGCGCAACCGCTACCTCTCTGCCAGCGGGGGACGGCTCCCGCAGCGTCATCGCCGCGCGTGGTGCGGCCGAGAGGGCACCCGTGGCGCCGATTCCCCCGCCGATCCAGGTTCCCGAACCCGACGCCGCGGCGGGCGGCGGCGCGCCGAAGACGCGGGTCAGCGCGCGCGGCCGGCTGCGCACCTATTTCCTCACCGGAATCATCGTCGCCGGCCCGCTCGCCATCACGGCCTACATCACGTGGTGGTTCATCGCGCTGATCGACTCGTTCGTGAAGCCGCTGGTGCCGGCGAGCTACCTGCCGGACCATTACCTGCCGTTCTCGATCCCGGGCCTCGGCCTCGTGATCGCGTTCCTGGCGGTGACGCTGCTGGGCTTCCTCACGGCGAACCTCGTCGGACGCTCGGTGATCGAGTTCGGCGAGGTCCTGCTGGCGCGGACCCCCGTGATCTCCGGCCTCTACAAGGGCCTGCGGCAGATCTTCGAGACGCTGTTCTCGGCCAACGGCACCTCGTTCCGCACGGTGGGGCTCGTGGAGTTCCCCGTGAAGGGCACGTGGTCGGTGGTGTTCCTGTCCGCCCCGGCGGCCCACGAGGTCGAGGGGGCGCTGCGGGCCCGGGGGGCGCCGGCGGACGACCTCGTCGGCGTCTTCCTGCCCTGCGCGCCGAACCCGACCACGGGCTTCTTCTTCTACCTGCCGCGCGCGGAGGTGGTGGAGCTCGCCATCAGCGTCGACGACGCCGCCAAGCTGGTGATGTCGGCCGGGGTGATCCAGCCGGAGGACCCGCAGGGCCGCCTCAACGCCATGGCGGCCACCCTGCGGACGGCCCAGCAGGCCGGCGGACCGCTGCCCCGCCGGGAGCCGCAGGACGCGTGATGCGGCGCCCGGTCGCCGGCTTCGTCGCCGTCTCGGCGGCCTGAGCCACCCCGTCTCGCGCCACGGTGCAGGACGTCCCGCTGCCCTGGGTCGCTTCGCTGCGCTCGCGATGACGGCAGCGTCGAAGCGGAGGCGACCTCCGGTCCGCTCAAGGGGCCTTCCCGAGGCGCCGGCGCGCGATCCAGGCCTCCTGCGCGCCGAGCTCACCGCTCCTCGGCTTGAGGGAGACCGTGGGATTGGCGGCCATCGTCCACGAGAAAGGCCGTCCCGCGCGCGCGGGACGGCCCTGAAATGATCAGACTGCTATCGGCTCAGCGCTGCAGCGAGGCGGTCTGCGGCGCGATGGTCGGCGGCGTCGCCTGCGCGACCGTCACGGCGCTGCGGGGCGCCGTCGGGCCCCAGCCGGAGGCGCATTGCAGGGTAAGGGCGAGGCCCAGCGCGATGCAGAGCCCGTTGGCGGCCAGCCAGAAGGGCCGGGACGCCCGACGCACGGCGGCCTGCAGCTCGTCCGCGGTCTTGCCCGCCGCCTCGGCGGCGCGATCCGAGATCGGCAGGAGCCAGGGCTCGGTCGGCAGGGCGTGGGCACCGGCCATCTCGTGGGAGCCCGGCAGGCCTTGGAACAGTCCGTTCGACATGTCCGTCCTCCAGATTCGTCCGTGATGTCCCGGCTTACCGGGCCATTCGTTCATCTCCAGTTAAGGGAAGAATATGGCTGATGCAAGGTCACGAGGCCTGTCCGGAGCCTCTTGGACCGCCCGTACGGCGCCGCCAAGCTTCCGCGCGATCCCGTCAAACCTCTGAAACGAAACACTTTTTCAGAGAGCCTGTGACATCGGCGCATCGGAGTACCGATCCGGTCGCGCGGCGGCGATTCCGGATCCGGCCGTTCAGGAAGGCCGGACTTTCCTGAACGGATCCGTTCAGGAAACCGTTCATCCGGCCCCGATCAGCCGGATCGCGGCCTCCCGCTCGAACAGGTAGAGCAGCACCCGCAGCGCCTGTCCCCGCGGACTCTTGAGGCCGGGATCGCGCTCCACGATCATCCGCGCGTCGTCGCGGGCGGCCTCCAGCAGGGCGGCGTCGCTCTCCAGCCGCGCCAGCCGGAACGCCGCCATGCCGGATTGCCGGGTTCCGAGCACCTCGCCCTCGCCGCGCAGCTTCAGATCGGCCTCGGCGATGCGGAAGCCGTCCTCGCTCGCGCGCATCATCTCCAGCCGGGCCCGGGACACCTGCCCGAGGGGCCCCCGGTAGAGCAGCAGGCACGAGGAGGCCTTCGAGCCGCGCCCGACCCGGCCGCGGAGCTGGTGCAGCTGCGCCAGCCCGAAGCGCTCCGCGTGCTCGATCACCATGATGGTGGCCTCGGGCACGTCAACCCCGACCTCCACCACCGTGGTCGAGACCAGGAGCTTGGTCTCCCCGGCGGCGAACCGCGCCATGGCGGCGTCCTTCTCGGGGCCGGGCATCTTGCCGTGGATCAGCCCGACCGCGTCGCCGAAGTGCTTCCGCAGATCGTCGAAGCGCTCGGCCGCGGCGGCGAGGTCGACGAACTCCGATTCCTCCACCAGCGGGCAGATCCAGTAGACCCGCTCGCCCCCGGCGATCGCCCGGGCGAGGCCGGCCACGACCTCGTCGATCCGCTCGGTCGGCAGCGTGATCGTCCGGATCGGCTGCCGGCCGGCGGGTTTCTCGTCGAGGATCGAGACGTCCATGTCGCCGAAGAAGGTCAGCGCCAGGGTGCGGGGGATCGGCGTCGCGGTCATGACCAGGAAGTCCACCGCCTCGCCCTTGGCGCCGAGCGCGAGGCGCTGGTGGACGCCGAACCGGTGCTGCTCGTCCACCACCGCGAGGCCGAGGTCGCGGAACGTCACCGCCTCCTGGAACAGGGCGTGGGTGCCGACGAGGATGTCGATCTCGCCCGCGGCGAGGTCGGCCAGCGTGCTCTTGCGCTCCGCGGCCCGGTCGCGGCCGGTCATCAGGCGCAGGCGCAGGGGGCCGGCCAGCGGCCTCAGCCGCTCGAAATGCTGCCGCGCCAGGATCTCGGTGGGCGCCATCAGGGCGGCCTGACGCCCGGCCTCGACCGCCGAGGCCATGGCGAGCAGGGCCACCGCGGTCTTGCCCGAGCCGACATCGCCCTGGAGCAGGCGCAGCATCCGCCGGGGCGCCGCGAGGTCGGCGCGGATCTCCGCCACCGCCCGGCCTTGCGCGCCGGTCAGCGCGAAGGGGAGGGCGGCCTCGAGGCGCCCGCTCAGGGCGCCGTCGCCGGCATTGACCCGGCCGGCCTTGCGCCGCTGGCGGGCGCGCAGGAGCGCCAGCGCCAGCTGCGAGGCGAGGAGCTCGTCGTAGGCGAGCCGCTTCCGGGACGGCGTCGCGGGCGGCGGCTGGAGCGGGTCCTCGGCCTTCGGCGGCGCCTCCTCGGGGCGGTGCTCGAGGCGGAGCGCGTCCGCGAAGGCGGGCAGGCGGTTCCGCTCCAGCCAGGCCGGGTCCTGCCATTCCGGCAGGACCGGCAGCCGGTCGAGGGCCGCGACCGCGAGCTTGTTGATCGCCCGGGAGGTCAGCCCCTCGGTGGCGCCGTAGACCGGCTCGACGGCGGGGAGTTCCGCGAGGCCCGCCTCGTCCACGATCCGCGACGGGTGGATCATCTGGCGGGTGCCGTCCCAGAGGTCGATCCGGCCGGTGATGTAGCGGTGCGACCCGAGCGGCAGCATCTTCTCCACCCGGGCGCGGGGCATGCCGAAGAAGACCAGGGAGATGTCGCCGGAGGCATCCTCCACCAGCACCCGGTGCGGGCGCCGGCCGGGCCCGGCCTGGGCCGGGCGGTGCGCCACCACGGTGACGCCGATCGTCACCGGCTCGCCGGTGGGGGCCTCGCTGATCGAGCCCATGAGCTTCCGCGCCACGCCGCCCTGGGGCAGGTGGAACAGCAGGTCCACGACCCGGGCCTCGCGCTCGGGGGTGCCGAGCAGCTTCTCGATGAGCGGCGCCATCTTCGGCCCGATCCCCGGCAGGGCGCGGGCCGGCGCGAAGAGCGGGTCGAGGATGCTCGGCCGCAGGGGCGGGGCGACGGCAGGCGCGGGGGCGGCCTCCGCCGCCGGCGCCTCGGCCGTGTCGGAATCCTTCAAGGCCGGGTCCTGAGTCGCGCGTGCATCTGTCATGGCGGTTCGGCGGACATGGTGCCGGAGGCGCCTTATCATCCGGTGCATCCCGGCGCGCCAGTGCGGCAGGATGGAGACCGACCCCGGAGACCGAATCCATGGCCCGCGACTTCCTGCCGGGTTTCGACCGGCACCGGATCGAGACCGCGCCCGGCGTGACGATCAACGCCCGCTCGGCCGGGTCCGGGCCGCCGGTGCTGCTCCTGCACGGCCACCCGCAGACCCTGTCGACGTGGCTCCACGTCGCGCCGCGCCTCGCCGAGCGGCACGCCGTGGTGGCGATGGATCTGCGCGGCTACGGCGATTCGGCCAAGCCCCCGGGCGGCGAGCGCCACGTCGCCTATTCCAAGCGCGCCATGGCGGCCGACGCGGTGGCGGTGATGCGGGCGCTCGGCCACGAAAGGTTCGCGGTGGTCGGCCACGATCGGGGCGGGCGCGTCGCCCACCGCCTCGCCCTGGATCATGCGCAGGCCGTGGAGCGGATCGCCGTGTTCGACATCGCGCCGACCGCGACCATGTACGCGCGCACCGACAAGGATTTCGCCACACGCTATTTCTGGTGGTTCTTCTTCATCCAGCCCTATCCCCTCCCGGAGACGCTGATCGGGGCCGATCCGGAATACTTCCTGCGCCACCACGTCGAGGGCCAGTCGAAGACCCCCGGCTCGACCCCGCCGGAGCTCTTCGCCGAGTACCTGCGCTGCTATTCCGACCCGGCCTGCCGCCACGCGATCTGCGAGGATTACCGGGCGGCCGCCGGGATCGACCTGGAGCACGACGCGGCCGATGCCGAGGCCCGGATCACCGCGCCGCTGCTGGCGCTCTGGGGCGCGAAGGGCGTGGTCGGCCGGACCTACGACGTGCTGGAGACGTGGCGCGAGAAGGCGACCGACGTGTCGGGCCGGGCGCTGGATTGCGGCCACACCCTCCAGGAGGAGCGGCCGGACACGGTTGTCTCGGAGCTTGCGGCGTTCCTGGGTTGACGGACTGCGGCGCCGTGGCCCCGCGTCGCCGGTCTTGGCAGATCCGCTGAAAAGCGCAGATACGAGACGTGCCGGGCTCGCGAACAGCGTCCCCGGTTGATGACTTCGACACCGCCGTCATCGCGAGCGGAGCGAAGCGACCCAGGGTGGCACCAGGCTTCCTGACGTCCCGCTGCCCCGGGTCGCTCCGCTCGCGAGGACGGGGCCGCGCATCAACCGGAACCTTGGGAAGCCCGACGCCACACTGTCCCGAGCGGGACGCGTCGATCGTGCAGGACACCATGCCGGAGGACACAAACACCGTCTTCGAGGTCGCCGTGGTCGGGGCCGGGGCCGCGGGGCTCGCCGCCGCCCTGGCGGTCGCCCGCGAAGGGATCCCCACGGCGCTGGTCGGGCGCCACGCCCCGGTGGCGGACGGACGGACCGTCGCGCTCCTCGACGGGTCGGTGCGCTTCCTGGACGCGCTCGGCGCCTGGGAGGCGGTGGCGCCGCACGCGAGCCCGCTCTGCACGCTGCAGATCGTCGACGACACCGGCAGCCTGTTCCGGCCGCCGCCGGCGCGGTTCCGCGCCGCCGAGATCGGCCTCGACGCCTTCGGGTGGAACGTCGAGAGCGCCCGCTTGGTCGAGAGCCTGCGCGCCCGCGCCCGGGCGCAGGACAACCTCACCCTGGTCGAGGCGGACGCCGCCGGCGCCGTGCCCGGCGAGGCGGCCGCCCGCGTCGCGCTGGCGGACGGGCGTGCCGTCGAGGCCCGGCTCGTGGTGGGGGCCGACGGGGCCCGCTCGCCGCTGCGGGCCGCCAGCGGCGTCCGCGTGCGCGACTGGACCTACCCGCAGAGCGCCATCACCACGATCCTGGCCCACGCGCGCCCGCACCGCGACGTCTCCACCGAGTTCCACACCCGGTCGGGGCCCTTCACCCTGGTGCCGCTGCCCGGCGGCCACCGGTCCAGCCTCGTCTGGGTGACCGGGGAGGGGGCGGCCCGGCGGCTCGCCGCCCTCGACGACGCGGCGCTGGGGCAGGCGGTGGAGCGGCAGGCCCGGGCGATGCTCGGCGCCATGCGGGTCGACGGCCCCCGCGGCCTCGTGCCGATGCGCGGCCTCGCGGTGGCGACCCCCGTGGCCCCGCGGCTGGCGCTGATCGGGGAGGCGGCCCACGTCTTCCCGCCGATCGGCGCGCAGGGGCTCAATCTCGGCCTGCGCGACGCCGCGACCCTGCGCGACGCGGTGCTGGCCGCCGTCCGCGACCGCCGCGATCCCGGCTCCCGCGCCGTGCTCGACGGCTACGCGCGGGCGCGCCGCGTCGACACGGCCGCGCGCACCGCCGCGGTCGATCTCCTCAACCGCAGCCTGCTCACCGACCTGCTGCCGGTCGACGCGCTGCGCGGTCTCGGCCTGCTGGCGATGACGCAGCTCGGACCGCTGCGGCGCCTGGTGATGCGGGAGGGCGTGCTGCCCCGGATCGGCGCGCCGGAGCTGATGCGCGCGGCGCGCTAGGACCGTTCCCGATCGTCTCGCGCCAGCGGCGCCCCCTTTCCCGCGCGGGAGAGGGGACCCGCGCCTCGTGCGGCACCGGCAGTGACAGGGAGCGGTCGGACGGCGCTTCCCGGAGGCGGCCTCAGGCCCGGCGCGAGCGCCCGGACGCCGCGACCTCGGCGCGCGCCGGGGCGGGCCTCAGAGATCCGGCTGGGCGGCGACGTAGGCGCCGAGCCGGGTCGCGAGATCGACCGGGCCGCCGCCTCGGGCCTCGCCCGAATCACCGATGAGGATCACCGGGATGCCGCGCTCGCGCAGCTGGCCGCGGAGGCGGGCCGCGCGGCGGGCGTAGGCGGGATTCCGGCGGGTGGGCGCCTGGAGCAGCACGGCCGCCGGACGGGCGATCACGGTCAGGACGTCGTCGGCCGCCTCCATCGAGGCGGTCACGCTCGCGTATCCGAGGCTGGCCAGCTCGCCCGAGAGGGACCGGTCCACGGCGCGGACGCCGTCGTCGACCACGAGCACTTGTTGCAGCGCACCCATAAGCTTGAGCGGTACTCCATCCCGGACGGCTTGGAAAGATAGCCGTCACGACAATCCGATGCAGAACCCGCGAAGAGGCGGATCGGATCCGTCGGTTCGTGTGCAGATGCGAGATTATCCGCGCCGCCTGAGTGCCGGATGAACCGGCGATCGTCCGCCGTTCAGGCGGAGGGGACGGTCGCGACGGTGGCGGCGATCGCCGCGACCGCCCCGTTCGCGCCCCCGTCCGCGCGGAGCGGGCGGAAGCCCGTGCTTCGCCACGCCAGGGGGTCCGTCGCCGGGATCACGCCGCGGGTGAGCGGGGAGGCGGCGCAGGCCGCCCCCCGGCAGGCGAGGTCGCCGTCGGCGCCGGCGGCGAGGTCCAGGAGATCGCGGGGTAGGAAGGCCTGCCCGGGCTCGGCCAGGGTCGCGGCGAGGTCGTCCGGGCCGGGGCGGGTCAGTACGAGCGCCTCACCCAGGACCAGCGAATCGAGGCGCTGCGGGCCCGCGGGCCCGGCGCCCCGCGGGGTCAGCCGGGCGGGCGCGCGGTGGACCACGTCGAGGACCCGGACGGTCCAGGGCAGCGGCAGGGCAGCGAGAGCCGATTCGACCCGCGCCGGGACCACCAGCCGGGTCGGAACCGGCCGCAGCAGGGCGGCGCGGAACCCGGTCTCGTCGAAGGGCAGAACGGTCTCCAGGCCGGCGCCGGCCGCCAGGGCGGTGCCCAGGCCGGTCACGAGGCCGCGCAGGTCGTGGCCGGGCAGGAGCGTCAGGACCCGCTCGTCCGCGGTCAGGGGCAGCGCGTCGAGATGGGCGGCGACCGCCGCCGCCAGCGCCGCGGCGGTGCGGTAGACCGGCCGGCCGGGATCGCCGCCCGCGAAGGTGACGAGGCCGCGGCCCGGCGCCGGCTCGACCACACCCCGCTCCAGGGCCATCGCGTCGAGGCTGATCACGCCGTCCGGCACGCTCGGGCCGAAGGCCGCGAGGTAGCGCAGGGCGAAATGGCGCATGGCCGCGCGGGTGAGGTCCTCGGCGGGCCGGCGCGCGCCGCGGCGGCCCTCCGTCAGCACAGCGACGAGGCCCGCGGCCTCGATCCCGGCAGAGAGCTCCGCCTCGTCCCAGAGGGCGGGCATCGCGCAGGGCAGGTGGCCGGCCGCCTCGACGGCGAGGTGGGCGAGGGCCGATTCGGCACCGCCCGAATACCATAGCCCGATCCGGCTGCCGGCCGGGAGCCGCCACGCGGCGATCCCGCGGGCGAGCCGACCGACGATCTCGGCGGCGGCCGCGTAGGTCCAGGTGATGGACGGGCGCCCGCACCACGCGACCCGGTCCCCCGAATCACGCAGGAGGGTGCGCTGCGGGCCCGCCAGGGCGGCGGCGAACAGGCGGGTCGCGAGACCGTCGGACAGGCGTCCGGACAGGACTCCGGACAGGCCGTCGGGCCCGTCCTCGGATCGCGCGGACGCGTCCGGTGCGGCGTCTTCCGCCCACTCCGCCACCGCCAACGCGCTCAAACCCGCCGCCCCCGCCGATCCTGCAGAACGCCTATCATCTCGGCCCGACAGGGTTAACCGACCGCTAAGAGCGGCCGCGCCGCTGGACGCCGCCGATCGCTGCCGGAGGGCGTCCGGAAGGCCTTCGGCGGCGTCCGGCGGCGCGGCCCGATCACGCGCTCGTGCCTCGCGGCCGCGCAACGTCGCGCTTGCGGCCGGGCGGATGGGAGCCTATCGGGGGCCGGGCGCGGTCGGGACGGTTCCGACAGCTTCCCCGGCCGCGGTGTCATGCCTTCGCCTCATTCGAGGGGAAAGGCAGGCCGCCCGGTCGCCGGGGAGAGGGATGCGCGCAGACGGCGCCCGTCCCGCCCGATGGCCGGACCGATTCATCCGGAGTTCCGGGCGGCGCGCCAACGCGGCGGGCAGCCGGACGCTCCGGCGGACCTGCCGCCAGGCCGGCTCCGCATCCTGCCAGCCACACCACGTCTCTTCCAAGGGGTCAGAGCCGATGTCCTTCACCCGCACCGCGACGCTCGCCCGCGCCGCCCTCCTCGGCCTCGCGGGCCTCGGTCTCGCGGCCGCGCCGGCCCTGGCGCAGCCGAAGAAGCCCGCCGCGCCCGCGCCGGCCGCCCCGGCGCCGACCGCCCCGGGCACCCCCGCGGCCAACACCCCGGCCGCCCAGACGGGCCCGCAGATCGTCGCGGTGAAGTCCGAGCCGAGCCAGGCCGACTGGACCAAGGTCTGCGGCAAGGACCAGGGTTCGGGCACCGACATCTGCTACACGACCCGCGACTTCGTGTCCGACCAGGGCCAGCCGGTGCTGGCCGTGGCGGTCTACGAGATGAAGAACGCCGCCCAGAAGCAGGAGGTGCGCGTGGTGCGCTACCTGCTGCCGCTCGGCCTGCTGCTGCAGCCGGGCATCCGCTTCAGCGTCGACGGCCAGGCGGCGACCGCCGGCCGCTTCGCGGTCTGCTTCCCGAACGGCTGCTTCGCCGAGGCCGGCGGTGTCGATGCCGGCGTGATCGCCGCGATGAAGAAGGGCACGACCCTGAACGTCTCGGTTCAGAACCAGACCCAGCGCGAGGTCACCTTCGCGGTGCCGCTGGCCGGCTTCGGCAAGGCCTTCGACGGCCCGGCCATCGACCCGAAGGTCCTCGAGGAACAGCAGAAGAAGCTCCAGGCGGAGCTGGAGAAGCGCTCCGAGGATATGCGCAAGAAGCTCGAGCAGCAGCAGGGCGCCGCCCCGGCCGCCGGCGCGGCTCCGGCGCCGGCCCCGGCCGCCAAGTAAGCGCCATCGACCCGCCGCGCGGCGGGTCCGTACCGGGGGCCGGGCCGCGAGGTCCGGCCCTTCGCGTTCGAGCCGCCCGGCGACGGGACCTAACGCGTCCCCGGGGTCGCCGAAGCCGGCTGGACGATCAGCACGCGCAGGTCCTGGTCGGGCACGTAGTCCCGGGCCTCCCAGCGGAACGTGGTCGGCCCGGTCTTCCGGATGTCCGTGCGGCAGAAGCTGACGACCGCCTCCGGGCTGCCCTTGTCGACCGTCAGGGTGAAGCGCCCGATCGGCGCGGCCCAGTTGCGCGCCGTGGTGACGATGTAGGGCACCACGGTCGCCCGCAGGGTGCCGCCGGGATCCGGCGCCTTCGCGTGCAGGCGCCGGATCGCCGCGAGCCCCGCCTCGTCCAGGCAGTAGGTCGCCCGGTAGGCCGCCCGGGATGCCGCCTTCGGGTCGAGCAGGTGGAAACCGGTCACCGGCGCGTAGCTGTGCGCGATGCGGACCTCCTGCCCGGGCGGGAAGGTCTGGAGCCAGTGGAACTTGGCCTCGCCGCGCCACAGCCCCTCGGTCATCCGGTCCGGCGTGTCGGGGACGTCGGGGAAGAGCCCGGCCTTGACCAGCGCGGCCCATTCGGGCGCGCCGATCCGCTTGGCCGCCGCGCTGATCGCCTCGAAGCGCAGCGGGTTCAGCGGCAGGCCGTGACGGCGCAGCAGGTCCGTCACCTCGCGCTCGCCCACGAAGGCGCGCTCCTCCAGCTCGGGCTCGAGGGGCTTGCCGTCCACCGTGACGGTGAAGCCGACGAAGTTCGGGCTGTCGGGCCGGGGCAGCGCCAGGGCCGAGAAGCTGAGTTCCCGCCCGTCGATCGGCGGCAGCGGGAAGGCGATCCGGACCGTGCGCGCCTCCTGAACCTGATTGCGGAACAGGTAGGACACGTCGATCCGGTCGCGGGCGATCGACAGGTCCTCGCTCACCAGCGCGATCCCGGGCTCGCGCCGCAGGACGAGGCCGCCGGCATCGAGTTCGGCCGCGCTGTCGTTGGCGCGCGCCGTGCCCGTGAGCAGGCCAGCGAGCAGGCCAGCGCGCAGGAACGCGGCGGCGAAGCGCGGTTTGGCGACTATCAGGCGGGCTCGTCCGACGGCACGGGCCGTCGCGGCAGACGAGCGCCCGCCGCTTGCCAGGACCTTCACGGACCGGGCGCCTCAGTTCGTGGCGCGGTCGCGCATCCGGTACGCGCCGGCGGCGTCGCGCTCGAACATCTCGGCGATGCCGGCGTGGCGCAGGGCCTCGCCCGACGTGTCGGGCAGGAGGTTCTGTTCCGACACGTAGGCCACGTACTCGGTCTCGGCGTTCTCGGCGAGCAGGTGGTAGAACGGCTGGTCCTTGCGCGGCCGGACCTCCTCGGGGATCGACAGCCACCATTCCTCGGTGTTGTCGAACACCGGGTCGACGTCGAACACGACGCCCCGGAACGGGTAGATCCGGTGGCGCACCACGGCGCCGATCGCGAATTTCGCGGTTCTCAGTGTTACGTCCGACATGGTTCAACCCGTCCAGATCGGACAGATAGGTCCGATGACGGATCGTGTCACCCGGTCGCCGCGGAAGTCGGCGTTTCCGCGGCGCGGGCCAAGCGGTCCCGGACGGCGATCGCCTCCGGCAGCGGCCGCCACGGGACGGTCATCTCGGCGATGCGCCCGGCCGCGTCGAGGCACCGCTCATCCATCCCGTCGAGCCGCTGCGGGCCGGCCGCCGCGCCGAAGAAGGCGGCGGCGTGCACGGGGCCTTCCAAGATCGCGCGGCTCTCGAAGGCGTCGACCACCGGCCGGATCGCCGCCGTCTCGCGCACGGGCTCGGCGGCGAGCGGGGTGTCGAGCACGCCCCCTCGGCCATCTGCGCCAGCATGGCGTCCCGGTCCTTCGCCGCCAGGACGGCCGCGAAGGCGCGAACGCGGGTCAGGTCCATCGGAGGTCCCCTACGGGATCCGGATGCCGAGCTCGGTCGCGATCGCCCGGGCCGTGGCCTCGCGCCGGGCCGTGATGTCGGCCGCCGCCGCCCGCACCCGCGCCACGGTGTCCGGGGAGGCCGTGTGGGGCGTGCCGCTGTCGAAAGGGGGCTCGGGGGCGTACTGGATGCCGAGCTGGATGGTCCGGGCGGCCTCCTCGCCGCGCAGCGCGGCGGCGAGCTGCAGCGCCCCGTCGATGCCCGCGGTGACGCCGGCCGCGAACACCCAGGTGCGCCCGTCCGCGTCGCGGTCGATCACCACGCGCGCGTCCACCGGCTCGGCGCCGAAGAACGGCAGCAGGTGCACGGCGTTCCAGTAGGTCGTGGCCCGCCGCCCGACCAGCAGGCCGGCCGCGCCGAGGATCAGGGCGCCGGTGCAGACCGAGAGGACGTGGCCGGCCCCGGCCGCCTGGTCGCGGATCCAGCCGAGCACGGCCGGGTCCCGCATCAGGGCCTCCTGGCCGGTGCCGCCCGGGACGTGCAGCACGTCGAGCCGCGGGGCTTCCGCGAGCGTGGCATCCGGCAGCATCCGGAGGCCGCGGACGTCGCGGACGGGCTCCGGGCCCGGCGCGTAGACCCGGTAGGTGCTGTTGGGCACCCGGGACAGGACCTCGAACGGGCCGGTGAGGTCGATCTGGTCCAGCCCCTCGAACAGGAGCGAGCCGATCTGCAGGTGGGTGTCGGGCGGGATCATGCCGGGTCTCCGTGGTGGACAGGGTGATCCTAGCGCGTCAGGATCTGGCCGAAATGCCAAAGAGCCCTCGTTTCTCGCCAGATCCGCCGCGCCCGGTCGAGGTGCTGGCCTTCCCGTCGGTGCAGCTCCTCGACGTGGCCGGGCCGCTCCAGGTCTTCGCCACCGCCAACGAGCACGGCGGCGCCGGGATGCCCTACGCGCCGCGGGTGATCGCGGCCGGCGACCCGGGGCTCACCGCCTCGGCGGGCCTGCGGCTGGTCGCCGACCCATTGCCGGATCCCGACGCGCCGGTGGACACGCTGGTGATCGCGGGCGGCCCCGGCGTCGTCGCGGCCTGCGACGACGCCGCTCTGGTGGCCTGGGTGCGGGCCCGGGCGGGCCGGGCCCGCCGGGTCGCGTCGGTCTGCACCGGCGCGTTCCTGCTCGGGGCGGCGGGGCTCCTCGACGGGCGGCGGGCCGTGACCCACTGGAAGCATTGCGGGGCGCTCGCCGCCCGCTACCGGCGCGCCCGGATCGAGCCCGACCCGATCTTCGTGCGCGACGGCCCGGTCTGGTCCTCGGCGGGGGTGACGGCGGGGATCGACCTGGCCCTGGCGCTGGTCGAGGAGGATCTCGGCCGCGCGACCGCGCTGACGGTGGCGCGCCACCTCGTGATGTTCCTCAAGCGCCCCGGCGGGCAGGCGCAGTTCAGCGCGGCGCTGGCGCTGCAGGCGGGCGAGGAGCGGTTCGGGCGGCTCCACGCCTACGTCGCCGAAAACCTGGCGGGCGACCTGTCGCTGCCGGCGCTCGCCGCAGCGGCCGGGATGAGCGCGCGCAGCCTGAGCCGGCACTATCACGCGGCGACCGGTCTGACCCCGGCCAGGGCCGTGGAGCGCCTACGGGTGGAGGCGGCGCGGCGCGCGCTGGCCGAGACGGCGCAACCGGTCAAGCGCGTCGCCCGGACCTGCGGCTTCGGCTCCGAGGAGACGATGCGGCGCAGCTTCCTGCGGCACGTCGCGGCGACGCCGCAGGAGTACCGGGCGCGGTTCGGCGGGTGATCACACGGTCTCGCGGCGTTCAAGAGCCGCCAGGATGGTCTCGCGCACGCCTTCAAGATGTTTGTGGATGTCCGCATTCGGGATGCGGAGGAGGGCGAAGCCGAGCGACTCAAGGATTTCGGTCCGCGCGGCATCCCGAGCGATCTCGGCGTCCGTCGAATGCGTCGCCCCGTCCACCTCGACGATGAGTCCGGCCTCGATGCAGGCGAAGTCGATGATGAATCGGTCGATCGGGTGCTGTCGGCGAAACTTCCAGCCGTTCAGGGCGCGGTTTCGCAGGACGCGCCAGAGCTTGGCTTCGGCCGAGGTTTGAGTGCGGCGCAGGTTGCGGGCCTGCGGGATTGACTTATTCACCGCCCGGCTCCGGCAGTTCGGCCGCTCATTCAGCGAATGATTTGGCCGTTCCGCTTGCGTGGGCCTGTCTCGACGAACCTCTCGGATCGGACGTCGACGCTGGCGGCAAAGCGCGACGCGCCCCCTCTCCCGTGCGGGAGAGGGTTGGGGTGAGGGTCGAGAAAGTCCAGGATAGGGCACGCCGTCGACGCGCGTGTAGGCACACGCCTTCTTCGGACAGACTTGATCCCTCACCCTGTCCCTCTCCCGCACGGGAGAGGGGACCCGCGCTTCATCCTGCCGCTGCTGTGCCGCACACGATGCGCCAATCGAGTAGTCCGCACGGGAAAGGCGTATCGCGGGCTCGGTAACCCTCACCCCAGCTTGTAGACCGCCGCCAGATCCGGGTCCTTGGCGGCCACGAGCTTCGCCAGGTCCACGATGACCTTGGCCTGCTTCCAGGTGGCGTCGTCCTGCATCTTGCCGTCGAGCATCACGGCGCCGGTGCCGTCCGGCATGGCCTCGACGATCCGCGCCGCGAAGGCGACCTCGGCCGGGTCCGGCGCGAAGACCCGCTTGGCGATCGCCACCTGGCTCGGGTGCAGCGTCCAGGCGCCGGCGCAGCCCATCAGGAAGGCGTTGCGGAACTGCGCCTCGCAGGCATCGCCGTCGGAGAAGTCGCCGAACGGGCCGTAGAAGGCCTTGATGCCGTTGGCCATGCAGGCGTCCACCATCCTGGCGATGGTGTAGTGCCAGAGATCCTGCTGGGCGGTGGCGCGGGGGGCATCGCCGGAGGGATCGCTGAGCACCCGGTAATCCGGGTGGCCGCCACCGACCCGGGTGGTCTTCATGCCGCGCGACGCCGCGAGGTCCGCCGGCCCGAGGCTCATGCCGTGCATCCGCGGCGAGGCCGACGCGATCGCGTCGACGTTGGCGACGCCCTCGGCGGTCTCCAGGATCGCGTGGACCAGGATCGGCTTCGTCACCCCGTGGCGCGCCTCGAGCTGGGCGAGCAGCTGGTCGATGTAGTGGATGTCCCACGGTCCCTCGACCTTGGGCACCATCACGACGTCGAGCTTGTCGCCGACCTCGGCCACGATCGTGAACAGGTCGTCCAAGATCCAGGGCGAGTTGAGGGCGTTGATCCGGGTCCAGAGGCCGGTGCCGGTGGCGGCGAAATCGGTGGCCTGGGCCATGGCGACGAAGCCCTTGCGGGCCGCCTCCTTCTGGTCGGCCGGGACCGCGTCCTCGAGGTTGCCCAGCACCACGTCGACGGTCCCGGCGAGCTCCGGCACACGGGCCCGGACCTTGTCGTTGTGGGGCGGCACGAAGTGGATCATCCGCTCCAGCCGCACCGGCAGTTCGCGGAACGGGGCCGGCGCGCCGGTGGCGAGGGGCTGGAAGAAGCGGCGGGGCAGTTTCATCGGGTGCCTCTTGTCAGGGCTGGCGTCTGAGCCCCGTTAAGGCAGCTTGGGCGGGCGCGTAAAGCCGCGCCGCGCGGAAGTGATCTCGGACTTTCGTGACGCTCGGGCTTCCGGCCCGGCGCGCCGCAGGGCCCGCGGAGCCTCAGCCCCGGCCGCCCCGGCGCCCGGCGAGGCCGATCCGGTTGAGGATGCCGCCGCCGTCGCCGCTGCCGGCCACCACCACGAGGCGCCGGACCTCGCCCCGCAGGAAGGCCTGCAGGAAGCGGTTGTAGTCGCGGAACGAGACGCAGCCGTTCGAGGCGCCGGGCTGCCGCAGCATGTAGGTGTGGGCCAGCAGGCCGTCGCGGCCGTGGATCGCGGCGCTGCCGCCCACCGGGTTGAGCCGGATCGCCCGGACCCCGTGGAACAGGCGCTCGCGCTCGGTCAGCGTGTAGGTGCCGGGCGGGGTCGAGCCGCGCATGCGCAGGTGGACGTAGCGCGGGTTGTCCATGTGCTCGCCGAGGCCGGAATGGGCCTCCAGCACCTCGCCGGAGGGCAGCGTCACCGTGCGGGCGGTGATGTCGTAGACGGCCGTTCCGGCCACCGAATCGGGCTCCGGGCTGATCCGGGTGCGCGGCGCCTCCTGCGGCAGGGCGTCCGGACTGGCATAGGCCAGTGCCTGACGGGGCTCCTGGCGGCTGTCCTGGCGGCTGTCCTGGCGGCTGTCCTGGCGGTTGTCCTGAGACGGCGCCGCGGCGCCGACGCCGAACAGCTTCTCGAAGAAGGACGGCTCCTCGGCCATCGCGGCGCGGAACACGTCGCGGGTCCGGGGCAGGGCGCGGCTCGCCACCCGCGCGGGCGGCGCCGGTGCGCGCCGCAGCTCGGGCGGGCGGGCCACCGGCAGCGGCACGAGGGCGGGAACGGGGGCGGGTGCGAGGGCGGCGGGCGTGGGCTCGGCCGCGGCCATCCGGACCGGCGCCCCCGTCCCCGTCTCGCCGGTCCTCTCGCCGGCCCTGTCCGCGACTCTCTCGGCGACTTTCTCCGCAGCTTTGACCTGGGCCATCCGGACCTGGGCGGCCCGCGCCCGCTCCGCCTGCGCGACCTGCCGGGCGATCTCCCGGACCGCCGGGGACGGGGCGGCGGCGACCTGGAAGCCGGCGACCGGCGGGGTTTCGCCCCCGAAGGCCGTGGCGGTGCCGGCGCCCAGCGCCGGGCTCCGGTCGAGCATCCAGGCGAGGCTCGGCCGCGGCGCCGCCGCGGCCTGCGGGACCGGGACGGCGGCCGGCCCGGCCGCCGCGACGGACTCCGCCTCGGGGCGGGCCGGCCCCTGCGGGTGGCTGAACACGGCCCAGCCGGCGAGGCTCACGCCGGTGAGAGCGATGAGCGTCGTCAGCCGGGCGCGGCGACGGGCGCGCCGCATGGCGCTCGGGTAGGGCGCCCGGGTGCGGACGACCGGGTCGTAGGCGGTCTCGACGTAGCTGGGGCGCGGGGGCGCCGGTCGCCGGGATTCCGCGCTCGGATACGCGGTCTGGAACGCGGCGAGGGACAACGCAGCCTGGGCCATTCGGGAACTCGCGTACGCGCTTCCCCTGGGCAGCCGCC
Source organism: Methylobacterium oryzae (assembly GCF_021398735.1). Classification (NCBI taxonomy): domain Bacteria; kingdom Pseudomonadati; phylum Pseudomonadota; class Alphaproteobacteria; order Hyphomicrobiales; family Methylobacteriaceae; genus Methylobacterium; species Methylobacterium oryzae. The sequence continues at coordinate 3,132,876 of NZ_CP090349.1, forward strand.
GCCGTTCGCCCGCGAGAGCCGTTCTCGCGCACGTGGCCCGGGTCACCCGTCTGGGGAGGACATCAACCGTCCACCCCATTAAGCCGTGCTGTGGTTAATCCCCGCTAAAGAGACAGTTTCCGCCGGCGTTCCCGTGTTGGGACACAGCCTCAGGTGGCCCGATTCGGCGCGTCCCCGGCCGCGTCGGCCGCCGGCTCCATCGGCCCGTGCCGGCGCGCGACCAGCAGGCAGAGCAGGGCCACCGGCACGCCGATGAGGGACGTGCCGACGAAGAACCACGCGAACCCGGTCCACTCGATCACGAAGCCCGAGAACCCCGCGAGCAGGCTGCCGGGCAGGGCGCAGAGCGAGGTCAGCAGGGCGTACTGGCTCGCCGCGTGCGCGGTGGCCGAGAGCCGCGACATGTAGGTGATCAGCACGATCGACGCGAAGGCGTAGGCGAAGCCGTCGATCCCGACGGTCAGCGCGAAGGTCCAGAACGCCGCGCCGCCGTGGCCGCCGTGCCAGGCGAGGTAGGCCAGCGCGAGGTGGGAGGCCGAGGCCGTCACGGTGCCGATGAGCAGGCTCGCCATCATGCCGATCCGCGGGATGATGGCGCTCGCCAGGAAGGTGCCCCCGAGCGCGATCCAGAAGCCGAACAACTTCGTCACCGTCGCGATGTCGGTGTTGGTGTAGCCGAGCGTCTTGAACAGCGGGATCGCCATGGCATTCGAGACGTAGCCGGGCATCCGGAAGCCCGCGACCAGCGCCAGCACCGGCAGGGCGAGCGGCCCGAGCCGGGCGAGGAGATCGCGGATCGGCGCCCAGACGGTCTCGACGAAGCCGCCGGTGGCGGGGGTCTCGGGGACGGGGGGTTCGGGCGCCAGCAGGGCCGCGACCGTGCCGGGCGCCATGAGCGCGGCCATGCACAGGTAGGCCACGCGCCAGCCATACGCGTCGGACAGGTAGAGCGCGCCGGCGCCGGCCGCGAGGTTGCCGATCCGGAAGCCGATCTCGGCCCAGGACGACATCAGCGCCTGCTGCTCGGGGGGCGCGGCGGTGATGCGCCAGCCGTCGATCACCACGTCCTGGGTGGCGCCCGCGACGCCGAGCGCCAGGGAGAACGCCACCGTCCAGGCGAGCCAGTGGGCCGGGTCGCCGAAGGCGACGCCCGCCAGCGCCAGGGCGACGAGGATCTGCGTGGCGACGATCCAGCCGCGGCGCCGCCCGAGCCAGCGGCCGATGAGCGGCGCGTCGTGGCGGTCGAGGAAGGGGGCCCAGAGGAACTTGAGCTTGTAGGCGATGGTGAGCTCGCTCATCAGCCCGATCGTGGCGAGCGGCACCTTCGCCTGGACGAGCCACGCCGACTGCGTCGCGTAGACGAGCAGGAACGGGATACCCTGCGCGAAGCCGAGCCCCAGCACCGCGGCGACGCGCCGGTCGGTGAACAGGGGCGTGAGGAAGGCGCCCGGCGCGGCCTTCACCGGCTCGGGCGCGCCGGTGATCGGCGCCGGGTCTGCCATCCACGCGTCTCCTCAAGCCGCCCCGCAGGATGAGGGGTCTCGCCGGGGCGCGACGCCCCCGCCCCTCACGCCGCCTTCTTCCCCCGCTCGGCGATCTTCACGAGACTGCGCAGCACCTCGGTGGCGGTCTTGAGCCGCGCCGGGACCGTGGTCAGCTCGCGCACGAACACCACGCTCATGTCGGGCCGCACCTTCGCGAACGAGGCCTGCTCGGCGACGAAGGCCACGAGACCCTGCGGGTTGGCGTAGGACTTGTCGCGGAAGTGGACCACCACACCCTTCGGCCCGGCCTCGACCTTCTCGACGTTCGCCTTGAGGCACAGGATCTTGATCGTGCCGATCTTGAGGAGCTGCTCCACCTCCGGCGGCAGCGGCCCGAACCGGTCGATCAGCTCGGCGCCGAAGCCCTCCATCTCGGCATCGTCCTGGATGGTGGCGAGCCGCCGGTAGAGCGCCAGCCGGACGCCCAGATCCTCGACGTAATCCTCCGGGATCGTGACCGGCGCGCCGAGCGCGATGGTCGGCGACCACGCCTCCTCGGGCACGTCATCGATGCCGGCCTTGAGCGCGGTGACCGCGTCCTCCAGCATCTGCTGGTAGAGCTCGTAGCCGACCTCCTTGATGTGGCCCGACTGCGCGTCGCCGAGCAGGTTGCCGGCGCCGCGGATGTCGAGGTCGTGGGAGGCGAGCTGGAAGCCCGCGCCCAGCGTGTCGAGGCTCTGGAGCACCTTGAGGCGCTGCTCGGCCTGGGCGGTGAGCTGGCGGTTCGCCGGGGTCGTGAACAGCGCGTAGGCGCGCGCCTTCGAGCGCCCGACCCGGCCGCGCAGCTGGTAGAGCTGCGCGAGGCCGAACATGTCGGCCCGGTGGACGATCAGCGTGTTGGCGGTGGGGATGTCGAGGCCGGATTCCACGATCGTGGTCGAGAGCAGGACGTCGAACTTGCCCTCGTAGAAGGCCGTCATCACGTCCTCGAGCTGGCCGGCCGCCATCTGGCCGTGGGCGACCGCGACCTTGATCTCGGGCATCTCGGCGTCGAGGAATTTCTTGACCTCGGCCAGATCCTCGATCCGCGGCACGACGTAGAAGGACTGGCCGCCGCGGTAGCGCTCGCGCAGCAGGGCCTCGCGGATGGTCAGCGGGTCGAACGGCGTCACGAAGGTGCGCACCACCAGCCGGTCGACCGGCGGGGTGGCGATGATCGAGAGCTCGCGAACCCCCGTCATGGCGAGCTGGAGCGTGCGCGGGATCGGCGTCGCCGAGAGCGTCAGCACGTGGACGTCCGCCTGGAGCGCCTTCAGCCGCTCCTTGTGGGCGACGCCGAAATGCTGCTCCTCGTCCACGATGATCAGGCCGAGATCCTTGAAGGCGATGTTCTTCGCCAAGAGGGCGTGGGTGCCGACCACGATGTCGACCGTGCCGGCGATGAGCCCGGCGCGGGTCTGCTTCATCTCCCCCGCCGAGACGAAGCGGGAGAGCTGCGCCACCTGGACCGGCAGCCCTTTGAAGCGCTCGGCGAAGGTCCGGTAGTGCTGGCGGGCCAGCAGCGTGGTCGGGACGATCACCGCCACCTGCTTGCCGGAGATCGCCGCCGCGAAGGCGGCGCGGAGCGCCACCTCGGTCTTGCCGAAGCCGACATCGCCGCAGACCAGCCGGTCCATCGGACGCCCGGCATTGAGGTCGTCCAGCACCGCGTCGATGGCGTTGGCCTGATCCTCGGTCTCCTCGAACGGGAAGCGGGCGGCGAACTCGCCGTAGAGCCCCTCGGGCGCCTGCAGGGACGGGGCCTTCCGGACGAAGCGCTGGGCCGCGACCTTGATCAGCTCGCCCGCCATCTCGAGGATGCGGCGCTTCATCTTGGCCTTGCGGGCCTGCCACGCGCCGCCGCCGAGCCGGTCGAGGGCGACCTCGGAATCCTCCGAGCCGTAGCGGGTCAGGAGCTCGATATTCTCCACCGGCAGGAGCAGCAGGCCGCCGGTGTATTGCAGTTCCAGGCAATCGTGCGGGGCGCCGGCGGCGTGGATCGTCTTGAGGCCGACGAACCGGCCGATGCCGTGGTCGGCGTGGACTACGAGGTCGCCGGGCTGGAGCGCCTGCACCTCCAGGATCACGTCCTGGGGCCGCTTGGCCTTGCGCTTCTGGCGGACCAGCCTGTCGCCCAGGATATCGCCCTCGGAGACGACGGCGAGTTCGCCCGCGGTGAAGCCCGCCTCCAGGCCCCAGACGGCCACGGCCGCGTCGGTGCCGCGCTTGAGCGCGTAGACGTCGGTGAGCCGGGTGATCGCCACGGGCTTCCTCAGGCCGTGGTCGGTGAGCACACCGCAGAGCCGGTCGCGCGACCCGTCGGACCAGGCTCCCAGGATCACGTGATGACCGGATCCCTGGAGATCGCGGATATGCGCCACCGCGGCGTCGAACACGCTGGCATTCTCGTCGGCCCGCTCGGGGGCGAAGCTCCGTCCGGCCTTGGCGCCGCAATCGATCACCGCGCGCTCGGACGATTCGGGCTGCGCGAACGGGGTCAGCCGCGCCACGGTGGCGGTGCCGATCCGCTCCTTCAGCTCGTTCGGCGTCAGGTAGAGGGCGCGGGGCGGCAGGGGCTTGTAGGGGGCGACGCCGGGCTGCGGCGTCTTCATCGCGCCCTCGCGGGCCTGGTAATAGTCCTGGACGAGCGCGATCCGCTCGGCGGCAGCGTCCTCCACCTGCGGGTCGAAGACCAGCGGCACGCCGCCGAGATAGTCGAACAGCGTGTCGAGGTGGTCGTAGAACAGCGGCATCCAGTGCTCGAGGCCGGCGTAGCGCCGCCCCTCGCTCACCGTCTCGTAGAGCCGGTCGTCCCGGGTCGCCGCCCCGAAGCTCTGGATGTAGTTCTGGCGGAAGCGGCGGATGGTCTCCGTGGTGAGCTGGACCTCGCTCATCGGCATCAGGTCGAGCGAGCGGAGCTGCCCGGTGGTGCGCTGCGTCTCCGGGTCGAAGGCGCGGATCGATTCCAGCGTGTCGCCGAAGAAGTCGAGGCGGATCGGGGCCGGCAGGCCGGGGGGCGACAGGTCGAGGATGCCGCCGCGAACCGCGTACTCGCCGGTGTCGCGCACCGTCCCGGTGCGCAGGAAGCCGTTGGCCTCGACCCAGGCCACCACGTCGTCCATCGACACGACGTTGCCGATCGCCGCCGAGAACGCCTCCTTGGCGATGTGGGCGCGGGGCGGGACCCGCTGCACCAGGGCGTTGACCGTGGTGCAGAGGATGCGCGGGCGGTCCTCGGCCGAGCGGGTGCGGGCGAGGCGGGCGAGCGCCGTCATCCGGGCGGCGGCGACCGCCGTCGTCGGCGAGACCCGGTCGTAGGGCTGGCAGTCCCAGGCCGGCAGGCTCATCACGTCCATCTCGGGCGCGACGAAGCCGAGGGCCGCCTGGAAGGCCGCCGAGCGCCCGGAATCGCGCGCCACGTGGACCAGCACCGCCGGCGCGTCGACGGTGGGCGCCAGGGCGCGGGCGAGGTCGGCGAGCGCCAGCGCGTCGAAGCCCTCCGGGGCGTTCGCCAGGACCGGGCTGTCGCCGCGCTTGAGGGCGTCGATCGCCCGGGCGAGCGCGGAGGATTTCGGCAGCGCGAAGCGCGCGACCTGCGGCTTGGCGGCGGGGGGCTTCGGCTGAGGCTTGGCCATCGGGTCTTTCGCGGGAAATCCCGCCGGGCGCGTCAGGGGAGGAGGTCGGGTGGCGTTAGCCGATCGGGCCGCCGCGATAAAGCGTCCCCGCGGTTACGGCTGAACGCATCCTATATGGCGGTTCTGCCGCGGCATGGAACGGCTGTTCGGCCGCGCTTCGGGGACACGCATGGCCCGGCCCAGAGCACCTTGCGGATCGCCTCTCCCAGGGGAGAAGAGACAGCCCCATCGTCTTTGCGAGCGCAGCGAAGCAATCCAGCGCCGCCACACCTTCGGACGTCGCGCTGCCATGGGTCACGTCGCTGCGCTCGTGATGACGGAGCGGGCCGCATCGGCCGAGAACTCCGATCGGATGAGACGGAAGCCCGCGGCTTACGCCCCTCAGGCGTCCGGCCCGACGATCTCCGCCAGCGCCGCCTCGACCCGGCCGCGGAAGAAGTCCGCGTTGGGCATGTGCTCGGTCATCGCGGCGGCGCGCGCCGTCGCCTGCCGCAGGATCTCGGCGCGGAGCGCCGGATCGGAGCGCTCCATCATCTCCAGCATGATGCGCACCACCAGCTCGGTGGCGATCGACCGGGCCGGGTGATCGTAGTTGGGCTTCGGTTCGTCCATCGCGGGCTCTCTCGACCGGTCGCTCTCAGGAGTGGATCGGCGCGTCGTGCCGGTGGAACGCCCGCACCCGCCGCCAGACCGACGTGTCGTAGTTCGTGGGCGTCTCGACCTCGCCGGTCAGCCACTTGAACAGGTCGCGGTCCGGCACCTCGATCAGCGCCTCGAACTGGTCGAGCTCCGCTTCCGAGAGGTCGCCGATCTCGGCATCGGCGAAGCGGCCCATGATCAGGTCCATCTCGCGGATGCCCCGGTGCCAGGCGCGGTAGAGGAGGCGGCGGCGGCGCGGATCGAGGTCGGCGCTCGTGCGGGTGGTGCCGGACATGGATGTCGGACCTCGGCTCAGGGAATGGCAGGGCCTAGATAGGCGTCCGGGTCCGGCGGATCCAGAACGGGGCCGCGGCCGGGCGGGTTACAACCGGGGCGCGAGAGGCCAAAAACGAATTGCCTCCGGCGGGCGGTCCGTTATCTCGGGCTGCAACGCCCCGGACGGGGCGGCGAGCGGGAGTCCAACGATGCCGAAGGCGATCCGGGTCTACGAGTACGGCGGTCCCGAGGTGATGCGCTTCGAGGACGTGCCCCTGGCCGAGCCGGGCCCCGGGCAGATCCGGGTCAGGCAGGCCGCCATCGGCGTCAACTTCATCGACATCTACTTCCGCACCGGCGCCTACAAGTCCCCGCACATGCCCTACACCCCCGGCAAGGAGGGCGCCGGCACCGTCACGGCGGTGGGCGAGGGCGTGACCCAGTTCAAGGCCGGCGACCGGGTCGCCTACGGCTCAGTGGCAGACGGCTGCTACGCCGAGGAGCCGGTGATCCCGGCCTCGGCGGCCGTGCCGATCCCCGACGGGGTCGACGAGAAGACCGCCGCCGCCATGATGCTCAAGGGCCTGACCGTCGAGTACCTGCTGCACCGGACCTACGCGGTGAAGCCCGGCGACACGATCCTGTGGCAGGCCGCCGCCGGCGGCGTCGGCCTGATCGCGTGCCAGTGGGCCAAGCACCTCGGCGCCACCGTGATCGGCACCGCCGGCAGCCCCGAGAAGGCGGAGCTCGCCAAGCAGAACGGCTGCGACCACGTCATCCTCTACCGCGAGGAGGACGTGGCCAAGCGCGTGCGCGAGATCACCGGCGGCAAGGGCGTGCCGGTGGTCTACGACGGCGTCGGGCAGGCGACCCTGATGGGCTCCCTGGACAGCCTCGCGCCGCTCGGCCTGCTGGCGAGCTTCGGCTCGGCCTCCGGGGCGATCACCGGGCTCGACCTCGGCCTGCTGGCCCCGCGCGGCTCGCTCTACGTGACGCGCCCGACGCTCGCGACCTTCTCGTCGAACCGCGCCACCCTGGAGGAGGCGGCCGCCCGCCTGTTCAAGGTGGTCCGCGACGGCGCGGTGAAGATCGCCGTCAACGCCACCTACCCGCTGGCCGAGGCGCAGCAGGTCCACCGCGACCTCGCGGGCCGGGAGACCACCGGCTCGATCGTGATGCTGCCGTAGGGAGCGGCCGTGACGCCCGGCAACGCCGACCTGCTCCTCGTCGTCGACGTGCAGGTCGACTTCCTGCCGGGCGGGGCGCTCCCCGTCCCGGGGGGCGACGCGGTGATCGGCCCGATCAACGCGCTCCAGCACCGCTTCCGGCACGTGGTGCTGATGCAGGACTGGCATCCGGCCGATCACGTCTCCTTCGCCGAGACCCATCCGGGGCGGGCCCCGTTCGAGACCGTGACGCTGCCCTACGGACCGCAGGTGCTGTGGCCGCGCCACTGCGTCCAGGGCAGTCGCGGGGCCGCCTTCGCGCCGGACCTCGCCACCGACCGGGCGAGCCTGGTGGTGCGCAAGGGGCTGGATCCGCGGGTCGACAGCTACTCGGCCTTCCTGGAAGCCGACCGGGCCACGCGCACCGGCCTCGCCGGGGCGCTCCGGGAGCGCGGCATCACCCGCGTCGCCGTGTGCGGCCTCGCCACCGATTTCTGCGTCGCCTGGAGCGCGCTCGACGCGCGCGACGCGGGGTTCGACGTCCTCGTGGTGGCGGACGCGGTGCGCGGGATCGACGTGGACGGGTCGCTCGCGCGGGCCTGGGCGCGGATGGAGGCGGCGGGCGTCCGCCGGATCGCCGCGGCGGAGATCGCTTGAGGGCGTGCAGGGACCGGGAGGCGAACCGCCGCACGCCGCGCGGGAGACCGGCCCCGCGCCGACGCGTTGGCCCGACATCAGCATCCGACAGGAGCCTGCATGTCATCCAAGCACCCGAAGACCGACACGCCCACGGACGCCGACCTCAAGGGCAATCCCGGGATCGGCACCTCGAAGGGGATGAGCGGCGCCGACCCCGCGGATCTGCAGGCGGATTCGACCTTCGAGGGCGACGTCGACAACGAGACGAAGCTCGATGGCGGCATCGACCCCGACCACCGGCCGCGCAAGAACGCGTGACCGAGAACGCGTGACCGGATGCCCGGGCCGGTGCGGCCCGGGTCGATCTCAGCGACTGCGCGCCGGCGCCTTCGGCCGGTGCGGTGCGGGGGCCGCGGGCCTGGCGCTCGGGCCGCCTGCCGGAACGTAGACCTGGGCCGGGCTCGCGGTGTAGCCCCGGAGCTGGGCCGCGTTGGCGGCCCCGAAAGCGGATGTGCCGTCCGCGCGGGCGGCGCCCGCCGCGAGGGCCGATAGAAGCGCGGCGGCCAGGGCCAGGCGGGCGTGCTTCGGCATCGACAGGGTCCTCGTGTTCGCGCGGGCTCGAGAAACCCTGATCCGTACCGGATCGCTCCGCCCTGCGATCGACCCGGCCTTCCCGACGTGCGGAACCGCACAGGCGCCGTGTCGTGCATGACGGCGGCGGCTCCATCGCTTTCCGGTTGATCGCTTCCCCACCGTCGTCGTTGCGAGTGGAGCGAAGCGATCCAGGGTAGCGCCACGCTGACCGATGTCCTGCTGCCCGGGGCCACTTCGCTGCGCCCGTGATGACGGAGCGGGGGCCTGCCCCGGAGGCCGTGTCAGAGCGCCAGCCCGAGCTGGAGCGGCGCCTCGGGCGCGTCCTGCGCGAAGCCCGACAGCGACACCCCGATCAGCCGCGCGCTGCGGCGCAGGGGGAACAGGCCGGCGAGCAGGTCGAGGCCGATCCGCTCCAGGGCGGCCCGGTCGGCCACCGGCACGGCGAGGGACTTCGCCCGGGTGACCTGCGCGAAATCCGAGAACTTGAGCTTCAGGGTCACGGTCCGGGCGCGCATGCCCTTGGCGTCGGCGCCCGCCCAGACCTTGTCGAACAGCGGCGCCAGCCGGGCGGCCAGGACCTCGAAAGCGGCGGTGTCGTCCGAGAAGGTGGTCTCGGCCCCGATCGACTTGCGCACCCGGTGGGCGCGGACCGGCCGCGCGTCGATCCCGCGGGCGACCGCGTGGTAGTAGGCGCCCGCGGAGCCGAAGGTCTCGCGCAGGCGCTCCGGCGTCCAGGCGCGCAGATCCGCCCCGGTCTCGATCCCGAGCCGCTTCATCTTCGCCTCGGTGACCGGGCCGACGCCGTGGAACCGGCCGATCGGCAGCGCCGCCACGAAGTCCGGCCCCATGGCGGGGGTGATGACGAACAGGGCGTCGGGCTTGCGGTGGTCGGACGCCACCTTGGCGAGGAACTTGTTGTACGAGACCCCGGCCGAGGCGATGAGTCCGGTCCGTTCCAGGATCTCGGCCCGGATCGCCTTCGCCACGGCCGTCGCCGTCGGGAGGCCCAGGAGGTTCTCGGTGACGTCGAGATAGGCCTCGTCGAGGGCCACCGGCTCGATGATGGCCGTGTGCCGGGCGAAGACCGCCCGGATCTCCTCGGAGACCGCCCGGTAGACCTCGAAGCGCGGCTTCACGAACAGCAGGTCCGGGCACAGCCGCCGCGCGGTGGCCGACGGCATGGCGGAGCGGACACCGAATTTTCGGGCCTCGTAGCTCGCAGCGGCCACCACCCCGCGCTCCCGGGAGCCGCCGACCGCCAGCGGCCGGCCGCGCAGCGACGGGTCGTCGCGCTGCTCCACGGAGGCGTAGAACGCGTCCATGTCGATGTGGATGATCTTTCGGAGCGCGACCTCCGGATCCATCGCCGCCTCGGGTCCCGACCAAGTTCCTGATCTGTTCCGAAAGACCGCGCGGGGCGGGCGGGGTCAAGCCGCGCCGGACGCGGCGTCAACAGGAGTCCGCCCGGCGCCCGTCGCGAGCGCAGCGAAGCGAAGCGACGAGAGGGCAGCGCGACGTCCCCGAGCGCAGCGCATCCCTGGATTGCTTCGCTGCGCTCGCAAAGACGGGGTCTGCCGTCAGGCGACGCTGCCGTAGAGGTCGTAGGCCTCGGCCCGGTCGATCTTCACCGTGACGATGTCGCCGACCCGCACCGGGCGCCGGAACGCGGCGTGGACATTGCCGTCGATCTCCGGCGCGTCGGCCTTGGACCGGCCCCGTGCGACCCCGCCCTCGACGGAATCGACGATGATGGGCAGCCGCTTGCCGACCTTGGCCCGCTGCAGCCGGAGCGCGATGCCGTTCTGGGTCTCCATGAACCGGCGCTTGCGCTCGGCCTTCACCGCCGGGGGCACGAGGTCGCCCAGCGCGTTGGCGGTGGCGCCCGCCACCGGCTCGTACTCGAAGCAGCCGACCCGATCGAGCTTGGCCTCCTGCAGCCAGGCCAGCAGCTCCTCGAACTCGGCCTCGGTCTCGCCCGGGAAGCCGACGATGAAGGTCGAGCGGATCGCCAGCTCCGGGCAGATCTGCCGCCAGCTGCGGATCCGGTCGAGCTGGCGCTCCTGGTTGCCGGGGCGGCGCATGCGCTTGAGCACCGAGGGGCTCGCGTGCTGGAGCGGCATGTCGAGGTAGGGGAGCACCTTGCCCTCGGCCATCAGCGGGATGACCTCGTCCACGTGCGGGTAGGGGTAGACGTAGTGCAACCGCACCCAAGCGCCGAGCTCGCCGAGTTCCCGGGTCAGGTCGTAGAACTTCGCCCGGACCTGCCGGTCGCGCCACGGGCTCTCACTGTAGCGGATGTCGACGCCGTAGGCGCTGGTGTCCTGGCTGACGACCAGCAGCTCCTTCACGCCGGCCTTCACCAGCTTCTCGGCCTCGCGCAGCACGTCGGCGGCGGGGCGGCTGACGAGGTTCCCGCGCAAGCTCGGGATGATGCAGAAGCTGCAGCGGTTGCTGCACCCCTCCGAGATCTTCAGGTAGGCGTAGTGGCGCGGGGTGAGCTTGATCCCCTGCGGCGGCACGAGGTCGAGGAACGGGTCGTGGGCCGGCGGCACCGCCTCGTGGACGGCCGCCACCACCGACTCGTAGGCCTGGGGCCCGGTCACCGCCAGGAGGTCGGGGTACTTCTCGCGGATCTCCTCCGGCTGCGCGCCCATGCAGCCGGTGACGATGACGCGGCCGTTCTCCGCCATGGCCTCGCCGATGGCCGAGAGCGACTCCGCCTTGGCGGAATCGAGGAAGCCGCAGGTGTTGACGATCACCACGTCGGCGCCGTCGTGCCGCCGGGCCAGCTCGTAGCCCTCGGCGCGCAGATGGGTGAGGATCCGCTCGGAATCGACCAGCGCCTTCGGGCAGCCCAGCGAGACGAACGAGATTTTCGGGGCGGCGCCGGGAGCGGGGCCGCGGGGAGCGGGCGTGGCGGTCATGGCATTCGGGTCGGACAGTCCGGCGGGGCGATCGGCCGCCCGGCGCGCGGGACCAGGAATTCGGGGTCGCGCTCCTATACAGGCTCCCGCGCCTCCGCGCGAGGCCGGCCGCCGCAGGGGTGCCCGGCCCTGCGCGCGAGCCTGAGCCCGGGCGCGGATCCTATCGCTACGGCAGAGCTTTGCGGCCGGCTCCTCAGACCCCACATCAGGATTGGGCGGCGCGGCCCTGCGCCCCGGACACGGCCCGCCCGCGCGCGGCGGCGGGGCCTGCGTGGAACTGCCGCTTCCCCCGCGGCATCGCCTGTGCGACGGCAGCGGATGACGCACAGCCCGAGGATAACGGCCCCGAACCCGGTCATGTGGACCCGAGAGATCCCCTTCATCGATCCCGTCGCGGCGGCGGCCCGGCTGCGCGCCCTGCCCGGGCTCGCCTTCCTCGACAGCGCCATGCGGCACGACCCGCTGGGGCGGCACTCGATCGTGGCCGCCGACCCGTTCGCGCGGTTCCGCTACCGCGACGGGCGCGCGACCCTCGACGGGAGGCCGGTGGCGGGCGGCCCGATGGCCGCGCTCCGGGCCTGCCTCGAACCCTACCGGCTCGAGGCAGGCCCGGAGCCGTTCCCCGGCGGGGCGATCGGGTACCTCGCCTACGACCTCGGCGCGGCGCTGGAGCGGGTGGCGCCGCCCGCCCGGCGGGCGGGGCTCACCCACGACATCGCGCTGAACCTCTACGACACCGCGCTGGTCGTCGACCACGCCGCCGGCACGGGCCGGCTCGTCGCCACGGGTTTCCCCGAGACCGCGCCGGACGCGCGGCGGGCCCGCGCGGAGGCGCGGCTCGCCCGCTTCGCCGACCTGCTCGGCGGCGCGGAGCCGCCGGTCCCGGCCCCCGCCCGGACGGCCCAGCCGCTCGCGTGGCGCTCGAACTTCGACCGACAAAGCTATGAAGAAGCAGTCGAAAAGGTCCGCACCTACATCCGGGCCGGCGACATCTACCAGGCCAACATCGCCCAGCGCTTCGTCGCCGACCTGCCGGCCGGCTTCGACCCGTTCGCCCTCTACCGGCGGCTGCGCGAGACCAACCCGGCGACCTTCGGGGCCTACCTGGAACAGGAGGGCCTGACCGTCGCCTCGTCCTCGCCGGAGCGGTTCATCCGCCTCGACGGACGGCACGTGGAGACGCGCCCGATCAAGGGCACCGCCCGCCGCCTCGACGACCCGGCGGCCGACCGGGCGGCGGCCGAGGCGCTCCAGGCCAGCGTCAAGGAGCGGGCCGAGAACGTCATGATCGTCGACCTACTGCGCAACGACCTGTCGCGGGTCTGCCGGCCGGGCACCGTCGCCGTGCCGACCCTGTGCGGCCTGGAGACCTACGCCAACGTCCACCATCTGGTGTCGGTGGTGACCGGCGACCTCCGCGACGGGCTCGACGCCCTCGACCTCCTGGAAGGGACCTTCCCGGGCGGCTCGATCACGGGCGCGCCGAAGATCCGCGCCATGGACATCATCACCGAGATCGAGGGCGACGCGCGGGAACTCTACTGCGGCGCCATCGGCCGGATCGGCTTCGACGGGGCGCTCGACACGTCGATCGCGATCCGCACCGTGTTCATGGACGACCGGCAGGCGGTCCTGCAGGCCGGGGGCGGGGTGACGCTGCTGTCGGAGCCCGGCCCGGAATACGACGAGACCCTGGCCAAGGCCGCCCGCGTGTTCGAGGCCTTCGCATGATCCTCGTCCTCGACAATTACGACTCGTTCGTCTTCAACGTCGTCCGTTACCTGGAGGAGCTCGGCGAGACGGTCCGGGTCGTGCGCAACGACGCGCTGGACGTCCCCGGCATCCGGGCGCTGGAGCCGGAGGCCCTGGTGGTCTCGCCCGGGCCCTGCACCCCCGCGGAGGCCGGGATCTCCCTGCCGGCGATCCGCGACCTGTCGGGCGCGGTGCCGATCCTCGGCGTCTGCCTCGGCCATCAGGCGATCGGCGCGGCCTTCGGCGGCACGGTCGCGCGGGCACAGCGCCCCCTCCACGGGCAGATGACGCCGATCGCCCATACCGGCGAGCGCCTGTTTTCCGGAATCCCGGCGCCGATGCCGGTCGGGCGCTACCACTCGCTGGTCGTGAATCCCGGCCCCGACATGGAAAGATACCTCTCGGTCGACGCGGTCTCGCAGGAGGGGGAGGTGATGGCGCTGTCGCACCGGACCCACCCGACCTACGGCATCCAGTTCCACCCGGAATCGGTCCTGACCGAGGGCGGCCACGCCCTGTTCGCCAATTTCCTGGATCTCGCCCGCGCGTGGCGGGAGAGGCCGGAGGGGCGCCGCGATGCTGTGGCGTGACGGGGCGCTTCTGCCCGGAACCACGGCTCCGCTCGACCACACCGACCGCGGCCTGACGCTCGGCGACGGCCTGTTCGACACCGCACTGGCGCTCGGCGGCCGCGTCGCCTTCGAAGACGCCCATATCGCCCGGCTCGTGGCCTCCGCGGAGACGCTGGGGATCCCCGCCGAACCCGAGCGGATCCGTGCGGCCATGCGGGACCTCGCGGGTCAGGGGGAGCGGCTCGCGATCCGGACCACGCTGACGCGCGGCTCCGGCCCGCGCGGCCTGAGACCGCCGGACGCGCCGAACCCGACCCTGTTCGCCACCGCGGCCGCGAGCGCCAGGGCCGCGTCCTTCGCGCCCCTGCGCCTGTGGCCGACGGCCATCGCCCGCAACGACACCTCCCCCGCCGCCCGCCTGAAGACGCTGGGCTATCTCGACGCGGTGCTGGCCGCCCGCGAGGCCGCCGCCGCGGGGTTCGACGAGGCGCTGTTCCGCAACACCCGGGGCCGCGTCGCCTGCGCGGGCACCGGCAATCTCTTCGCCCTGTTCGGCGCCAATCTGGTGACGCCCCCGCTCGGGGACGGCGTGCTCGCCGGCATCGTGCGGGCGGAGGTGCTGGGTCTCGCCGCCGGATGCGGGCTGCGGGCCGAGGAACGGTCGCTCGGCCTGCCCGATCTCCTCGGCGCGGAGGCCGTGTTCCTGACCAACTCCCTGCGGCTCCTGGCCCCCGTGACGGCCATCGGCGACACGGCCTTCCCGAGCGCCGGCCCAGGCGCCGGCCATCCGGCGGTGACCCGCCTCGTGGCGGCCCTGCGCGCCCGCGTGGCGCAGGCCTGCGGCGTCACGGAGGACGCGGTCGCGTGACCGAGGCGTCAATCGAGACTTGGCGGCGCCGGCTGCGCTACGCGCTCGCGGCGATCTACGGGTTCATCGGCGTGGTCCACCTCGTGGCGACCGACGCGATGCTGCCGCTCATGCCCGACTGGGTGCCGCAGCCGCGGCTCGTCATCCTGGCGACCGGCCTGTGCGAGATCGCGGGCGCGGTCGGCCTCCTCACCGGGCGGTTCCGCCGGGCGGCCGCGCTCGGCCTCGCCCTCTACGCGGTCTGCGTCTACCCGGCGAACCTCAAGCACGCGTTCGAGCACGTCCACGTCGAGGGCATCCCGGATTCCTGGTGGTACCACGGGCCGCGGCTCGCGTTTCAGCCGGTCTTCGTCTGGGCGGCGCTCTGGGCCGGCGGCCTGATCGACTGGCCGTTCGGCGGCCGCTGCGGGTCCGGACAGGGCGCGACCGAGATCTCCGGTGATCCGGCACGGCCGCCGAAAGATCCGGATCCCGACGCGCCGGCAACCATCCGCGAACCTTGATCACAGGATCCCGGGATCCCCGGATCCCGGCAGGCTTTGATCCCAGGATCCTGGCCGATCGACCGGCCGGAAGCCGCCGCGCGGGCCGGAAGACCGGTCGGCCCGGCGGCGATACGGGCGGACGACATGCCGAAGCGCCGCGACCCGGGCCGATCGCCCCCGCCTCCGCCGGACGCGGTGCCGGAGACCGTGCCGGACCGCGACGCGGTGGAGCGCGCCCTGGAAACGGTCCTCGACCGCCTGCGCCCGAAGCCGGGCGGCGCGCCGCGGGGCAGCCGGAAGCCGCGCCCGGACGGGGCGGGCGGCTGAGCCCCGAAAGGTTCCTCCACAGGGCGAAGATATCGCCCGGATACGGCCGGCCGGACCGGAGTTCCCCGGAGGACGCCGCCGAACACGGCGCGTGGACCCCAGCGGAGACAGACCGAATGGCCAAGCAGAAGACGCTGCAGGACGCCTTCTACGAGACCTTGAAGGACGTCTACTACGCCGAGAAGCAGTCGGTGAAAGCCCTCAAGAAATCCGCCAAGGCGGCGGAGCACGACGAGCTGCGCCAAGCCTTCGAGACCCACGCCGAGGAGAGCGCCCAGCAGGTGGAGCGCCTGACGCAGGTCTTCGAGATCATCGGCAAGCCGACCCGGGCCAAGACCTGCGAGGCGATGCAGGGCATCGTCTCGGAGATGGAGGAGGACCTCGACGACTTCGCCGACAGCCCGGCCGCCGACGCGGTGCTGGCCGCCTGCGCCCAGGCGGTGGAGCACTACGAGATCGCCCGCTACGGCACCCTGAAGACCTGGGCGGCCCAGCTCGGCTACGCGGACGCCGCCCAGCTCCTGGACGAGACCCTGCAGGAGGAGAAGCGGACCGACGCGCTGCTCTCGAAGATCGCCGAGTCGATCAACGCCGCGGGCGAGCCCGGCGGGGCGGAGCCGGACGCGGAGCCGTCGAAGGGCCGGGGGAAGAAGGCCGCCTGACCGCGCACCGGCCGCGCGGGCGGGCCGGCGCCCCCGGGCGCCGGTTCGCCGCCGCCCCGCGGGGGCGTCAGTTCGCCGTCAGTTCGTCTTCTCGATGGCGCTCAGCGGCGTCCAGTAGCAGCGATCCTGCGTGTCCTTCAGGGCGAGGCAGCCGTAGCTCATCGTCCGGGACTCGAGCCGGACCTCCTCGCCGGGCTTGAACGACCGGCACTCGCCGCTGGCGAGGCTGCCCTGCAGCAGCTGGCCGAACCCGGACTCGTCGCCCGCCATGACCAGCTTGAACAGGCGGTCCGTGACCTCCTGGGTGTGGCACCCGAACCGCTCCTGGAGGATGGTCTCGGCCGCGGCCGGCCGGGACAGGGCGGCGGTGACGGCGAGGACGGCGAGGGCGGGCAGGGCGAAGCGCATGCGCGGAACATATCCGCGCGCCGCGACGTGTCGAGCCCTCGCCGCGCGGGGGCGCCGCGGAGGATCGCCGCGGGGATCGCCGCGGCGATCGCCGCGAAGGCAGCCGCGAAGGCAGCCGGCCCGGTCGGGCGGCGCGTCCGGGCGAGGGCCGATCCGCGCTACCCGGCGACGGGCCTGACCACGACGTCCTCGGCGTAGACGAGGGTTGCCATGACACCGGACCGGATCCGATCGAAGACCGCGTCGAGATCCCCCACGCTCTGCATCAGCACGGCGCACGAGAGGGCGACGATCTGCGGGGTGCACTCCGTCCCTTCGGCGAGGAACTCGCGGATCGCGTCGACGAGGGACGCGGTGGCGTCCGCCTCCGCGGAGACGTCGAGGACGTGCAGGCAATCCTGCCGCAGGGACACGAGATCGCCGTCCACGACCGAGACCCATTGCCGGTCGTGATCGTAGATGAGCCAGCGCACCGACCCCGCCGCCACGGGGGCCAGTCCCGCGAGGTAGCGCCGAGCGGCCGCGTCGTCGAACATGGCACGGGTTTAACGCCCGCCCGCCGGAACGCCAACGCGTCGGATCACCGTTTCGGAGCCCGACGGATCCGCCGCGACGAGCCGGCATCTCGGGCCGCGAGCGGGCAGGGCGGGGCGGCCTGACAGCGCCGCTACGCCTGTCCCGCCGCCTCGTCGCGCTTGGCCGCCTGCCACGCCGCCTCCATGGCGGCGAGGTCGGAGCGGCCGAGGGCGCCCCCGGACGCCGCGAGATGCCGCGCCATGGCGGCGAAGCGCCGCTCGAACTTGGCGGTGCCGTCGCGCAGGGCGGTCTCCGGGTCGATCCCGGCGTGCCGCGCGAGGTTCGCCACCGAGAACAGGAGGTCGCCGATCTCCTCGGACAGGGCCTCCGGGTCGCCCGCCGCCAGGGCCTCGGCGACCTCGTCGGTCTCCTCGCGGACCTTGTCGACGACCTGGGCGGCGTCGTCCCAGTCGAAGCCGTAGGCGGCCGCCCGCCGGGAGATCTTCTCCGCCCGGGCGAGGGCCGGCAGCGCCCGCGCGACGCCGCCGAGGGGGTCGGGCGCCGGGTCCGGCGCGAGCCCCGCGTCCCGCCGCTCCGCCTGCCGGGCCGCCCGCTCCTGCGCCTTGATCGCCGCCCACTGGGCCTCGACCGCCGCGGGGTCGCGCAGGGGCGAGCCGGCGGGCAGGGGCGCGCCGTCCGGGGTGAAGACGTGGGGGTGGCGCCGGACCAGCTTGTCGCCGATGGCGCGGGCCACGTCGTCGAACGCGAAGGCGCTCCGCTCCTCGGCCATGCGGGCGTGGAACACCACCTGGAGCAGCAGGTCGCCGAGCTCGTCGCGCAGGTCGCCGAGGTCCCCCCGCGCCACCGCGTCGGCGACCTCGTAGGCCTCCTCGATCGTGTAGGGCACGATGGTGGCGAAGCTCTGCGCCACGTCCCAGGGGCAGCCGGCGACGGGATCGCGCAGGGTCGCCATCAGGCGCAGGAGCCGGCCCAGGGGCGCCTCCGCGGCGGGATCGGCGTCCCGCCCCCCGCTCGCCCCGGACCGGCCCGCGTCGCGTGTCTCGCTCATGCGGACGGGGTTAGAGCATGGCGCGGCGCAGGGAAATGCGTCTCACGGATCGCCGGTCCTCAGCGTCGGTCCTCAGCGCCGGGCCTCAGCGCCGGGCCTCAGACCCGGCTCGGGTCGCGCTCGCGCACCTGCTCGGCCTGCAGGCCGTTCAGGTAGCCGGTGAGGCGGCCGCTGACCGCCGGGTCGGCGCACTGCACCCAGAGCGGCGCCGGGAGGGCGCGGACGGGCAGGCGCAGCAGGAAGGCCTCGGCCGAGAGGGCCGCCTCCCGCTCGGAGGCGGCGGCCAGGAGGCGCGCCCCCGCCTGCGTGCCGATCAGGATCGCGATCGTGCTCATGGCAGCTCTCCCGGCAGCTCGCTCGGCCGCGCTCTCGGCCTCTCCGGGCCGCGCCCGTGCGGGACAACGGCGCGCGGGCCGCGGGCGTTGCGCGGCGCGCCGATCCGCGCGGGTTCCGTCGGGGCCCTCAGCTCGTCGGCCGGACGCAGAGCGGCTCCCGGGCCAGCGCCAGGGTGAACGACCACAGGATCCGGCCGAAGGGAATCGGTCAGCACCGCCCCGGTCAGGAGCATGTTGGCGGCGGTCCGGCACAGGTCGCGGGCGCGGCGGATCGCCGCCTCCGCGTCGTCCGCCTCCAGGCGGTCGCTGGCGAAGGCGAGGCCGCAGCGGCCGTCCGCGTGCTCGAGGGTGCGTCGGAGGTGATAGGCCGGCATCGCTTGGACCACCGCGAGGCGAATCACCGGCCGCCCGCGGCGCGGGCGGGAGCCGGCTGGCCAAGCTAGCGGCCCGGCGCGGGCCCGCGACTGATCCAGATCAAGCCGACGCGCATCCGCTGCCGCCCGGTCACGTCCCGGTGTCGCAGGCTGTCGCAGGGTACGCCCGCCGCCGGCGGCCGCTGCGGGAGGTCCGCGCGAGGCCGTGCCGGGTCTTGTTCCAGCGCAGCGGCGCCCGGACCAGCTCGATCAGCGCCAGCCACGCGGCGAGGCTGACCAGCAGGAAGTAGACCGGCATCCACGGGACCGACCGGGCGAGGTCCCCCCAGCCGCGCCGGGCGCAGCCGACGAGGGCGGGCAGGACCAGGGCGGCGAGCCCCGTCCCGAACAGCGTGATGGCGAGCCCCGTGGAGAGGTTGTCCAGGAAGACGGGGGCGGCCGGGATGTCCCGGACCAGGAAGGACCACGCCGCCGCGGCGAGGCAGGCCGGGTAGGCGAGCGCCGAGACCACCGTCCCGGGGACCAGGGCGGCGGCGCAGAGCGTCTCCAGGCCGCCGAGCCTGCGGGCGTTGGCCAGCGGGTGCCGCCCGTGGGTGAGGCTCGTCTGGACCAGGCCCTTCAGCCAGCGGGTGCGCTGGCCGAGCCAGGGCCCGAGGCGGGCCGGCGCCTCCTCGAAGGTGGGGCTGGGAAGGTCGCCGACGGTGTAGCCCGCCAGCGCGAGGCGCAGGCCGAGATCCGCGTCTTCGGTGACGTTGTGGGCGTCCCAGCCGTGCAGAGCCCGCACCACGTCGGTGCGCAGGTGCATCGAGGTGCCGCCCAGCGGGACCGGCAGGCCGCAGCGGGCGAAGGCCGGGTTCAGCACGTCGAACAGCCCGGCATATTCGAGGGCGAAGGCACGGGCGAGGCGCGAATCGCCGGCATTGTCGATCACGAGCCGCCCCTGGAGGCAGGCGGTCCGCGCGGGCAGGCGCGCGAACAGGGCGGCCGCCAGCCGCAGTTGCCCGGGATCGGGCACGTCCTCGGCGTCGTAGACCGTGATCAGGGTGCCGCGAGCCAGCGGCAGCGCGGCGTTGAGCGCCCGCGGCTTGGTGCGCGGGCCGCCCGGCGGCACCGTGATCACCTCGAACCGGGCCGGGAGGGTGTCGCGGGGGAGGGCCGCGGCGGTCTCCGCGTCGTCCGCCTCGAGCAGCAGCTTGATGTCGAGCTTGGCGGCCGGATAGTCGAGGGCGGAGAGCGCCCTGAGCAGGTCCGGCACCACCGCCGCCTCGCGGTGGAGGGGGACGAGGATCGTGTAGACCGGCAGGTCGGCCTCGGCGAGGGGCACCACCGCCTCCGCGGCGACCGGAGCCGCGATGGCGAGGGCCGCGATCCGCAGGGTCGCCATGGCCAGGAACAGGACCTGCCCGGCCGTCATCACCGCGCGCGCCAGCGGGGCCGGCAGCGCCGCGCACAGGCAGAGCGCGGCGGTCCCGCCGAGGGCGAGGACCAGCAGCCAGCGGAAGGCCGGCTCGGGGGCGGCCGCCCACTCGGGGCCGTGCCGCCGCAGGTCGTGCGCCGCGTGATCCGCCACCTGCCCGGGCACGGACGCGAACACGGCCTCGCGCAGGCGGGTAGGGCTGGTGATCGCCGGCACGGCGGCGTGGCCAGCGGCGCGGCCGGCGGCGTCGAGGAGGTCCGCGATCGCCCGCCCGCGGGGCGCCAGGACCCAGGGCGCCACCGCGCCGGGCGCCAGCGGCGCGAGGCCGGCCACGAGGCTGTCGGGGAAGCGCAGGCCCAGGCCGAACGGGATCGGGCCGTCGAGGTAGGGGGCGCCGAGCGCCCGGGCCAGGGCCGCGTAGTAGGCCGATTCCGCGATCAGGCCGGCATTCATCAGCGCGGTCGCCGCGTCGGTCCCGGCCGCGGTCGCCGCGGCGGCGGCCCGGACCAGCAGCCGCGCGTCGACGCCCTCGTCCAGCAGGAAGGCGATCTCCGGCGGCAGGCCCTCCGGCCCCACGGGCGGGCGCTGGAACGACACGCCGCGCGCTCCCCCGGCGGCCCGAGGACGTGGTAGAGGAGGGGGGTGAGCCAGTCCCCGCCCCCGCGCTCCGACAGGAGCACCGCCCCGTCCCCGTCGTCAAGAGGCGATAGGACAACCATCCCATCCCGGATCGCGGCGGCCGCGGTCGCGGCGCTCCTCGCGGGGCCGGCCGCCGCCGCGGCGCCCCCGGCCGCGCCGGCCACGGGCGTCACCGCCACCCCCGCCGTCACGATCCCGGATTTCTGGAACCCGCGCAGCCGGGGCGAGCGCGTGGAGGCGCCGCAGACCGGCCGGGCGGTCCGCTTCCTCACGGACGACGAGTTCCCGCCGCTGCACTTCGCCGGCCCCGACGGCAACCCGACGGGCTTCGTGGTCGAGCTCGCCCGGGCGGTCTGCGAGAAGCTGACGATCACCTGCACGGTGCAGGCGCGCCGCTTCGACACCCTGCTCGACGCCCTCGACGGCAAGCAGGGCGACGTGGTCGCGGCCGCCATCCCGCTGACCGCGTCCCTGCGGTCGCGATTCCTGGCGACGCGGCCGTATTTCCGCTGGCCGGCGCGCTTCGCGGCCCGGGCCGACAAGGGCCTGCCGGTCCCCTCCGCGGCGGCGCTCGCCGGCCGCAGCGTCGGGGTCATCGCCGGCAGCGCCCACGCGGCCTACCTCAAGGCGTTCTTCCCGAAGGCCGTACCGAAGGACTTCACCGATCTCACGGCGGCCGAGAGCGCGCTCAAGCGCGGCGAGATCGACTACCTGTTCGCCGACGGCCTCAACCTCGCCCTGTTCGTCGGCGGCCAGGACGCGGAGAGTTGCTGCGCGCTCACCGGCGGCGACTACCTCGAGAACCGCTATTTCGGGGAGGGGATCGGCCTGATCACGCGCCAGGAGGACGCTGCCCTCTCCCGGGCGCTGGACGACGCGCTCCAGCGGGTCTGGGACGACGGCAAGTACACCGAGCTGTACCTGCGGTTCTTCCCCGTTAGCCCGTTCTGAGGGCTTTCGTCGCCACCAGGAATGGGGATCCTGCTGCCGGGCTTCGGTTGTCGGACGGCACGCGGACGGCACCGTGGCGGATCTGCTCGAGCAGGCGGTGGCGAAGGCGCGACCCGTCCCCGGACCTTCAGGACGAGAGCGCCCGGCTCATGCTGGCCTTCGCGGGGGACGAGGCCCCGGTTTACCGGTTCACCCCGGAGGAAGAGGCGGAGCTCGACGAATCCGGGGCCGCCGAGGCGCGCGGCGATCGCGCCACCGATGCGGAGATCCGCGCCATCTGGGCCAAGGTTCGGCGCCGAGAGCCTGTTCGACTCGGGACTTCCCCTCCTCGCCCTCATCCTGAGGTGCCGCGCAGCGGCCTCGAAGGAGAGCTCCAGCCAGCGCAGCGGTCACTGGAGGGCTCCTTCGAGGCCTCCGCTGCGCTGCGGCACCTCAGGATGAGGGCGAGATTCGGAGATCCGGGATTCGCGATTCGGCCTGGCACGCGCAGGAAGCCGAGCGGATCGGGCGTGCGTCTGCCAAGCCGAAACCGGCCCACGCTGTCATAGGCCGCACGCACAGGCCTCACGCGCGAGCCCGCGATGGAACCCCGCATTGCACCTCCGGGCGTTCCGCTCCGATGCGAACCGCTCTAGGGTGCGCGCTCCCCAACGCGTTCAGCCCTGAAGATCGTCTCCAACGACATGCCCGCCGCTCCCCCAGCCCTGACCCTCGACGCCGACGTGATCGAGGCCGCCGCCAACGCCGCCGCCTGGCCCTTCGAGGAGGCGCGCAAGCTCGTGGCGCGGCTGGAGAAATCCGGCAAGACCGAGGTGCTGTTCGAGACCGGCTACGGCCCGTCGGGCCTGCCGCATATCGGCACGTTCGGCGAGGTCGCCCGCACCTCCATGGTGCGCCACGCCTTCCGGGTGCTCACCCGCGACGCGGTGCCGACCCGGCTGATCGCCTTCTCGGACGACATGGACGGGCTGCGCAAGGTTCCCGACAACGTCCCGAACCGGGAGATGCTGGCCGCGCACCTCAACCAGCCGCTCACCCGCGTGCCGGACCCGTTCGGCACCCACGACAGCTTCGGCGCGCACAACAACGCCGAGTTGCGCCGCTTCCTCGACGCCTTCGGCTTCAGTTACGAGTTCCGCTCGGCGACCGAGTGCTACCGCGCGGGCGTGTTCGACGCGACGCTGCTGCGCGTGCTGGAGCGCTACGATTCCGTGATGGAGATCATGCTGCCGTCGCTGCGGGCCGAGCGCTCGGCGAGCTACTCGCCGTTCCTGCCGCTCCACCCGGTCACCGGCCACGTGATGCAGGTGCCGATCGACGAGGTGAGGGCGGAGAGCGGCACGATCGTGTGGCGCGATCCCGCCACGGGCGAGCGCTACGAGACTCCGGTGACCGGCGGCCACGCCAAGCTGCAATGGAAGCCCGACTGGGCGATGCGCTGGGTGGCGCTCGGCGTCGATTACGAGATGGCCGGCAAGGACCTGATCGATTCGGTCAAGCTCTCGGCCAAGATCGCCCGGGCGCTCGGCGGCGAGCCGCCGGAGGGCTTCAACTACGAGCTGTTCCTCGACGAGAAGGGCCAGAAGATCTCCAAGTCGAAGGGCAACGGCCTGACGATCGACGCGTGGCTCACCTACGGCACGCCGGAATCGCTCGCCCTGTTCATGTACAACAAGCCGCGCGAGGCCAAGCGCCTGTTCTTCGACGTGATCCCCCGGCACGTCGACGAGTATATCGGTTTCCTCGACCGCTACGCCGGCCAGGACGCGAAGCTGCGGCTGGGCAACCCGGTCTGGCACCTCCACGCCGGCAACCCGCCGGAGCCCGAGAAGGTCGAAGGCGCGAGCCTGACCCTCGCGATGCTGCTCAACCTCGCCGCGGTGGCCAACACCGAGGACCCGGCGGTGCTGTGGGGCTTCATCCGCCGCTACGCGCCGCAGACCGGGCCGGAGACCCATCCGGGCCTCGACCGGCTGGTGAAGCACGCCCTGAAGTTCTTCTCGGACTTCGTGCGGCCGGCCAAGACCTACCGGGCGCCGACGCCCGAGGAGCGGGCCGCCCTGGAGGACCTGTCGGAGACGCTCGGGGACCATGCCGGCTCGACCGACCCGGAGGCCCTGCAGGCGGCGGTCTACGAGGTCGGCCGGCGCCACTTCCCCGACACGTCCGGCAAGGCCAAGAGCCCGGACGGGCGGCCCGGCGTGTCGCAGGCGTGGTTCACGAGCCTCTACAACGTGCTGTTCGGCGAGGCGCGCGGACCCCGGTTCGGCTCCTTCGTGGCCCTCTACGGCGTCGACGAGACCCGGGGCCTGATCGCCTCGGCGCTGTCGGGGGCGCTGGTCGCCGAGCACGAAGCCTTCGCGGCCGGCAAGGCCGCCCCGGTCGCGTGAGGGCGCAATGATCGTCGACGATCTCGCCGCGCTGGAGGCGCTCTACAGCGCGCCCCTGGCACCCGCCTCGACGGTGAAGGTGGCGGCCGCGATCACGCCGGACTACGCGGCGCTGATCGCGGCCTCGCCCTTCGCGGTGCTGGCGACCGCCGGTCCCGAGGGGCTCGATTGCAGCCCGCGCGGGGACCGGCCGGGCTTCGTGCGGGTCGCCGACCCGCGCACGCTGATCCTGCCCGACCGGCGGGGCAACAACCGGATCGACTCGCTCCGCAACGTCGTGCGCGACCCGCGGGTAGCGCTGCTGTTCCTGATCCCGGGATCCGGCACGACGCTGCGGGTGAACGGCCGGGCGGTGATCTCGGCCGACCCGGACCTGCTCGCCTCGTTCCGGGTCGACGGCCACGCGCCGCGCACCGCCCTCGTGATCACCGTCGCGGAGGTGTACTTCCAGTGCGCCCGGGCGATCATCCGGGCCGGGCTGTGGGATCCGGAAGCCCGCGTCGACCCGGGAAGCCTGCCGACGCCGGGGGCGATCCTGGCGGCGCTGACCGCGGGCGAGGTCGGCGGCCAGCGCTACGACGCGGAATGGCCGGAGCGGGCGGCCAAGTCGATGTGGTGAGGGTGGCGTCCGCGACATCCCCGTCCTTGCGGGCGGAGCGGAGCGATCCGGTGTCGCGCCACCTTCGGGGATGTCGCGCCGCCCTGGGTCGCTTCGCTGCGCTCGCGATGACGGAGCGTCACCTCATCCCACCAGCGCGAGATCCCGCGTCTCGGTGTCGGGGATGACGTCGACCTCGACCTTGAGGCGCTGCTTGCCCGAGCCGCTGACGATGCCGTCGACCGGCGCCACGTCGCCGTAATCGCGGCCGCGGGCCACCACGATGTGGTCGTCCCGCACCGCGACGCCGTTGGTCGGGTCGAGGCCGAGCCAGCCGGTGCCGCACCAGACCGCCACCCAGGCGTGGCTCGCATCCGCCCCGCGCAGGCGCGGGCGGCCGGGTGGCGGCACCGTGCGCAGGTAGCCGCTGACATAGGCCGCGGGCAGGCCCATGCCGCGCAGGGCCGCGATCATCACGTGGGCGAAGTCCTGGCAGACCCCGGCCCGGAGCGCGAAGGAGTCGGCGAGCGGCGTCGAGACGGTGGTGGCCTTGGAATCGAAGCGGAAATCCCGGCCGATCCGCAGCATCAGGTCGTGGGCTGCCCCGTAGGCGCTGCGGCCCACGGCGAAGCTCGGGCGCGCGTAGTCGGTGATCGCGGGCAGCAGCGGCACCCGGCTGCTCGGGAACAGGAAATGCACCGGCGCCCGGCCGCCGAGGTCGCGCCCGGCGAGAACGGCGTCGCGGACCCGCTCCCAGGGCATCCCGGATTCGGGCGGCGGCGGGGCCGGGCGCTCGACCCGTACGGTGGAGAGCGCCTCGACGCTGAAGGTGGTGTGGGGCGTCTCCAGGGTGATCGCCACCGCGTCGATCCCGAGATAGTCGCGCCGCATCACCGCGCGGGCGGGGCTCGGGTCGATCGTGACCGCGCTCGCCAGCACGCTCTGGCCCTCGCAATCCTGCGGTTTGAGCCGCAGGGTGCAGCGGGCGAAGTGCACCGGCCGGCCGTAGCGGTAGGCGGTGCGGTGGCGCAGCGTGTAGATCATCCCGGCCACCGCCCATCGCGACGTCCGTCGCCTGCGGTCGCCGGCAAGCGCGAAGGCGCGCCGCAGCCCGTGCTGCGGATCGTCCTTGAGGCGGCAGCGTCAAGGACACACAGCATCAAGCCAGCCCCGTCAGCTTCTCGGGGCGCAGCGCGTTCGGCCCGGTGGGGAAATAGCGGGCCGCGATGCCGTCGGCGAGGCGCTCGAGGTCGGTCGCGAGCGCGGTCAGGCGCACGGCGTCGAAATCCGCGGCCTCGCCGCTGCGCAACTCCGCCAGGATCCGGGTCGCGAGGCGGCAATGGGGCTCGGGGATCCCGTCCGCGGCGAGCGCCGGCAGGTCGGCGAGGTGCCGGGTGATCGCCTCCGCCTGGAAGGCGATCGAGCGCGGGTTGTAGGGGTCGAGCAGCACCATGTCGCGCACGGGGTCGAGGGCCGCCCCCTGCAGGTAGCGCCGCCCGTAGCTGATCTGCGAATCGCACAGGGACAGCATCACCCCGAGGCAGCCGGGGGTCGCCTCGTCGTTGGCGAAGGCCAGCGCGAAGGCGCCGGTGTTGATCGCCCGCTCGATCCGCCGCCCGAGCTCGATGAAGTGCCAGCCCTCGGCGCGGCTCATGTTCTCGTGGGTGAGGCCGGCGAGCGCCGCGAGCTGGCTCAGGGCCCGCTCGGCCCGGCCCGCGAGCTGCGACTCGGTGAAGGCCCGCTCGGTGTTGAGGGACAGGAACTCGTTCAGGTCGGCGAGCACCCGCCACGCCTCGCCCGACAGGCGGGCGCGGAGCGCGGCGGCGTTGCGGCGGGCCGCGATGACGTGGGACCGGGCCGAGCCCGGCCGGTCGCGCCCGGCCAGCGCCTCCTGGGCGAGGCTGGCGGTCGGCAGGTCGGCGGCCGCGATGGCGCCCCACTCGTGCAGCAGCGCCCGGAGCGCCAGGGCCGCCGGCGTGTCGAGGGCGCCCGAGATGTCGGTCCCGACGGCGTCGCCGACGCTGCGCAGGTGGGCCAGCACCAGCCGGATCACCGCCTCGCCGCGCTCCAAGTAGCGGCCGAGCCAGAACAGGCCGTCGGCGGCCCGGGCGGGGAGGTGCCCGCCGACCCGCCGCACCCGCGGCGCCGCCTGCGTGCCGATCAGGGGCGCGGCGACCGGCTCCTCGGACAGGACCCAGACGTCGGCGGAGCGGATGCCGAGCCGCAGCTCGATCGGGTCGACGTCCTCGCGCTCCGAGACCCGGCAGAAGCCGCCGGGCATGACCTGCCAGCCGAGGGGCGTCCGCGCGGCGAAGACGCGGACCACGAAGGGGCGGGGCGTCAGGAACAGGCCGTCCGGGCCGCGCTCCCAGCCCGGCATCGTCGAGAGCGGCGCCGCCTCCTGGGCGACGTAGTCGAAGGGCCGGTCGCGCAGGGCCGCCACGACCCGCTCGCGCTCGGCTGCCAGGACCGGGCCCGCCAGGATCGCGTCGCGCCCCGCCCCGCGCTGGGGCGTGGCGGCCGGGCGCAGGGTCAGGCTGTCGAGGTTGGCCCGCGCGTGCGCCAGGCCCTCGAGGTCGCCGCACCACCACGTGCGCGGGTGGCCGAGCCGCAGGGGCTCGCCGAGGACGCGCCGGGCGATGCCGTCGAGATAGGGGGCGAGGGCAGCCGACTCGACGAGCCCCGCGCCCGGCATGTTGGCCATCACCAGGGAGCCGTTGCGCAGGGCGTCGAGGATGCCGGGCACGCCGAGGCGCGAGGCCGGGTTCAGCTCCAGGGGGTCGAGGAAGTCGGCGTCGATCCGCCGCCACAGGGCGTCGGCCCGCTTCAGGCCTGAGACGGTGCGCACGTGCAGGCGCCCGTCGCGCATGACGAGGTCGTCGCCCTCCACCAGCATCAGGCCGAGGTAGCGGGCGAGCGCCGCCTGCTCGACGTAGGTGCTGCTGTAGGGGCCGGAGGTCAGCAGGCAGATGCGCGGGTCGGCGCGCTCCGCCCCCAGCGCCAGCCCGTCGCGGAACGCCTGGAAGAAGGCCGGCAGGCGCTCGACGTGGAGGTCCTGGAAGAAGTCCGGGAAGGTCCGGGCCAGGACCATGCGGTTCTCCAGCGCCCAGCCGAGGCCCGAGGGCGCCTGGGTCCGGTCGGCGAGCACCTGCCAGCGCCCGTCCGGTCCCCGGCCGAGATCGGCCGCGTAGAGCTTGAGGTAGTGGCCGCCGGGGGGCGCGACCCCGTGGAGCGGGTGCAGGAACTCGGGCGTGCCGGCCACGATCGCGGCGGGGAGGAGCCCCTCGGCGACCAGCCGGCCCTCGCCGTAGGCGTCGGCGAGGATCGCCTCCATCAGCTCCGCGCGCTGGACGATGCCGGCGCTGAGCGCCGCCCATTCCGGCCCCTCGATCACCAGGGGCAGGCAGCCCAGCGGCCAGGGGTGCTCGCGCTGGTCGCCGGCGATGCGGAACGAGATGCCCGCGTCCCGGATGTGCCGCTCCGCCGCGACGAACCGGGCCATGATCTCCGGCTCGGTGAGGCCGCCGAGACGGTCGAGCAGGCGCGGCCACGCCCCGCGGGGCGCGCCGTCGGCGCCCAGGAACTCGTCCGGCCGGCCGGGGGCGGGGCGGTAGCCCGCGCTCCAGCGGGCGACGCGCTCGCGCGCGCCCTCCGGCCGCTCGGCCCGGCCGCGGCTGCCCGCGAGCGCCGCCTCCATCACGGATCCCGGGTCATCGCGGCTCGCGGATCCACGCAGCGTGGACGACGACGCGGCCGCAGAGCGGAGCGCGGGTCCCTCTCCCGCACGGGAGCGGGGGCGGGGGCGGGGGCGCGTCGCGCTCTGTCGACCGCGCCGGTGTCCGCCCCGGATGTCCGAACATCGCGGGTCATTGCGGGGCCGGCGTCCGCAGGTCGAGGGTCAGCGGGAACTCGGCGCTCGATTCCGGGCGGGGCATCTCCAGCCGGCCGGGCGTGTGGCCGTTCGGCTGGAACCGGGCGAGGCGCCGCCCCTCCGCCTCGTAGGCGTTGACCGGGTGGGTCTCGTAGTTGCGCCCGCCCGGATGGGCGACGTGGTAGCGGCAGCCGCCGAGGGAGCGGCCGCTCCAGGCGTCGAGGATGTCGAAGGTCAGCGGCGAGTGCGCGGGGATCGTCGGATGCAGGGAGGAGGCCGGCTGCCACGCCTTGAAGCGCAGGCCTGCCACGGCCTCGCCGCCGCGGCCGGTGGAGGTCATGGGCAGGCGGCGGCCGTTGCAGGCGATGACGTGCCGCTCGGGCACGAAGCCCTCGACCCTGACCTGCAGCCGCTCGACCGAGCTGTCCACGAAGCGCACGGTGCCCCCGCTGGTCCCTTCCTCGCCCATCACGTGCCAGGGCTCCAGCGCCTGGCGGAGTTCCATCCGGACCCCGCCCTGCTCGACCGTGCCGAAGACCGGGAACCGGAACAGGGCCTGCGCCTCGAAGGCGACCGGATCGAAATCGTACCCCGCCGCCCGGAGATCCTCCAGCACCGCGAGGAAGTCGGACCAGAGGAAATGCGGCAGCATGAACCGATCGTGGAGGTTCGTGCCCCAGCGGACACAGCCGCCGGTCTGCGGCTCGCGCCACAGCCACGCCACGAGGGCGCGGAGCAGGAGCTGCTGCGCGAGGCTCATCCGCGCGTCCGGCGGCATCTCGAAGGCGCGGAACTCCAGGAGGCCGAGGCGCCCGGTCGGCCCGTCCGGCGAGTAGAGCTTGTCGATGCAGATCTCGGCCCGGTGGGTGTTGCCGGTGACGTCGACGAGGATGTTGCGGAAGATCCGGTCGACGAGCCAGCGCGGGATGTTGGGCGCGTCCGGGGCCGGCACCTGGGCCAGCGCGATCTCCAGCTCGTAGAGCCCGTCGTGGCGGGCCTCGTCCATGCGCGGCGCCTGGCTCGTGGGCCCGATATAGAGGCCCGAGAACAGGTACGAGAGCGCGGGGTGGCGCTGCCAGTAGAGCACGAGGCTCTTGAGCAGGTCGGGCCGGCGCAGGAACGGGGAATCGTCCGGCGTGACGCCGCCCATGACCACGTGGTTGCCGCCGCCGGTGCCGGTGTGGCGCCCGTCGGTCATGAACTTTTCCGCGCCGAGCCGGGTCTGGCGGGCCTCGGCGTAGAGGTCGGTGGTGATGGCGACCGCCTCCCGCCACGAGGCGGCCGGGTGGACGTTCACCTCGATCACGCCGGGATCGGGCGTCACCTTGATGACGCCGATCCGCGGGTCGTAGGGCGGCTCGTAGCCCTCGAGGTGGATCGGCAGCTTCAGCGCGGCGGCGGCCGCCTCCAGGTGGCCCGCGAGTTCCAGATACTCGTCGGCGCGCTGCACCGGCGGCATGAACACCCGCACCACCCCGTCCCGGGGCTCGAACGACAGGGCCGTGCGCACCGCCACGCCGGTGATGCCGGAGCCGTTGACCACAGCGGCGCCGGGATGGCCCTCGGGGTGCCCGTCGGGGAGGGCGGCGCGGGGCTCCAGCGGGTCCTGCGGCTGGTAATAGGGATAGTGCTCCGGCGGCACGTAGGGCAGCGACGACAGCGGCAGGCGGAAGCCCACGGGCGAGTCCCCCGGCACCAGGAAGGCGGCGCCGCGCCGGAAGTCCCACGTCTCCGAGATCCAGACGCGGTCGGCCTCGCCGCCCTTGCCGGTGGGCAGGCTCGCCAGCGGCAGGACGTAGCCGGCCGCCTCCCCGAGGCCCCGCGCGTAGACCCGCCTGATCCGGGCGTCGAACTCCACCGAGCCCGACTTGGCGTCGGCCGGCGTGACGTTGACCGGCAGCGCCGCGGTCTTCCGCTCCCAGAGCTCCCCGTCCTCGAAGGCCGGGAAGACGTAGTCGGCGAGGCCGAGGCGGCGGGCCAGCGCGTCGGCGAGCGCCTCGGCCTGCGCGATGGTGGCGTGCCCCGCCTCCCCGGCGGCCACCTCCGGCGCGATCAGGTCCGGGTCGCGCCAGATCGGCTTGCCGTCCTTGCGCCAGTAGAGCGCGAAGGCCCAGCGGGGCAGGCTCTCGCCGGGATACCACTTGCCCTGACCGTAATGGAGCAGCCCCCCCGGGCCGAACCGGTCGCGCAGGCGCCGGATCAGTTGGTCGGCGAGCCCGCGCTTGGTCGGGCCGACGGCCGCGATGTTCCACTCGGGCGATTCGAAATCGTCCACCGACACGAAGGTCGGCTCGCCGCCCATGGTCAGCCGCACGTCCTGCGCGGCGAGGTCGGCGTCGACCCGCTCGCCCAGCGCGTCCATGGCGGCCCAGACGTCCTCCGAGAACGGCTTGGTGATCCGCGGCGTCTCGGCGACGCGGGTGATCGTCATCGCGAAGTCGAAGGTGGTCTCGGCCGGCTCCATCGCCCCCGAGATCGGCGCGGCGGAGTGGTAGTGCGGCGTCGCGGCGAGCGGGATGTGGCCCTCGCCGGTGAGCAGGCCCGAAGTCGCGTCCATGCCGACCCAGCCGGCGCCCGGCAGGTAGACCTCGGCCCAGGCGTGCAGGTCGGTGAAGTCCGCCGACGCGCCGGTCGGCCCGTCGACCGCGGTCGTGTCGGGCACGAGCTGGATCAGGTAGCCGGAGACGAACCGGGCGGCGAGGCCGATCCGGCGCAGCACCTGCACGAGCAGCCACGCCGAGTCGCGGCAGGAGCCGCTCTTCAGCCGCAGGGTCTCGGCGGGGGTCTGCACGCCCGGCTCCATGCGGACGCCGTAGGCAGTCTCCCGGGCGATCAGGCCGTTCAGCGCCACCAGGAACTGGACCGTGCTGGTCTCCTCCGGGAGACGGGCCAGCAGCGCCTCCATCTCGGGACAATCCGCGTCGACGGGCGTGAGATACGGGGCCAGCTCCCCGGCGAGGGCGGGGTCGTACGCGAAGGGCCGGACCTGAGCGTAGTCCTCCACGAAGAAGTCGAACGGGTTGATCACCGCCATGTCGGCCGTGAGGTCGACCTCGATCCTCAGCTCGTCGGTCTTCTCGGGGAAGACCAAGCGGGCGAGCCAGTTGCCGCTCGGATCCTGTTGCCAGTTCAGGAAGTGGTTGGCGGGCGTCACCGTGAGCGCGTAGGCCGGGACCTTGGTACGGGCGTGGGGGGCCGGGCGCAGGCGGATCACCTGGGGCCCCAGGCTGATCGGCCGGTCGTAGCGGTAATGCGTGACGTGGTGCAGGGCGGCTCTGATCGACACGATGGCTCCGTCGAAAGGATCGAACGCGGTCGCGCTGCCGGTCCCTGGCGCCGGCGCCCACCGCACGGTTATGCGACACGGATCGCGCAACAAGCAATTTCCGTGCGTCGCCCGGCCGTCCGGGCCGCTGGCAGGAACTTTGCCGCCCGGCCCCGCTTGACCGGCAGGTGGGCCGGCCGCCGGCCCGGGACCGCGCGATGAAGATCTTCCAGTGCCAGGCCTGCGACCAGCCGGTCACCTTCGAGGCGACCGCCTGCGAGAGCTGCGCGCGGCCGCTGGGCTACGCCTGCGCGGTCCACGAGGTCTCGGCGCTGGAGCCGCAGGGGCTCTCGGCCCACCCGCTGATGGGCGGCGCGCAGATCTTCCACGCCTACGCGGATCCCGGCCGGCGCTACCGGCTGTGCAACAACGCCCTCGCGCAGGCCTGCAACTGGCTGGTGCCGGAGGACAGCCCCGACATCTACTGCACCGCCTGCCGCCACAACCGCGTGGTGCCGGACCTGTCGCAGCCCTGGAACCTCGCCCGCTGGCGCCAGATCGAGGCGGCCAAGCACCGGCTGTTCTACTCGCTGCTGCGCCTGGAACTGCCGCTCGCCACCCGCGCCCAGTACACGGACGGGCTGGCCTTCGACTTCCTGGTCGACCCGTCCGAGAGCGTCTCCGGCGGGCCGCCGGTGCTGACGGGCCACATCAACGGCCTGATCACCATGAACATCGCCGAGGCCGACGACGTCGAGCGGGAGCGCCGCCGGATCCTGTTCGGCGAGCATTACCGCACGCTGCTCGGCCATTTCCGGCACGAGATCGGGCATTACTTCTGGTACCTGCTGGTGCTGAACAGCCCCGACTGGGACGCCTTCCGGGCGCTGTTCGGCGACGAGCGCCGCGACTACGTCCAGGCGCTGCAGGACCACTACGCGAGGGGCGCCCCCGCCGACTGGGACGAGGCCTACGTCTCGGCCTACGCCACGGCCCATCCGTGGGAGGATTTCGCCGAGACCTTCGCGCACTACCTGCACATCGTCGACACGGTGGAGACCGCCTCGACCTTCGAGCTGCACGTGCGCCCGCGCCTGCGCCAGCGGGGGCCTTCCGGGCCGCAGGCGCCGACCGTGATCGACTTCGACCCGTACAACACGGCCGACCTCGACCGGCTGATCGCCGCGTGGCTGCCGCTCACCTACGCGATCAACTCGCTGTCCCACAGCATGGGCCAGCCGGCGCTCTACCCGTTCAAGCTGACGCCCGCGGTGATCGCCAAGCTCGCCTTCGTGCACGAGCGGGTCTACGCCTCCCGCACCGGCACCCTGCCGGATGCCGGCGCGGCGGGCGCCGAGATGCTCCGCGCGGTGATCCTGGGCCTGCGCCAGAAGGTGGCGGCGCCGACGGCGTGAGGGTGTCGGTCGCGGCAGACACAACGTCTCTGCGAGCGTCTCCGCGAGCGGCGCGAGGCGATGACGGTCGGAGGGGCGCCTCACGCCCCCCCGTGCCGCTCCGCGAAGGCGCGGAACGCCGCGAGCGTCTCGGCGCTGACGTGGTGCTCGATCCCCTCCGCGTCCCGCCGCGCGGTCTCGGGGCTCACCCCCAGCGCGCACAGGAAGCGCTCGACGATGCGGTGGCGCTCCCGGGCCTGGGCGGCGAGCCGGCGGCCGGCCTCGGTCAGGAACACGCCGCGATAGGGCCGCTGCTGGACGAACCCGTCCTCGCACAGGCGCTTCAGCATCTTGGCGACGGTCGGCTGCGCCACGCCGAGCCGGGCCGCGATGTCCACCTGCCGCGCCTCGCCGCCGTCGCCGATCAGGTCGTCGATCAGCTCGACGTAATCCTCCACGAGTTCCGAGCGCCGGGCCTCGCGGGCCTGGCGGAAGCTCTCCACGTGGCGCTCGGGATCGACCAGCGCGGTCTCGGGCGAGCCCGGCTCGGACGGTTCCTGCATCGGCTCTCCCCCACCGCGGTCCGCGCGGGCCGCCCCGACCCCTGTCTAGCAAACACCGCCACCTCGAGGGGAGTCCCGCGGGGCCGATACCGGCGGCCGCTGCCAGCCCCTTGAATCCTGGCCGCGAACCCTGAATATAGCCTCCGCTATATCTTTGAGGAGAGGGTTCGAGCATGGTGGCGCCGAACGCCGCGACGGCCCCCGGGCGCGCCGCGCCCGGGGCGATGAGCCGGCGGACCGAGGGCGCCATCCGCGACGTCCTCGACGGCCGTCCCGGCGGCCGGGCCCGGTTCCTGCTGTTCGCCGGCCCCGCCGTGACGGCGTCGATCGCCTACATGGACCCGGGCAATTTCGCGACCAACATCCAGGCCGGCGCCCGCTACGGCTACGGCCTGCTCTGGGTGGTGCTGCTCGCGAACCTGACGGCGATGCTGTTCCAGGCCCTGTCGGCCAAGCTCGGCATCGTCACGGGCAAGAACCTCGCCGAGCACTGCCGGGACGCGACGACGCGGCCGGTGCGCCTCGCCCTGTGGGGCATCAGCGAGGTCGCCGCCATGGCGACCGACCTCGCGGAGTTCCTCGGCGGCGCGATCGGCCTGTCGCTGCTCACCGGCATGCCGCTCATGGCTGGCATGGCGATCACCGCGGTGGTCACCTACGCGATCCTGCTCCTGGAGCACGAGGGCTTCCGGCCGCTGGAGATCGCCATCGGCGCGATGGTCGGCACGATCGGCCTCTGCTACGCGGTCGAGCTCCTGATCGCGCCCGTGGCCTGGGGCGAGGCCGCCAAGGGCCTCGTCACCCCGCGGATCCCGGACGCGCAGGCGCTCACCATCGCGGTCGGGATCATCGGCGCCACCGTGATGCCGCACGCGCTGTTCCTGCATTCGGGCCTGACCCAGGGCCGGGGCAATCCCCGCACCGAGGCCGACCGGCGCCTGCTGGTCCGCTACTCGAACCGCGAGGTGGTGGTGGCGCTGCTGCTGGCGGGCCTCGTCAACATGGCGATGGTGATCATGGCGGCGGCGGCCTTCCACGTCGGCCACAGCGAGGTGGCGGAGATCGGCGAGGCCTACCGCACCCTGACGCCGCTCCTCGGGCCCGCCGCGGGGGCGGCCTTCCTGGTGTCGCTGCTCGCCTCCGGGATCTCCTCCTCGGTGGTGGGCACGCTCGCCGGGCAATTGGTGATGCAGGGCTTCACCGGCTGGCGCATCCCGCTCCTCGTCCGCCGGCTCGTGACCATGCTGCCGGCCTTCGCGGTGGTGGCGATCGGCGTCGACCCGACGCAGGCGCTGGTCCTGTCGCAGGTGGTGCTGTCACTCGCCCTGCCGGTGCCGATGGTGGCCCTGGTGGTGTTCACCCGGCGCCGCAGCGTGATGGGGCCCTTCGCCAACGGCCCGCTCACCCAGGCCGCCGCCGTGGCGGGGGCCGCCCTGGTGCTCGCCCTCAACATGGTGCTGCTGGCGGTCGCCTTCGGGGTGCCGGTGCCGGGACTGGAGTGAGAGCCCCGCCGGCAGATCCACCGGCAGCCCTGCCGACAGCCCCGCCGACGGCCCCGCTCAGGTCGCCCGCACCACCACCTCCACGAGGTTGGCGCCCCCCGAGCGGATCCCGGCCTCGATCGCCGGGGCGATGTCGGCCGCCCGGGTCACCCGCCGGGCGGGCACGCCCATCGAGGCGGCCAGCGCCGGGAAGTCGATCCGTGGGTCGGTGAGGTCCATGGCGATGAAGCGGTTGGCGCGCACCGAGGCGTAGTGCGCCTGGCCCTTCATGAAGGTCTTGAGGATGTTGTACTCGGCGTTGTTGATCACCACGAAGGTGACCGGCAGCTTTTCGTGCGCGGCGGTCCACAGGGCCTGCGGCGAGTATAGCGCGGCGCCGTCGCCCACGACACAAACGACAGGCGCACGATCAAGTCCCAAAGAGAAACCCACCGCGGCCGGCATACCCCAGCCGAGCACGCCGCCGCGCATCGCCGCGTACTGGTGCGCGGAGGGGCTGTCGAGGAAGGTGCGCAGGTGGGTGAGCGTCGCGGGCGCCTCGTCCACGATGGTGGTCTCGGCCCCGACCGCGCGAGCGACCTCCCGGGCGGCGACCAGCGGCGCGATCACCGGATCCTCGAAGGCCGCGTCGGCGGCGGCGGCGAGCTTCGCCCGGCGCTCGGCCCGGGCGGTCACCGCCCCGGCGCGCAGGCCCGCGAAGGCGTCGGCCCGGTCGGCGAGGCGGGGCGCGAGCAGCGGCAGCAGGGCGTCGAGGGAGGCGCGGATGTCGCCCACCGTCGACAGGCAGGTGGCGTAGGTGCGCCCGAGGTCGCGCACGTCCGCCGAGAGCTGGAACACCTGCACCCCCGGCGGCACCGCCGAGACCTCCGAGTAGAGCACAGTGATCAGCGACTTGCCGCCGAGCGCGAACACCGCGTCGTAGCGCCCGAGGATGTCGGCGATGGCGTCGGCCCGGGTCGGCAGGTTCCCGGCCCAGAGCGGGTGCGCGGTGGGGAAGGGGATGTGGGCCGGCCAGGACGAGCCGTAGACCGGCGCCGCCAGCAGGTCGGCGAGCGCCACCATCTGCGCCGAGGCGTCCGAGGCGTCGATCTCGTCGCCCGCGATCAGCGCGAGGCGGCCCGGCGCGATGGCGGCGAGCTTCTCCGCGAGGCGGTCGAGGGAGCCCGCCACGGCCCGCTGGTCGATGGTCGAGGTCTCGCCGGCCGGCACCGCCGACAGCGCCTCCATCACGTCCATGGGCAGGGACAGGAAGACCGGCCCGGAGGGGGCGGCCCCCGCGTCGTGGAAGGCCCGGCGCAGCAGGATCGGGATCTGGTCCGGGCTCGTCACCTCGCGGGCCCACTTCATCACCGGGTCGGCGATGGCGACGAGGTCGCCCATCAGCAGCGGGTCGGTCAGGGCGTGGCGGAGATCCTGCTGCCCGGCGGTGACCACCAGCGGCGTGCCGGAGACCTGGGAATTCACCAGCCCGCCCATGGCGTGGCCGAGGCCGCCCGCCGTGTGCAGGTTGAGGAAGGCGGGCCGGCGGGCGCCCTGCGCGTAGCCGTCCGCCATCGCCACGGCGGTCGCCTCCTGCAGGGCGAGGATGTAGGCGATGTCCGGCGCCTCGGTGAGCGCGTCGATGAGCGGCAACTCGGTGGTGCCGGGATTGCCGAAGATGTAGCGCACACCCTCCGAGCGCAGCACCTCCACCAGGAGGTCGGCGCCCCGGCGGCGGCCGGCGGTCTCCACGGTCTCGATCGGCATGCCCTGTCCTCTCCGACGGAATCAGCCGGAGGCTACCCCATGGGCGGACCGGGGCAATGCCGGCGCCGCCCCACGCCGCCCCGCGCCGGGCGGCGACCGATCGGCAACCGATCGGCAGGCATTTCGGCGTAGCCTCCGACCGGGACGCGCCCGCGCCCCCGGGCGCAGGCCTGCCGATCCACGCCACCGACCAGGACGAACATCATGCGGATCGCGGCGTCCCTCGCGCTCCTCGCCACCCTGGTGGCTCCCCCGACAGCCCTCCTGGGCCTCGCCGCGGACGCGCGGGCGCAGGGGCTCGAGCGCGGGGCCCAGGAGGGCGCCTCGCGCGGCGAGGAGATGGCGGGTCCCCTCGGGGCGATCGTCGGCGGCGCGATCGGTGCGGCCGTGGGCACCGCCAACGGCATCCTCGGCGTCGACCGGCGGGAGCGGTTCCGCATCTACGCCCGCGGCGAGCGCCGCCCCTCCATCGCGCTCGCGGGACCCGTGCGAGTCGGTACGGTGCTCCCGGAGGACGGCATCGTGTACTACGATGTCCCGCGGGAGTTCGCCCTGCCGGATTACAGCTACACGATCGTCAACGACCACCCGGTCCTCGTCGACCCGCGGTCGCGCCGGATCGTGGAGGTGATCGACTGACGGCCCGGGCGGCCGGCCGGGGATCCGGCGCGAGGGAGAGGGCGAGCCGATGCCGAGAAGGGTGGGGATCCGGGCGGTGCTCCCATCGGCGCTCCCGGTGACGGGCCTGGTGACGGGATGAGCGCGCGCGACGCCGCGGATGCCGGACGGCGGCACTGGTTCTACGACAGCCGGATCCTGGTCTGCACCTTCTGCCTGCTCGCGGTCATGGTCATCTTCTGGCAGGTGAGCCGGTTCGAGGGTTTCCAGCCGATCTTCACCTGCGCGCGCAATCAGGACGTCGATCGCGACCTGCTCTCCGTCGGGATGCGCGCCTGCATGGGCGACGCGCCCTCGCAGGCCGCCCAGGCGCGCTGCATGCACGTCGTCTACCTGCTGGCCTGCACGGACGAGCGGTGGCGCTGACGTCGCCGCGCGCGGGCCCGTCCGCGGCGGGGCGGGTTCCGCTCAGGCGCGCAGCTCCGCCACGAAGGCCCGGATGAACGGCGGCAACCCGTCGAGGTCGCGCAGGCACAGGGTCAGGTCGCGCCGCGCCCAGGCGTCGGCGAGGGGCACCACCGCGAGGGCGAGGCCCTGCGCGGCGCGGGCGGCGGCGCTCTCGGGCAGGATCGCCAGCCCGACCCGCGCCTCGACGAGACGGCAGACGGCGTCGAAGTCCCGGAGCTGGACCCGCAGGCGCATCGGACGCCCCTCGCGCACCGCCTGGGCGACGAGGAAGCGGCTGATGGCGCTGCGCCGGTCGAGGCCGACGAGGTCGTGGCCGAGCACCTCGGCGAACGGGATCGTCCCGCGCGCGGCCAGGGGATGGTCCCGGGCCGCCACCAGCACGAACCGGTCCTCCCGGAACGGGAAGGTCTGCAGCGAGCCGGTATCCACCGTGCCGGACAGGATGCCGAGATCGGCCGCCCCCTCGGCCACCAGCCCGACGATCTCCTCGGAGGTGCGCTCGTCGATCTCGACGCCGATCCCGGGGTGATCGGCCAGGAAGGCCGAGAGCGCCTCCGGCAGGAATTCGGTGAGCGCGTTGGTGTTGGCCAGCACCCGGATCTGCCCGAAGGCGCTCCCCGAGAAGGCCGCCATCTCCTCGCGCAGGCGCTCCACCCCGGCCAGGACCTCCCGGGCATGGACGAGGAGCGCGCGCCCGGCCGGGGTCGGGCTGACGCCCTGCCGGCCCCGGGTCAGCAGGGCGGCGCCGAGGGAGTCCTCCATCAGCCGGATCCGCGTCGAGGCGGCCGCCAGGGCGAGGTTCGCCCGCGCGGCCCCGTGGGTGATCGAGCCGGCCTCGACCACGTGCCGGAACAGGCCGAGATCGACGAGATCGAACCGCATCATCGCGAAGGCGCCTCCCGCCGCGCCGTCCGGCCGGCGCGTCCCGGGCCGCCCGGGACCCGTCCTGATCCGCGTCTCCGTCGGGGGGCTTGGCGACCGCGTCAACCCCGCCATCCCGGGGCCGCGCCGGGGCCGCGCCGGGGCCGCCGCGGCGATCCCGGTTACAGACACGCCGATCCTTCAGTCGCCCCGGAGCGGGCGAAGCCAACTCTCCGCGGGTCGATCGCCGCGGCCCCACCGGTCTCCGACAAACGAAGACCCGAATTCGCACCCGCCAAGGCTCCGAGTAAAGTAAATATCCTCAATATAGCCGAGAACGACGATTTACCGCCCGTTAATGCCGCATCCTTCAATGCTGCTCGACAGTCTTGCGAGGCGTCGCGGCGATGGTTCCTGTGTCGACATACCCGGTCCGGCGGCCGCCCCGGGATCGCCTGCGCCGGCCCGGGAGCCGCTGATGGACGCGCTCCTCGTCGACGACAGCGCCACCATGCGGATGCGGCTGCGCCTGCTGCTGGAGGCCAAGCCCGACGTGTCCGTCACCGATCACGGCGACCCGGTCGCCGCCATGGTCGAGGCGCGGACGCGGGCCTTCGACCTCGTCCTGGTCGACTGCCACATGCCCGACATCGACGGGATCGCCTTCATCCGGCAGATGCGGACCATCCCGCACTACGCCCAGGTGCCCATCGTGATGGTCACCAGCGACATCTCGGACGCGGTGCGGCTCGCCGCCCTGGAGGCCGGGGCGACCGATTTCCTCGACAAGTCCATGCAGGGCGTCGAGCTCACCGTCCGCCTGCGCAACCTGATCCGGCTCGCCCGGGCGGTGCGGCGGCTGGCCGAGCAGGCCGCTTGGCTCGACGGCGAGGTGGAGGCCGCCCTGCGCCACATGCGCGAGCGCGAGGAGGAGATCATCTTCCGGCTCGCCCTGGCGGTCGAGTACCGCGACAACGACACCGGCGATCACACGTGGCGGGTGGCCCGCTACAGCCAGATCGTGGCCGAGGGGCTCGGGCTGGCGCCGGAGATCTGCCGCAACCTCTACCTCGCGGCGCCGCTGCACGATGTCGGCAAGGTCGGCATCCCGGACGGCGTCCTGCTGAAGCCCGGCCGGCTCGACCGGGACGAGTTCGACCTCGTCAAGACGCACCCCGCGATCGGCCGGCGCATCCTGGGCGGGAGCGCCTCCGAGCTGATCCGGCTGGCCGCGGAGATCGCCGAGTTCCACCACGAGAAGTGGGACGGCGGCGGCTACCCGCACGGGCTCGCCGGCGCCGCCATTCCCCTCTCGGCCCGGATCGTCGCGGTGGCGGACGTGTTCGACGCCCTGACCACGGCGCGGCCCTACAAGGACGCGATGCCCTTCGAGGCGGCCCTGGACTGCATCCGCGCCGAGAGCGGCCGCCATTT
Organism: Methylobacterium oryzae; assembly: GCF_021398735.1. Taxonomy (NCBI): domain Bacteria; kingdom Pseudomonadati; phylum Pseudomonadota; class Alphaproteobacteria; order Hyphomicrobiales; family Methylobacteriaceae; genus Methylobacterium; species Methylobacterium oryzae. Next base: position 3,173,357 of record NZ_CP090349.1, read on the forward strand.
CGACCCCGACTGCGTGGCGGCGTTCTGCGCGCGCTTCCCGGACATCCGCGTCGCCGGCGGGCGGACCCGGGCGGGCATGCGGCCGAGCGCCGGGCCGGTCACGGAACCCTGGGCCCGGGTCCCGACCCTCCTGCGCGAGGTCGCCCCCGCCGCGCCCGACCCGACGGGGTGGCGCGCCGACACCCTCGACAGGATCTTGGAGCCGTCATCGGCCCTGTCGGCGAACCCGGAGACGTTTGCGCCGTTGATCCCCGACCCGCACGGATCACGGACGGAGCCGGACCATGACCCCGACCTGGAAGACGCTGCCGGAGATCGCCCTGGCGCACGGGATCTCCCTGGAGGATGCCCAGCGCCTCGTGGACGGGGCGAACTGCCCGAAGGTCTTCCGCGCGGACGGCACCGTCTACCTCATCTGAGCCCGTCCCATCCGGGCGCGTCCCATGCGGGTGCATCCCATGCGGGCGCGCCCCGCGAGGCCGTCCCGGGCGGATGACGCGCGGCCCGGCGGGCCCTAACCTGCCGGCATGCGCATCGTCCACACGCCCGATTCGAGCCGGCACGATCCCGAGCGCTACATGCGCCGCGGCGCGCCGATCCCGCATCCCGAGCAGGCGGCCCGCTACGCGATCCTGCGGGACGCGGCCGTCCGGGGCGGACACGACCTCGCCGAGCCGGCCGATCACGGCCTCGACCCGATCCGGGCGGTGCACGATCCCGACTACGTGGCGTTCCTGGCCGAGGCCTGGGCGCGCCGGGACGCGATCCCCGGCATCGGCGACGAGATCCTGACCGGGGCCTTCGCCCGGCCGCAGATGCACCGGAAGCCCGCCGGCCTCCTCGGGCGCCTGGGCCTCTACACCGCCGACACCTCGACGCCGATCCGCGCCGGCACCTGGGCGGCGGTCTACGGATCGGCGCAGTGCGCGGTCGCGGCCGCCGACGCTGCGCTGGCGGCGGGGCACGCCTACGCCCTGTGCCGCCCGCCCGGCCACCACGCCTACGCGGATTCCGCCGGCGGCTTCTGCTTCCTCAACAACAGCGCCATCGCGGCCGAGCGGATGCGCGCCGCGACCGGCGGCCCGGTGGCGATCCTCGACATCGACGTCCATCACGGCAACGGCACGCAGGGGATCTTCTACGCCCGCGCCGACGTGCTGACCGTCTCGGTCCACGCCGACCCGTCCGACTACTTCCCGTTCTTCGCCGGCTACGCCGACGAGACCGGCGCCGGGGCGGGGGCGGGGTTCAACCGCAACCTGCCGCTGCCGCCGGGCTCGGGGGACGCGCCCTGGCTCGAGGCCGTCGAGGCGGGCCTCGCGGCGATCGCCGTGCACCGGCCCCGGGCGCTCGTGGTGGCGCTCGGCCTCGACGCCGCCGCGGACGACCCGATCGGCGCCCTCGCGGTCTCCCGGGGGGGCTTCGTCGGGGCGGCGGAGCGGATCGCCCGGGCCGGGCTGCCCACGGCGCTGGTCCAGGAGGGCGGCTACCTCTGCGCGGCCCTGCCGGACAACCTCGCGGCCTTCCTCGCCGGCTTCGACGCCGCGCGCTGAGCCGCGCGGCGCGGGCGCGATGTGAAGGCGTGATGCGATCGTGATCGCCGGGGCGCCGGACCGCCCCCCCGATATGGTCGACCCGATGCCACAACCGACCTATCAGGGCGGGGCGGGCGCCGCCGACGCGTCCCGGGCGGGAGGAGCGGGCGATGGACGCGGGCGACGTGGGCATGCGCGAGGCGGCCGGCGCCCCGTGGCACGCGGGTCTCACCCGGCGCCACTGGCGGATCCTGTGGGGCAGCTACCTCGGCTGGATCTTCGACGGCTACGAGGCGGTGGCCCTGGTCTACGCCCTGCGCCCGGCGCTGGCCTCGATCCTCACCCCCGAGCAGGCCCAGGCGCCGGCCTTCTACGTGGGCCTCGCCATCGGCATCACGCTGCTCGGCTGGGGGATCGGCGGCCTGATCGGCGGGATCGCGGCCGACTACATCGGCCGCAAGCGCATGATGATGGTGTCGATCCTGGGCTACGCGCTGTTCACGGGGCTCACCGCCTTCGCGGAGAGCTTCACGCAGCTCGCCGTCCTGCGCTTCATCACCGGGCTCGCCATCGGCTCGGAATGGTCCACCGGCATCGCCCTCGTGGCCGAGACCTGGCCGAACCGGGCCCGCCCGAAGGGCTGCGGCTTCCTGCAATCGGGCTTCGGCGGCGGCGCGGTGCTCGCCGCCATCGTGTGGGCCGTGCTCGCCGCCACCGAGCCCCTGGGCGCGGAATCCTGGCGGATCCTGTTCGCGCTGGGCGCGCTGCCGGCCTTCGTGTGCCTGTACCTGCGCCGGGCGCTGGAGGAATCCGAGCAGTGGATGCGGGCGCTCAAGGCGCAGCGCTGGGCGGCCACCGCCGAGGATGCGGAGGACGCGGACCGGGCCCCGCGGCGCGCGCGGCGCCCGTTCTCCCTGACGGAGATCTTCCGCGAGCCCGAGAGCCGGCGGCGGGTCCTCCTCGCCACGCTCCTGTCCTTCGCCACCACGGTGGGCTGGTGGGCGGTCTCGTCCTGGCTGCCGGCCTACACGGAGGGGCTCGCCAAGGCCGCGGGCGCGCCGGCCAATGTCTGGGGCCCGCGCATGGGCATCGTCTACAATATCGGGGCGATCACCGCCTATGTGATCTCGGGCTTCGTGGCCGACGCGATCGGGCGCCGCGCCTTCCTGCTCGTGACCTATGCCGGCTGCATCGCCACGTCGCTCGCCTGCTATCTCTGGACCGGCGGGCTCGCGCCATTCATGGCGCTCGCCTTCCTGAACGGGTTCTTCACCCTGGGCTTCGCCTTCTCGTGGATGGCGATCTACCTCGCGGAGCTGTTCACCCCGGCGGTCCGGGCGACGGCGTCGAGCGCGGTCTTCAACGGCGCGCGGCTGATCGCCTGGATCTTCCCGATCCTGGCCGGGCAGATCGTGACCGCCTTCGGGGGCGTCGCCGCGGCGGCGCTGACCCTGTCGAGCGTCTACGTGATCGGCCTCGTGGTGCCGTGGTTCATGCCGGAGACGCGGGGCCGGCCGCTGCCGGAATAGGTCGGTCCGGCCCCCGCTCGGTCGGAGCGGGGGGCCGGTCCTAGTCCTGGTCCTAGTCCTCGTCGTCCTCGTCCTGGTGCCGGCCCTTGAGCTTGGCGAAGACCGAATCGGCGTCGAGCCGCTCCTCGCGGCCGCCGTGATCGTCCTCGTGGTCCCGCTCGTCGGCGTCGCGGGCCGTGGAGACTTCGGTCGGCAGCAGCGAGGCGCCGGACTCGGCCGCCACCGCGGCCGGGCGGTCGGCCGCCGCGCGCTGGACCTCGAAATCGAGGTTGATCTGGGTGGTCAGGCCGAGGGTGACCGGGTCCATCGGCTGGAGCGAGCCCGAGTTCCAGTGGGTACGCTCGCGGATCTGCTGGATCGTCGACTTGGTGGTGCCCACGAGCCGGATGATCTGCGAATCCTTCAGCTCGGGGTGGTTGCGCAGCAGCCACAGGATGGCGTTCGGCCGGTCCTGGCGGCGGGAGAGGGGGGTGTAGCGCGGGCCCTTGGTGGTGCGCTTCACCTCCGGCAGCTTCACCTTCGAGACGGCGGGCTTGAGCTTGTAGTGCGGCGCCTTCTGGGCCTTCTCGATCTCGTCGCGAGTGAGCTGGCCGGTGGAGACCGGGTCGAGCCCCTTGATGCCGGCCGCAACCTCGCCGTCGGCGATGCCCTTCACCTCCAGCGGGTGCAGCTTGCAGAAATCGGCGATCTGCTCGAAGGCGAGCGAGGTGTTCTCGACCAGCCAGACGGCGGTCGCCTTCGGCATCAGCGGACCCTGGGACATGCTTCTCGTGCTCCGGCCTGGCGGGACGGGGGCCGGGCATCGGGCCGCGGGCTCCGGATGACCGATCCGGATGTCCCGTCTCACGCTGTCGAATGGGGATGACGCACTATAGGCCCGGGCGGGGAGGGGCGCAATCGCGGGCTCGAGGCGCCGACGCGGATTCTCCGGGTCCCGGGAATAATGGCTAAGCTCGTGCCGTGAGCCTGACCGACCCACCCGCGAAGGCCGCGCACGGCCGGTCGCGGCCGGGAGTGCAGAGGATGGTCATCTCTCTGGCATGGTCCAGAAAAGCGAATGGCGAGTGGAGATTGACGCTCCGCCTCGCCATTCCTCTCTGGCCTCGGCAACACCTGAAACGGTGAATGCCAGGGACCGGCGGTAGCCGCCGTCGGTCCCACTCCCGAGGATAACGCAGCCCTTGCGGCGCAACAACGTTCCGGTCCGCCCCTCAGCGCGGGCGCACCCCGTCGAGGAACAGCCGCACCGCCGCCTGCCGCCGCCGCTCCTGCGCCTCCGGGTCGGTGGCGATGCCGTAGAGGGTCGCCTGGGACGACCGGCCGAGGACGAGGCTGAGGAACAGGTCGGCCGCGATCTCCGGATCCGCCACGGCGATCCGCCCGCGCCGCGCGAAGGCGTCGAGCAGCTGCGCCACCGCGCGCACGCCGCGCAGCCAGCCCTCCTCGTGGGCGAGGCGGGCGAGCTCGGGAAACTGCAGCGCCTGGGCCACGAGGTTGCGCTTGAGCATCGCCGCGCCCGGCGACTGCCCGTGGGCCAGCAGGGTGCGGCTGAGATCCTCCAGGGCGGTCTCGACGTCGTCGCTCCCGCCCTGCGCGGCCTGGGCCTCGGCTGCGGCGGAGAGCGGCGCCAGCCACGCGGCGATCCGCTCGCGCAGGACCGCCTCGAACAGGGCCCGCTTGTCGCGGTAGCGCGCGTAGACCGTCGGCTTGCTCATCCCGGCGGCCTCGGCCACCGCGTCGATGGAGGTGGCGTCGAAGCCGCGCTCCAGGAACAGGGTCGTGGCGACGGCGATCAGGTGCGCCTCGCGCCGGGCCGCCTCCGCGCGGGTCGGCCGGCCGCCGCGCCGCGGTCCCGCCTCCACCCGCTCGATCTCCGTGACCGTCACCCCGCGATCCTCCTTGCTCACCACCGCCGTTCGTCCTATTAAAACGATACCGTACCGTATTGATTCTGGCCAGACCCGATGGACGCACGTCGCAGCGACAGCTTCAAGAGCGCCGACCCGGTCGCGGGTGCGCCGGTCACCGCCCCGACCACCGCGGCTGTCACGCCCCCGGTCTCCGCGCCGGTCCCGGCCACCGTCTCCGCACCGGCGCCGCGCCGCCGCCGCGCGCGGATCGTGCTGCCCCTCCTCGGCCTGCTCGCGCTGGGCGGGGTCGGGACCTACGGCTGGCACTGGTGGAGTGTCGGGCGCTTCCTCGAGGTGACCGACGACGCCTATCTCCAGTCCGACAAGGTCACGGTGGCGCCGCGCATCGCCGGCACCGTCGCGGCGGTGCTGGTCGGCGACAACCAGCCGGTGAAGGCCGGGGACGTCATCGCCCGCCTGGACGACCGGTCCTACCGGGTCCAGCTCAGGCAGGCCGAGGCCGAGGTCGAGAAGGACCGGGCGCAGATCCTGGGCGTCGCCTCGGCGATCGTCCAGCAGCGGGCGCAGGTCGCCTCGTCGCGGGCCGACCTCGCCAACGCTGAGGCCGCCCTCACCTTCGCGCAGCAGGAATACACCCGCTACCAGAACCTGCTGCAGACCGGGTCCGGCACGGTGCAGCGCCAGCAGCAGGCGGAGTCCGACCTGCGCCAGCGCCACGCCGCCCGCGACAAGGCCGCCGCCTCCCTGGACGCCGCGCAGAAGCAGATCGACAGCCTGCAGGCGCTCGAGGCCAGCACCCGCGCGAGCCTGGAGGGCGCGCAGGCCAAGGTCGAGGGGGTGAGGCTCGACCTGAGCTACACCACCATCGTGGCGCCGATCGACGGCGTGGCCGGCGACCGGGCGCTGCGGATCGGGCAGGTCGTCTCGGCCGGCACCGGGCTCCTGACCCTCGTGCCGATGGGCCGCGACATCTACCTCGTGGCGAACTTCAAGGAGACCCAGACCGGCCGCATGGTCGAGGGCCAGCGCGTCACCTTCACGGTCGACGCCTTCGGCGACCACGCGTTCCGGGGCCGGATCGAGAGCTTCTCCCCGGGCACCGGCTCGCAATTCGCGCTGCTGCCGCCGGAGAACGCCACCGGCAACTTCACCAAGGTGGTGCAGCGCGTGCCGGTGCGCGTCGCCCTCGACCCGTCGGATCCGCTCATCGCCCGCCTGCGCCCGGGCCTGTCGGTGGAGGCCACGGTCCACACCCAGGATCCGGTCGAGCCGGTGCGGCCCGCCCGGCCGAGGCCCGCTCCGGCCCTCGTCAGCGAGGCCCTGCCCCGATGAGTCCGGCCCCGACGAGCCCCGTGCCGGCCGTGGCCGTGCCCGAGGCGAAGGCGAGCGCCCGGGACTGGCTCGCCGTGTTCGGCGCGATCCTCGGCGCCTTCACGGCGATCCTCGACATCCAGATCACCAACGCGTCGCTCGCCGACATCCAGGGGGCGCTCGGCGCCTCCACCGAGGAGGGCAGCTGGATCTCCACCGCCTACCTGATGGCCGAGATCATCGTGATCCCGCTCACCGGCTGGCTGTCCTCGGTGATCGGCCTGCGCCGCTACCTCGCGGTGAACACCATGCTGTTCACCGCCTTCTCGCTGGCCTGCGCGCTGTCGACGACCTTGGGCCAGATGATCCTGTTCCGGGCCGGCCAGGGTTTTACCGGCGGCGTGCTGATCCCCACCGCCATCGTGATCGTGCGCACCCGGCTCTCGAAGGCGCAGCAGCCCATCGGCATCGCGCTGTTCGGGCTGACCGCGACCTTCGCGCCCGCGATCGGCCCGACGGTCGGCGGCTGGCTCACCGACAACCTGTCGTGGCACTACATCTTCTACCTGAACCTGATCTTCGGACCCGTGGCGGCGGCGATCCAGCTCGGCGCCTTCGACAGCGTGCCGGCGCGCTGGGGCGAGCTGCTCAAGGGCGACTGGATCGGCATCGGCCTGATGGCGATCGGCCTGCCGGCCCTGACCTACGTGCTGGAGGAGGGCCAGCGCAAGGACTGGTTCGGCTCGCAGGTCATCGTGAACATGTCGCTGCTGGCGGCGGCCGGCATCGCCGGCTTCATCGTCCGCGAGCTCACGACCGAGCGCCCGTTCATCAACCTGCGGGTCCTGGCCAACCGCTCGGTCGGCGGCGCCTGCGTGCTGATGACCGTGCTGGGCGCGGTCTCGTTCGGGTCGATCTACATCATCCCGGTCTACTGCGCGCAGATCCAGGGCTACAACGCCCAGCAGATCGGCTACGTGGTGATGTGGTCGGGCCTGCCGCAGCTCGTCCTCTTCCCGATGATGCCGCTGCTGATGCGGACCTTCGACGCCCGGGTGCTGGTGGTCACCGGCACGCTGTTCTTCATCGCGAGCTGCTGGATCAACGTCGGCCTGACCCACGATGTCGGCGCCGACCAGCTGATCCTGCCGCAGCTGATGCGGGCCGTCGGCCAGCCGCTCTTCACCATCCCGCTGTCACAGCTCTCCACCGTCGGCCTCGCCCCGCGCGACACCGCGGACGCCTCCGCCCTGTCGAACATGATGCGCAACCTCGGCGGCTCGATCGGCATCGCCATGCTGTCGACGATGATCGACCGGCGGGAGCACTTCCACTTCTCGATGCTGGCCGAGGCGATTACCGTCAACGCCACCCGCACCCAGGACCGGCTCGCGGCGCTCGCCGCCGGGATGCACACCCGCATCGCCGACCCGCTGGCCGCCAAGGGCGTCGCGCTGGGCCAGCTCGCCGCCCAGGTCCGCCGCGAGGCCTACGTGATGGCCTACGCGGACGGGTTCTGGCTGGTGGGCGTGAGCCTCGTGGCGAGCCTCGCCGTGGTGGCCATCCTCAAGAAGCCGCAGCACGCCGCTGGGCCCGTGGAGGCGCACTGAGCGGCCGGGGTCCTACCGCCCCGGCAGGTTGTGGACGATCGGGAAGAACGTGTCCTTCCAGTCCTTGGGCTCGGTCTTGATGGTCTTCATCGCGTAGAAGTGCCGGGCCTGGAGCATGATGCCGTAGGGCGTGGTGGAGAAGTTCGTCCCGGGCTCCTTCATGATCTCGACCAGGGTCTCGGGGGGCGTCTTCTCGTTGGTGGCCGCGACGTAGTCCTTGGCGGCCTTCAGCGGATCCCGGGCGATCTCGGCATTGGCCTCGTCGATGGCGGCCACGATGGCGGCGGCGAGCTTCGGGTTGCGGTTGTACCAGCCGGTCCGGGCGTAGAAGATCGCGTTGCTCACCGGCTCGCCGACCATCTCGTAGGAGTTGAGCACCTTGTGGATCGCCGGGTCCTGCAGCTCGCGCTGCTGGAACGGCGGCAGCGAGAAGTGGCTGTTGACCTCGTTGTGCGGGCTCGCCAGCGCCGCCACGGCGTCGGGATGGCCGAGCTGGACGGTGAGCGGGTCGAGCTTGGTGGCGTTCTCGGGCCCGAACGCCTTCTTGGCGGCGATCTGCAGCAGCACAGCCTGGGACGAGACCTTCACGGAGGGCAGGGCGATCTTGTCCTTGGACGAGAAGTCCTTGAGTTCCTTCACGTCCGGATTGCGGGTGAGCAGCATCATCGGCGTGGTGCCGACCCCGCACAGGCCCTTCACGTCGCCCTTGGTGCGGTCGTTGAGCAGCAGCATGTTGGTCGAGCCGCTGTCGACGATGTCGATGTTGCCCGAGAGCAGCGCGTCGTTGCCGGCGGCGCCGCTCGTCAGGTTGACCCACTCCACCGTGACGTCCCCGAGGCCCGCGGCCTTGGCGTGCTTCTCGATCAGCTTGTGCTGCTCGGCCAGCACCGCGGGCAGGTAGACGAAGCCCGGCTGCCGGCTGATCCGGACCTTGGCATCGTCGGCCCGGGCGGGGGTGGCGAGCGCCAGCCCGGCCAGCAGGAGGACCGATCCCGCCCGCAGGAGCCGACGCCGGCCCGGCAGCAGCGAGCCCGTCCGAGACGTACGCACCATGACGCTTCTCCCTGTGGCCCGGCGCGATCCTGAGCGGCGCCGGGCTTTCGTTGGACGGGGAGTGGACAGGCTCGGGCCGGCGCGCGCAAGGCCGTCTTCACGCTCCGCTAACGCAGAAGCTGCAAAATATCGCAGGTTGAAATCATCTTCTTGCAATCATCATCGCGGGGGCGTGGGTGAAGATCGGGCTCGGAGCGAAGCTCCACACCATCACAGCCACCGCGCTGGTCGGCATCGTCGCGGTCTCGGGCATCGGGCTCGTCAGCCTGAAATCCCAGGTCGAGCAGGACCGGATGGCCAAGACGCGGAACCTCACGGACGTCGCCTACGGGGTCGCGGCCTATTTCGAGGGCGAGGAGCGGGCCGGGCGCCTGTCCCGGGCGGACGCGCAAGGCGCCGCGATCCGGGCCCTCAAGGCCCTGCGCTACGACGACAAGGAGTACTTCTGGGTCAACGACATGCAGCCCCGCATGGTCGCCCACCCGATCAAGCCCGAACTGGAGGGCAAGGATCTCGCCGCCGTGCAGGATCCCACCGGCAAGCGCCTGTTCGTCGACTTCGTCGAGACGGTGAAGCGGCAGGGGCAGGGCTTCGTCGACTATTACTGGCCGAAGCCCGGCGCCGACGCCCCCGTGCCGAAGCTCTCCTACGTGCGCGGCTTCGCCCCCTGGGGCTGGGTGATCGGCACCGGCATCTACGCCGACGACACCGCGGCGATCCTGCGGGACGCGGCCTGGAAGGCGGCGGCCGGCATGCTCGTGGTGGTGGCGCTGATCGGCCTGCTCGCGGCGCTGATCGGCCGGCGGCTGACGCGGCCGCTGCGCGCGCTGAACGGCGCCATGCACCGCCTCGCGGCCGGCGAGACCGCCGTGCCGGTGCCGGCACGGGAGCGCCGGGACGAGATCGGCGCCATGGCGGGCGCCGTGCAGGTGTTCAAGGACGCGCTGATCGCCAAGGCCGAGACCGACGCCCGCGCCGCCGCCAGCGCCGACGGGGATGCCCGGCGGGCCGCCGCCCTCGACCGGCTGACCCGGTCCTTCGAGACCCGGGCCGGGACCCTGAGCCGCGGCCTCGCGACGGCGGCCGCCGACCTCGAGGCGACGGCGCGGACGCTGACCGTCACGGCCGCCCACACCACCGAGCGCACCGGCGCGGTGGCTGCGCAGGCGGCCGGCACCTCCGCCGACGTCCAGACCGCCGCGGCGGCCACCGAGGAGATGTCGGCCTCGGTCCAGGAGATCGCCGGGCAGGTGAACCGCGCCTCGGAGATCGCCGGGCAGGCCGCGATCAGCACCCGCCAGGGCGAGGCGACCGTGCGGGCGCTCGCCGCCGGCACCGAGAAGATCGGCGACGTGGTCGGCCTGATCGCCTCGATCGCCGGCCAGACCAACCTGCTGGCGCTCAACGCCACGATCGAGGCGGCCCGCGCGGGCGCGGCCGGGCGCGGCTTCGCGGTCGTCGCCTCCGAGGTGAAGGCGCTGGCCGAGCAGACCGCCAAGGCGACCGAGGAGATCTCCGGCCAGATCGGCCGGATCCAGGGCGAGACCCGGGACGCGGTCGCGGCGATCGGCGCGGTCGGCCGGACCATCGAGGAGATGCGCGGCATCGCGGTCGGGGTCGCGGCCGCCATGGAGGAGCAGAACGCCGCCATCCAGGAGATCGTCCGCGGCGTGGCGAGCGCCGCCACCGGGGCGCAGGGCGTGTCCGAGAACGTCGTCGACCTGCGCCGCGGCGCCGACGAGACCGGCAGCGCCTCCGAGCAGGTGCTGGCGGCCGCACGCGACCTCACCCGCGGCTCGGACGAGCTCGACCACGCCGTGAAGGCCTTCCTGGCGGAGGTCCAGGCTGCCTGAGGGCGCGGCCTGAGGGTGGCCTGAGGGGCGGGGCCCCCGCGGGCGGGCAGGGCGGCGCTCAGCCCGCGGAGAAGCCCCGGACCGCGGCCCGCACCAGCGCGTCGATCATCGGCCGCACGTCGCTGACCCCGAGGGGACCCAGGCTGCCGAGATCGGCGAGATAGGTCATGCCGTGGACGCTGGACCACAGCGCCCGCGCCATCACGGGGATCGCCGCCTCGCCGAGGCGGCCACCGTCGCGCAGCACCCCCTCCAGGATCCCGAACAGGGCCGCGATGTCGGCCTGCACCGAGTCCGGCGCCGCCACCGTGCGCCGCTCGAAGATCGCCGCCCAGGCGGCGTGGTGCTCGGCCGCGAAGGCGAGATACGCGTCGGCCAGGCACAGGAGCCGCGCCTCCGTCTCCCGCGACGGACAGGCCGCCAGCGCCCCCGCGAGGGTGTCCCGGAGCCGGCGCATGGTGACGGCGTTCGCCTCCAGGCGCAGCACTTCCAGGCTGTCGAACTGCGTGTAGACCGAGCCGACCGCCGTGCCGGCCCGCTCCGCGACGCCGCGGGCGGTCAGCGCCGCCGCGCCGCCGGCGTTCAGGATCGCCACCGCGGCCGCGATCAGGGCCTGGCGATCGGCCGCCCGATCGCCGGGCTCCTTCCGCGGCCGCCCCCTCACTTTTTTATGAACCTCGTTCATTTTATCCCTTGCGGCCCGGCACGTCCCGTGTTTACTTGTTTCATGAACGACGTTCAATCAAATCCGGACGCGGTCCGGCCCGTCGTTCCCGCGAGGTGAACCGTGATGAGGACCCTCTCCTTCCTGATGCGCGGCGTGATCGCCGACAACGCCCAGGCGATCCACGACGCCCATGCCGTGACGATCCTGCGCCAGCAGATCCGGGACGCCGCCGGCGCCCTGGCGACCGCCCGGCGGGAACTCGCCGTCGCCATGGCCTACCACGCCGCCGAGGCGCGCGCCCTCGATGCCATCGGCACCCGCATCGACACCCTGTCTGACGGGGCGCGGCGGGCGCTCAGCGACGGGCGCGAGGATCTCGGGACCGAGGCGGCGATCCACATCGCCGCCCTGGAGGACGAGCGGGCCGACCGCCGGGCCGCCGCCGAGCGCTTCGCCGCGGAGGTCGAGCGGCTGAAGGGCCTGGTCGCGCAGGGCGGCGAGCGCCTGCGGGACCTCGACCGCGGGCTCCAGACCGCCCGCACCACCGAGGCGCTGCGGCGGGCCGGACTGGAGGGCCGCCGGGTCACGACCCTGTCGGCGGGGGCGCTCGGGGAGGCCGAGCGGACGCTGGCGCGCCTGCGCGAGCGGCAGGCGGCCGAGGCGGACGTCGCCGCCGCGCTGACCGCGCTCGAGGCCGAGGCCGCGGGCGGAATCGAGGCCGACCTCGAGGCGGCGGGCTACGGCCGCCCCCGCACCGACCCGCGGGCCGTGCTCGACCGCCTCAGGGCCGGCGCCTGACCGGCGCCGCACCGCTTCCCCTTCGATCCTTCCTCAGGAGACCGCACCATGACACCGCAGATGCCCCATACCGGCGCCTGGAAGACCTTCACGCTGGTCAGCTTCGCCGTCGCCGCCGCCATGCTGACATTCGGCATCTTCTTCCTGCCCGCCGACATCTGGATCAAGGGCTACCTCGCTATGGCGTCGCTGTTCCTCACGGGCACGACCTTCACCCTGGCCAAGACCCTGCGCGACGAGCACGAGGCGAAGCGGCTGATCAACAAGATCGAGGACGCCGCCACGGAGCGCGTCCTGCGCGAGGTGGTGCCGGGCCGGCTCTGAGGCCCGGCAGGCCCGCGCCCCGACCCGGGCGGCGCGCGTCCGGGGTCGGGGAGGCGGCGCGCGGCGGAGCGCGGCACCTCCCCGGATCGCTCACGCCGCGGCGTCCAGGAACCCGGCCACGACCCGGGCGAATTCCGGGGTCCGCAGGTAGCCGTAGGATTTGTGCCGGTTCTCGGCGCCGTCCGGCCTCCGGTAGGCGTTGATCACCGGTACGTCCCGCACCCGCACCCCGGCGGCGTTCGGCGTGTAGAGGGCCGCGAGGTCGTCGCCCACCGTAGCGATGTCCTGGCGGTCCATCAGGTTGGTCCAGGCAGCGAGCGCCGCAGGCACCCGGAGATCGCCGTGCTCGTCGGCGAGCTTCAGCTTCAATTCGGCGAGCCCGAGGGGCGCGCCGAGGGTGACGAGGTCGCAGCGGGGCATCGGCGTCCCGTCCGCCTCGGCGGCGCGCAGCACGTCGTAGGCGATCAGGCCGCCCATCGAGTGCGCGGCGATCAGCACGGTGTCGGATGCGGCCGCCGCCAGGGCATCGCGCAGGCGCGCCCGCGCCGCCGCCCGGAAGTCCGCGTCCTCGTAGTAGCCCCAGAGGTCGTCGAGGCGGTATTCCAGGATCAGGTCGTCCACCGGCGTCAGCCCGGCGGCCTCCTGCAGGTGCGACAGGCCGCGGTAGATCCGGTCGGTGAGGGTCGGCTCGGCGCGCTCCGGCTCCCCCGCCGGGGAGGGGAACGGCCCGAGGCCGTGATCGGGGCGGTAGGGCTCGCGGTTGCGGTCGCCCGCGAGCGGCTGCGGGTAGCGCAGGTCGGCCCAGTAGACGAAGGTGAAGGGCAGGTCGGGCTCCGCGACCCGGAGCCCGAGATTGCGGTCGAGCCCCTCGCGGATCGCGGCGCGCCACCAGGCGGCCTTCTCGTCCCGGGGCGGCTTGTTGGCGAGCCCGTGGATGCCGATGATGTGCGCCCGACCCAGTGTCCGCTCCCAGACCGACGAGAGTGCCGGTCGGGCAAGATAGGGCCGCCCCGCGCGGACGGAACTGCGGCTTAGTTTCCGCGCGGCCCGCCGTCACGCCGCTGCCCTCCGCCGTCACCTGGCCGTCACCTGGCCGTCACCTGGCCGTCACCTCGCCGTCACCTCGCCGTCACACCCGCCGATACCCCATTGCCACGCGGCCGCTCCGCCATAGCTGCGCTGCGGGAACCGGATCGGGCCCGGGGCCTTCTCCCACGACAGATGATCCTGCCGCGCTTGCGTCCCGGTCGCGCGGCCAATGACGAGGACGGTGGCCCGATGCGGCGCGCCCACAGCATGGATTTCGGGGCCGAGATGGTCGGGGGCGGCGTCCGCTTCGCCCTCTGGGCGCCCACCGCCCGGAGCGTCGACCTCGTCGTCGACGGCGTCGACCACCCGCTGCCCGAATCCGGCGGCGGCTGGCGCCGCACGGCCCTGCCGGGGGTGAAGCCCGGCGCCCGCTACGGCTTCCGCGTCGACGGCGACCTCGTCGTGCCCGATCCCGCCTCCCGCTTCCAGCCGGACGACGTCTCGGGCCTCAGCGAGGTGATCGACCCGCGGAGCTTCGAGTGGTCCGACGCGGGCTGGACCGGGCGGCCCTTCGAGGAGGCGGTGATCTACGAGTGCCATGTCGGCACCGCGACGCCGGAGGGCACCTATGCCGGCCTGCAGGCCCGGCTGGCCGACCTCAAGGCGCTCGGCGTCACCGCCCTCGAGCTGCTGCCGCTCGCCGACTTCAAGGGCTCGCGCAACTGGGGCTACGACGGCGTCCAACCCTACGCGCCGGACGGCGCCTACGGTCGACCGGACGACCTCAAGCGCCTGATCGACGCCGCCCACGGGCTCGGCCTGATGGTCTATCTCGACGCGGTCTACAACCACTTCGGGCCGGCCGGGAACTACCTCCACGCCTATGCCGGGACGTTCTTCACCGAGCGCCACCAGACCCCCTGGGGCGCGGGCATCAACTTCGACGGCAAGGAGAGCGGCGCCACGGTGCGGCAGTTCTTCATCCAGAACGCCCTGTACTGGCTGGAGGAGTACCATTTCGACGGCCTGCGCTTCGACGCCGTCCACGCCATCCTCGACGATTCGCCCCGCCACTTCCTGGCCGAGCTCGGCGAGACGGTCCGGAGGATCTTCCCGAACCGGCAGATCCACCTGATGCTGGAGAACGAGGCCAACCAGGCCCGCTGGCTGGAGCGCGACGCCGCCGGGCGCCCGAAGATGCACGACGCCCAGTGGGCCGACGACCTGCACCATTGCTGGCACGTCCTGCTCACCGGCGAGGACGCCGGCTACTATAAAAGCTTTGCCGACAAACCGGTCGCCCACCTGGCCCGCTGCCTCGCCGAGGGCTTCGCCTACCAGGGCGAGCCCTTCCCGACGCTCGACAACCACCCGCGCGGCGAACCCTCCGGGCACCTGCCGCCCTCCGCCTTCGTGACCTTCCTGCAGAACCACGATCAGGTCGGCAACCGGGCGCTCGGCGAGCGGCTCAACCACCTCGCGGATCCCAAGAAACTCGACCTCGCCCGGGCCGGGCTCCTCCTGGCGCCGCAGATCCCGATGCTCTGGATGGGCGAGGAATGGTCGGCCTCCGCGCCGTTCCTGTTCTTCGTCGACTTCGCGCCCGACGCGGACCTGAACAAGGCGGTGCGCGACGGGCGCCGCCGGGAGTTCAAGAGCTTCGCGGCCTTCGCGGACGACACCTCCAAGATCCCGGACCCGACCGAGGCCGAGACCTTCGCGGCCTCGAAGCTCGACTGGTCCGAGCGGGAGCGCTCGCCCCACCGCGAGGTGCTGGCCGAGACGACGCGGCTCCTGGGGCTGCGCCGCGACGTGGTCGTGCCCCTGGCGAAGTCCGGCTACGACGGCGCCGCCGCCGCGATGCCGCGCCCGGACGTGGTCGACTGCACGTGGCGCTTCGGCGCCGGCACCCTGCGCTTCGTCGCCAATGTCGGGACCGAACCCTTCGCGCTGGATCCGGGCGGTGCCCGGCCGGTCTGGACCAACGCCCCGGACGGGGCCGGACGCGATCTCCCGTCCTGGACGGGCGTGTTCCTGACGGAGTCCCGCGCGTGAGCCGCCTCGAGACACTCGCCGACCTCGTCGGCGTCGCCCCCGGCTACACCGACGCCTTCGGCCAGCCCGTCGAGACGTCGCTGGAGGTGCGCCGCGGACTGCTGGCGGCCCTCGGCTTCGCGGTGGAGGACGAGGCGGCGATCGCCGCGAGCCTCGCGGAGGTCGAGCGCCTGCGCCACGGCCTGATCCCGCCGCTCCTGCCGGTGGAGGCCCGCCGGGCCGCCCGGGTGCCGGTGCGCCCGCCGGACGGCGCGCCCCACACCCTGGTCTGGCGCCTCGTCGACGAGCGCGGCACGGCCCGCGAGGGCCGGGCCAACCCGCAGGGCTCGGAGCCCGGCTTCGAGCTGCCGCCGCTGACGCCCGGCTATCACCGCCTCACCGTCCAGGCCGGGCAGACCCGCGCCGAGGCCTGGGTGATCGCCGCGCCCCAGCGCTGCTGGCGCCCGCGCCCCTACACGGAGGAGGGCGCCTCCGACTGGGGCATGGCCGCTCAGCTCTACGGCCTGCGCTCGGCCACCAATATCGGCATCGGCACCTACGCGGATGCCGGCGAGGCCGCCCGCGAGGCCGCCCTGCGTGGGGCGGCGTTCTTGGGGCTCAGCCCGGTCCACGCCCTGTTCGGCTCCGACCGCACCAAGATCTCGCCCTACTCGCCGTCCTCGCGGCTGTTCCTGGAGACCCTGTTCATCGCCCCGCGCAGCCTGCCGGGGCTCGCGGGCTCCCGGGCCGAGGCGCTGCTCGCCGAGCGCGCGGACGCGATCACGGCTTTGCGCGAGGCCGCCCTCGTCGACCACCAGGGCGTCCACGACGTGCTCGACCCGGTGCTCCGGGCGCTCTGGGCCGAGTCGCCGGCCCGGGCCGGCACCGACGCGGGCTTCGAGCAGTTCCGCCAGGAGGGCGGGGAGGATCTCGAAGCGCACGCCCTGTTCGAGGCGCTGTCCGAGCATTTCCGGGGGCAGGGGGCGCACTGGCTGGGCGACTGGCCGGAGGCGTATCGCCGCGCCGGCACGGAGGCGGTCCGAGCCTTCGCGGCGGAGAACGCGGACCTCGTCGGCTACCACGCGTGGCTGCAGTACCTCGCCGACCGGCAGCTCGCCGAGGCCTCCGCGGCGGCGCTCGGGGCCGGCATGCGGGTCGGGCTCTACCGCGACCTCGCGGTCGGCGCCGACCGGGGCGGCTCCGAGATCTGGTCGCATCCCGAGCGCTTCGCCGACAAGGTGTCGATCGGCGCGCCGCCGGACCTGCTCGCACCGAAGGGCCAGAACTGGGGCCTGCCGGCCTTCGATCCGCTGGCGATGGAGCGCGACGGGCTCGCGGCCTTCCGGGCCCTGGTCCAGGCCAACATGCGCCACGCCGGCGCGATCCGGATCGACCACGCCTTCCAGCTCGCCCGCCTGTTCCTGATCCCGCTGGGGGCGGGGGCCCAGGCCGGAGCCTACGTGGCCATGCCTTTCGAGCCGATGCTGGCGGTGCTGCGGCTGGAGAGCCACCGCAACAAGTGCCTCGTCATCGCGGAGGATCTCGGCACGGCGCCGGAAGGCTTCTCCGACGCGCTGATGCGGGCCGGGGTGCTGAGCTACCGGATCCTCGCCTTCGAGCGCGAGGCCGACGGACGCTTCAAGCCGCCCTCGGCCTACCCGCGGGACGCGCTCACCGCCATCACCACCCACGACCTGCCGACCTTCGTCGGCTGGTGGCGCGGGGTCGACACCGACACCCGCCAGTCGCTCGGCCTCTACGATCAGGAGCGGGCCGAGGTCGAGCGGGGCGAGCGCGTCGTCGAGCGCCGCCGCCTCGCCGAGGCGCTGGCGGCCGAGCAGCTGCTGCCCTCCGCCGAGCCGCCGGATTCCGCGCCCTTCGAGGCCGCCGCCCGCTACCTCGCCCGCGCGCCCGCGATGCTCACCGCCGTCCAGTACGAGGACGTGGTCTCGGAACTCGCCCAGGCCAACGTGCCCGGCTCGACCGAGGGCTACCCGAACTGGCGGCGCAAACTCGACCGGGATCTCGTGGACATCGCCGCCCCCGGCGGGCCGCTGGCGAAGCTCGCGGCGTCCCTCTCGGCCGAGGCGCGGGGCCCGCGCTCGGGCGCCGCGCGGCTCGCCGCGCCGCCGCCGCGCGCGACCTACCGGCTGCAGTTCCACAAGGACTTCACCTTCGCGGATGCGGGCCGGATCGTCCCCTACCTGCACCGGCTCGGGATCAGCCACGTCTACGCCTCGCCGCTCCAGAAGGCGCGGCCCGGCTCGACCCACGGCTACGACATCGTCGATCACGGCGCGATCAACCCGGAGCTCGGCGGCGAGGCGGGCTTCATCGCGCTCTCCGAGACGCTCCACGCCCACGGGATCAAGCTCCTGCTCGACATCGTCCCGAACCACATGGGCGTCGGCGGCTCCGACAATCCGTGGTGGCTCTCGGTGCTCGAATGGGGCTCCCTGTCGCCCTTCGCCGACGCCTTCGACATCGACTGGCAGCGGCTCGGAGCCGGGCGCAACCTCGTGATCCCATTCCTCGGCGACCGCTACGGCGAGGCCCTGGAGAAGGGCACGCTGGAGCTGAAGTTCGACCCCGAGACCGGCGCCTTCAGCGTCTGGCACTACGAGCACCAGCTGCCGATCCGCCCCTTGAGCTACCCGACCATCCTCAACCGGGTGATCGCCGCGATCGGGGCGGTGGACGACGACACCACCGCGGAACTGCTCGCCATCTCCGAGCGGCTGCGGGCGATGTCGATCGATACCGACGAGACCCGCCGCAAAGGCTTCCCCGAGGAGGCCGAGGGGCTGAAGCGCCGGCTCGCCGAGATCTACGGCGTGTCGCCGCTGATCCAAGAGGCCACCGCCAGCACGCTGGCGCTGCTCAACGGCTTCAAAGGTCGCCCGGACAGTTTCGGGCCGTTGCACCGGCTGCTGGAGGCGCAGGCCTACCGGCTGGCCCACTGGCGGGTGGCGTCGAGCGACATCAACTACCGCCGCTTCTTCGACGTGAACTCGCTCGCCGGCCTGCGGGTCGAGCTGTCCGACATCTTCCACCGCTCGCACGAGACCGTGTTCCGGCACGTCCGCGAGGGCCGGATCGACGGCCTGCGCATCGACCATATCGACGGCCTCGCCGACCCGCTGGGCTACGCAAGGGCGCTCCAGGCGGCTGTCGGACCGGGCTTCTACGTCGTCGTCGAGAAGATCCTGGAGCCGGGCGAGCGGCTGCGGCCCTGGCCGGTGGCCGGGACCACGGGCTACGACGTGCTCAACCAGCTCGACGGGATCCTGGTCGACAAGTCCCGGCGCGGAAAAATCGAGCGGCTCTACACCTGGGCCACGGGGTTCGACGAGCCCTACGGCTTCCAGCTCCGCGCCGCCAAGGCCGAGATCCTCGAGATCAGCTTCGCGAGCGAGCTGGAGGTGCTGACCACCGACCTCAAGGAGGTCGCCGACGCCGACCGGCGCACCCGCGACTTCACCGTCAACGCGCTGCGCCGGGCGCTGATCGAGATCATCGCGCGCTTCCCGACCTACCGGAGCTACCTGCCGTCGGATCTGGAGGAGGGCGAGGTCGAGCCCGAGGATGTCCGCCTGATCGAGGGCGCCGTCGCCAAGGCCAAGCGCTGGTCGAGCCTGCCGGACCGCTCGGTCCACGACTTCGCCGCCGACGTCCTGCTCGGTCGGGTCGAGACGGCGGGCCCCGGCCGGCCGGACCCGCGGGTGGTGCTGCGCTTCCGCCGCCGGTTCCAGCAGCTCACCGGCCCGGTCATGGCCAAGAGCCTGGAGGACACGCTGTTCTACCGCTACGCGTGCCTCCTGGGCCTCAACGAGGTCGGCGGCGATCCGGGCGAGTACGGGATCGACGCGGAGCACTTCCACGATCTGCAGATCGCCCGCGCCCGGGACTGGCCGAGCGCCATGATCACCACCGCGACCCACGACACCAAGCGGGGCGAGGATGCCCGCACGCGGCTGCTCGCCCTCTCGGAGATCCCCGAGGAATGGGCCAAGGCCTGGGACTTGTGGCAGCGGGTCGCCGGCCCGCACCTCGCCCGGATCGACGGCGAGCCGGCCCCGGACGCCAACGACCAGTGGATGTTCTTCCAGGCGATCCTGGGCGCCTGGCCGCTGGAGCTTCTGGAGCGGGACGAGGCCGGGGCGATCGCGGAGTTCCGCGACCGGCTGATCGCCTACGGCGAGAAGGCCATGCGGGAGGGCAAGCGCCGGTCGAGCTGGGTCAACGTCGACGAGGTCTACGAGGGCGCGGTCAAGCGGCTGTTCACGGCGCTGATCGCCCCCGGCTCGGAGTTCCTGAGCGCGCTCCGGCCATTCGCCCGGCGTCTCGCCCATCTCGGCATGCTGGCGAGCCTCGGCCGGACGGTCCTGAAATGCACCCTGCCGGGCCTGCCCGACACCTACCAGGGCACCGAGATCTGGGACTTCTCCTTCGTCGACCCCGACAACCGCCGCCCGGTGGACTACCCGGCGCTGGAACGGATGCTGGAGGAGGGCGGGGCGCCCGCCGACCTGCTGGGCCACTGGCTGGACGGGCGGGTCAAGCAGGCGACGCTCACGCGGCTCCTCGCCGAGCGGGCCGAGCGCCCGGACTTCTACGCCAGCGCCGCCTACGAGCCCGTCGCGGCCACCGGCGCCCGGGCCGACCACGTCATCGCCTACCGGCGGACCGACCCCGTCCAAGAGGGCGGCGACCTGTTCGTGGCGGTGCCGCGGCTGGTGGCGGGCTTCGTCGGGGAAGCCGTCTGGTCGGGCGAGGCCTTTGCCGGCACCCGGGTCGATCTCGGGGCGGGGACGCGCTGGCGGGACCTCGCCTCGGGGCGGGTGGTGGAGGGGGAGGGGGCCGATCTCGGCGCTCTCCTGCGCGACCTCCCCTACGCGGTGCTGCGGCGGGAACCGTGACCGCGCCGTCATCGCGAGCGGAGCGAGGCGACCCAGGGCAGCGCGACCTGGATCAGCGTGGCGCCGCTCGCAGAGACGGCGGCGGTCCGGGCGCGTCTTCCGGTGGCCCCTCCGCAGCCCTGTCACGCGACTCTGCTGAGACACGTCGGACCGGATCGCGCGGCACAGCCCGGGGGTTCGGGCGTTACGACACTGGGAACGGGAGCCGAGAGGCAGCATGAACGCACCGACCAAAGCCGCTGCGACGTCCGGGGCCGCGGCCGTCCTGCCGGCCGCGCTGGCCCCCCGGGCCGAGGGGCCACGGATCTACAACCTGTTCCCGCTCCTGGTCGGGCGCGTCTCGGACTGGACCGCCGAGCTGCCGCGGATCGCCGCCCTCGGCTTCGACTGGGTCTACCTCAACCCGTTCCACCAGACCGGCGGCTCGCGGAGCCTCTACGCGGTCGCCGATCCCGAGCGCCTGGACGAGCGGTTCCGCGACGCCGACGGCACGCCCGACGACGAGCAGATCCGCCGCTTCTGCACCGCCGCGCAGGCGCTGGGCCTGTCGGTCATGACCGACCTCGTGATCAACCACACCGCCGACAACGCCCGGCTCGCCACCGAGCGGCCCGACCTGTTCATGAAGGAGCCGGACGGCTCGATCATGCACCCGGCCGCCGTCGATCCGGACGACCCGTCGATCCGCACCGTCTGGGGCGATCTGGCCGAGCTCGACTACCACACGCCCTCCGCCCGGGACGAGCTGACCCGGATCTGGGGCGCCTACGTGGCCCATCTCCAGGGCCTCGGCGTGAAGGGCTTCCGGTGCGATGCCGCCTACAAGGTGCCGCCGGAGACCTGGCGCGCCCTGATCGGGCAGGCCAAGAGCCAAGACCCCGCCTGCCTGTTCGCCGCCGAGACCCTCGGCTGCACCTTCGAGGAGGCCCGGGCCACGGCCGGCGCCGGCTTCGACTACCTGTTCAACTCCTTCGCGTGGTGGGACCTGAAGAAGCCCTGGGCGCTCGAGCAGTACGAGCGCCTGCGGGTGCTGGCCCCCTCCATCGCCTTCCCCGAGAACCACGACATGAAGCGGCTCGCCGCCGAGATCGGCGGCGGCCCGGAGGCGGTGGCGGCGCATCTGCGCACCCGCTACGCCCTCGCGGCCTTCTTCTCGGCCGGCGTGCTCATGCCGATCGGCTACGAATGGGGCTACCGGCGGGCGCTGCACGTGGTCGAGACCACCCCGCGCGACCGCGAGAACGACACCGGCCTCGACATCTCCGCCTCGATCCGGGCGATCAACGCCCTGCGGGCGGAGCTGCCGGCCGCCAATGTCGAGGGCGCGCAGATCCGGATCTCGGCCCCCGACAGCGATCTGGTGGCGCTCGCCCGCTTCGACACCGGCCACCCGGCCTCGGCGCGGCACGGGTTGATCGTGCTCTACAACCCGACCGACCGGCCGGTGCCGGTCGAGGCCGGTGCGCTCGTCGCCCGCACCGGCGGGATGCTCGGCGCCTTCGTCGACCGGACCCCGGAGGCCGAGCCGATCGCGTTCCATCCCGGCAGCGCCATCGACCTGATGCCGGGCGAGTTGCGCATCCTCGCGGCCAGCGCCCAGGAGGTCGCCCGCCAGCCGGCGCGCGGCACCCCGGACGGGGAGGGAAGGGTGGTGATCGAGGCGGTCAGCCCCGAGATCGACGGCGGTCGCTCGGCGGTGAAGCGGATCGTCGGCGAGTCCCTGCGGGTCGAGGCCGACATCTTCTCCGACGGCCACGAGATCATCGACGCCGCGATCCTGTCGCGGGTCGCCGGCACCGAGGCGTCTGGAGGCGAGACTTGGCGCGAGGACCCGATGGTCTTCGTCGACAACGACCGCTGGGCCGGGCACTTCCCCCTGGAGCGGAACGCCCGCTACGAGTTCACCCTGATCGCGTGGCGCGACGCGTTCTCGTCCTGGGTGCGCGACACCCTGAAGAAGCGCGCCGCCGGCGTCGACGTGCGGCTCGAGACGATCGAGGGCGTGGCGCTCGTCGGGACCGCGGCCTCGCTCGCCCGGACCCGCGGCGGCCGCGACGCCGAGCGCCTCGCCGCGCTCGTGGCCGCGCTCGCCGCCGAGGAGACCGGCTCGGCCGCCCAGCTCGACCGGATCCTTCAGCCCGAGGCATCGAGCCTCGTGCGCCGCAACGCCGAGCGGGTGAACCTGACCCAATACCCCGTGACCCTGCCGGTGATCGCCGACCGCCTCGCGGCCCGGTTCTCCGCTTGGTACGAGATCTTCCCGCGCTCCCAGTCGATGGACGTGAACCGCCACGGCACCTTCGACGACGTCATCCGGCGCCTGCCCGAGATCCGCGAGCTCGGCTTCGACGTTCTCTACTTCACGCCGATCCATCCCGTGGGTCGGACCAACCGCAAGGGGAAGAACAACACCCTCAAGGCCGAGCCCGGCGATGTCGGCTCGGTCTACGCGGTCGGCGCGGAGGAGGGCGGCCACGAGGCCGTGCATCCCGACCTCGGCACGCTCGCGGATTTCGAGCGGCTGGTCGCGGCGAGCCACGCCTACGGCATGGAGATCGCCCTCGACTTCGCGATCCAGTGCTCGCCGGACCATCCCTGGATCAAGAACCACCCGGAATGGTTCGAGTGGCGCCCCGACGGCACCCTGAAATTCGCCGAGAACCCGCCGAAGAAGTACGAGGACATCTCGAACGTCCACTTCTACGGGGGCGCCCTGCCCTCGCTCTGGATCGAGCTGCGCGACATCCTGCTCGGCTGGTGCGCGCGCGGCGTGCGCATCTTCCGGGTCGACAACCCGCACACCAAGCCGATCCCGTTCTGGGAATGGGTGATCGGCGAGGTCAACGGCCGCTACCCGGACGCGATCTTCCTCGCAGAGGCCTTCACCCGGCCGAAGATGATGAAGAAGCTCGCCAAGGCCGGCTACCAGCAGAGCTACACCTACTTCACGTGGCGCAACACCAAGCAGGAGCTCACCGACTACGCCCTGGAGCTGGCCGGCGAGATGGGCGAGTACTACCGCCCCAACTTCTTCGCCAACACGCCCGACATCAATCCCCACTTCCTCCAGACCAGCGGGCGCGCGGGCTTCGTGATCCGCGGCACGCTCGCCGCGACCCTGTCGTCGGTCTACGGCATCTACAACGGCTTCGAGCTGTGCGAGGCCGCGCCGTACCCGGGCAAGGAGGAGTATCTCAACTCCGAGAAATACGAGCTCAAGGCCTGGGACTACGACCGGCCGGGCAACATCCGCGAGCACATCGTCAAGCTCAACAGGATCCGACGCGAGAACCCCGCCCTCTGGGACTTCCGCAACGTGACCTTCACGGGTGCCTGGAACGACAACATCATCGCCTACGCCAAGTCGACGCCGGAGCGCGACAACTGCGTCTTCACCATGGTCAACCTCGACCCGAAGAATCGCCAGGAATGCACCTACGAGGTGCCGCTCTGGCTGTTCGGCCTGCCCGACGACGGCGCCGTCGAGGTCGAGGACCTGCTCCAGGGCTACACGTTCGAGTTGCGCGGCAAGACCCACCGCATCGCCCTCGATCCGGCCGAGCGATCCTGCGTGATCTGGCGCCTCCGGGCGCCGCGGCGGGTTGCGGGCTGAGGCCGCGCGTGGCACTCGGCCATGGCCCTTGAATGCGGCGGCGGGAATTCCCGTCGCCGACCCTCGCACCCGCGCGGCGGCCCGCCGCCCGCGCCCCGGCCGGGTCCCCCGCCGGTCCCGTCAGACTCGACCGATGAGGCAGCGACGCGATGATCGATCGCAGCGACCCGCAATGGTACCGTGACGCCATCATCTACCAGATCCACGTCAAGTCGTTCTTCGACTCGAACAACGACGGGATCGGGGATTTCGAGGGCCTGACCCAGCGCCTCGACTACGTGCGCGATCTCGGCGTGACGGCGATCTGGCTGATGCCGTTCTATCCCTCGCCGCTGCGCGACGACGGCTACGACATCGCCGATTACCGGGACATCAACCCGTCCTACGGGACCATGGAGGACTTCAAGGCCTTCGTGGAGGCGGCGCACGAGCGCGGTCTGCGGGTCATCACCGAGCTCGTCATCAACCACACCTCGGACCAGCACCCTTGGTTCCAGGCCGCCCGCGAGGCCCCTCCCGGCTCGCCCGAGCGCGACTTCTACGTCTGGTCGGACACCGACGAGCCGTATAAGGACACGCGGATCATCTTCCTCGACACCGAGGCGTCGAACTGGACCTGGGACCCGGTCGCCAAGCAGTATTTCTGGCACCGGTTCTACAGTCACCAGCCGGATCTCAACTTCGACAACCCGAAGGTGCTGGAAGCGGTCATCGACGTGATGCGCTACTGGCTCGACATGGGCGTCGACGGCCTGCGGCTCGACGCGATCCCCTACCTGATCGAGCGCGACGGCACGAACTGCGAGAACCTCGCCGAGACCCACGACGTCATCAAGGCGATCCGCGCCGCGCTGGACGCGAGCTACCCCGACCGGATGCTGCTCGCCGAGGCCAACCAGTGGCCCGAGGAGACCGCGCAGTATTTCGGCGACGGCGACGAGTGCCACATGGCCTTCCACTTCCCGCTGATGCCGCGGATGTACATGGCGATCGCCCGGGAGGACCGGCACCCGATCACCGACATCATGCGCCAGACCCCGGAGATCCCGGAGGGCTGCCAGTGGGCGATCTTCCTGCGCAACCACGACGAGCTGACGCTCGAGATGGTCACGGCCGAGGAGCGTGACTATCTCTGGTCGTTCTACGCCGCCGAGCGGCGCGCCCGGATCAACCTCGGCATCCGCCGACGCCTCGCGCCGCTCCTCGAGAACGACCGGCGCAAGATCGAGCTGATGAAGTCCCTCGTCCTGTCGATGCCCGGCACGCCGGTGCTCTACTACGGCGACGAGGTCGGCATGGGCGACAACATCTACCTCGGCGACCGCGACGGCGTGCGCACGCCGATGCAGTGGTCGCCCGACCGGAACGGCGGCTTCTCGCGGGCGAACCCGCAGAAGCTGTTCCTGCCGGCGATCCAGGACCCGATCTACGGGTTCGACGCGATCAACGTCGAGGCGCAGACCCAGGCCCAGACGAGCCTGCTGAACTGGACGCGGCGCATGATCGCGATCCGCAACAACAGCGTCGCGTTGGGGCGCGGCACCATCCAGTTCCTGTACCCGTCGAACCGGAAGGTGCTCGCCTGGATCCGCGAGCACGAGGACGAGCGGATCCTGTGCGTGGCGAACCTGTCGCGCGCGCCGCAGGCGGTGCAGCTCGACCTGTCGGAGCTGCGCACCGCGGTGCCGATCGAGCTGACCGGCGGCACCGAGTTCCCGCCGATCGGCGACCTGCCCTACCTGCTGACCCTGCCGTCCTACGGCTTCTACTGGTTCTCCTTGAGCGCCGCCCGGTCGGGGGTGATCGGCCCGCAGCAGGAGCCGCCCGAGCTGTTCACCCTGGTGCTCACCGGCGGGATCGAGACCCTGATGAGCGGGCGCGAGCGCGTCGCCTTCGAGCGCACCGTGGTGCCGCCGTTCCTGACGAGCCGGCGCTGGTTCGGCGCCAAGGGCTCGCGGATCAAGGCCACGAAGGTCGTCGACTGCGCCGCCCTGAAGGACGTCGACGGCAGCGCGCGCTTCCTGCTGCCGCGGCTGCAGGTGCAGCTCGCCAGCGGCGAGACCCAGGAATACTTCGTGCCCGTGGGCGTCGAGGAGGGCCGCGAGGACGAGACCCTCATGCCCTTCGCGGTGGCGCGGGTGCGCCGGGGGCCGCGCACCGGCCTGCTCTACGGGGCGGCCGGCTCCAACGACTTCGCCGCCTGCCTGATCGACGACATGCGGCAGGCCCGCGAGATCCCCACGGAGACCGGGCGGCTCGTCTTCGCCGTCACCTCGGCCTTCGACCCGGACGTCACGGTCGACGTGGCCGACATCCGCCGGCTCTCGGGCGAGCAGAGCAACACCTCGATCGCCATCGGCTCGAAGATGATGCTCAAGCTGCTGCGCCGCCTGCAGCCGGGCCTGCATCCCGAGATCGAGGTCGGGCGCTTCCTCACCGAGAAGGCGGGTTTCTCGAATACACCCGCCCTGCTCGGCACCCTGGAGCATGTCGCCGAGGACGGCACCCGGACCGCCCTGGCGGTCCTGCAGAAGTTCGTGATGAACCAGGGCGACGCCTGGACCCTGATGCTGGAGGGCCTGCGCCGGGACTTCGAGACCGTGGTGCTCACGCCCGAGAGCGAGGCCGCGACCCCCGAGGAGGCGTTCCAGGCCCACCGGCCCTGGGCCGACCTGCTCGGCCGGCGCACCGCCGAGCTGCACGCGGCACTCGCCATCGAGACCGACGACCCGGCCTTCGCGGCCGAGCCGTTCACCGGGGACGACCTCGCCGTGCTGGCGCGCGACGCCCGCCACCAGGCCGAGCGCGCCTTCCGGGCGCTCAAGGGCCTCGCCGACCGCGGCCTCGACGCCGGCAAGCCGGCCTGCGCGGAGCTCGGCCAGCGCCGGGGCGAGGTCGAGGCGCTGATCGCCGCGCTCACCGAAGCGCCGGTCCGGGGCGCCCACAAGACCCGCATCCACGGCGACTACCATCTGGGCCAGGTGCTGGTCGCCGAGAACGACCTGATCATCGTCGACTTCGAGGGCGAGCCCTCGCGCCCGGCCGACGAGCGCCGGGCCAAGTCGATGCCCCTGCGGGACGTCGCCGGGCTGATGCGCTCCTTCGCGTACGGCGCCGAGACGGTGATCCGGGAGATCACCGCGCGGTTCGCCGATTCGGAGGAGCGGGCGCGGGACGCGGCGACCGCGTGGCGCGGCATGATCGAGGCGGCGTTCCTCGCCGGCTACGAGACCGCGGTCGAGGGCTCCCGGGCGGCGGTGACCGATTCGGAGAGCCGGACCCGGCTGCTGCGCCTCTGCCTGCTGACCAAGGCGCTCTACGAGGTCGACTACGAGGCCAACAACCGGCCGGACTGGATCGAAATCCCCGCCCGTGGGGTTCTCACCATTCTGGACACGGACGGACACGAGCCCGGAGCAACTGTATGACGGCGATCGACGAGACCTTCGCAACGCGGGTCGACCCGGAGGGGGCGACGGCGCGGTCCGCGGATGTCCCGGGCGCCGGCGCCACGCAGCCGCCGAGCGTCCACCCGGACGCGGTCGCCGCGCTGATGGCCGCCAACCACGGCGACCCCTTCGCGGTGCTCGGCCCCCACCGGGTCGGGCCGAAGGCCTGGGAGGTGCGCGCCGTGCTGCCCGAGGCGCGGGCCGCCACCCTGGTGATGGACGGCCGCACCGCGCCCTTCGAGAAGCGCCATCCGGACGGGTTCTGGGTCGCGAAGGCCGAGGGCGAGCACCGGCCCCTCTACGAGATCGAGGTCGAGTCCTGGGACGGGACGAAGCGCCGCCGCTACGACCCCTACGGCTTCGGCTCCTCGATCGAGCAGTACGACGTGGCGGCGCTCCGCGAGGTCGGCACCAACCTCGTCTACCGGATGCTCGGCGCCCAGTCGGGGCAGCTCGACGGCATCGACGGCTTCCGCTTCGCCGTCTGGGCGCCCAACGCCCGCAAGGTCAGCGTCGTCGGCGACTTCAACGACTGGGACGGGCGGCGCCACCCGATGCGCCTCTGGCAGGACGGCGGCATCTGGGAGCTGTTCGTGCCGGGCCTCAAGGCCGGCGTGCGCTACAAGTTCGAGATCCGCGGCCCCGACGGATCCCTGGTCCCGCTCAAGGCCGACCCAGTCGCCTTCGCGGCCCAGCACCCGCCGGAGACCGCCTCGGTCACCCACGGGTCGAGCGACTTCGACTGGCGCGATTCCGGCTGGATGAGCACCCGCGGCGCCAAGGACCCGCGCCACGCGGCGATCTCGGTCTACGAGGTCCATCTCGGCTCCTGGGCGCGGGTGCCCGAGGAGGGCAACCGCTACCTCACCTACAAGGAACTCGGCGACCGGCTGATCCCCTACGTCAAGGATCTGGGCTTCACCCATATCGAGATGCTGCCGATCACCGAGTTCCCGTTCGACGGGTCCTGGGGCTACCAGCCGGTCTCGCTGTTCGCGCCGACGAGCCGCTTCGGAAGCCCTGAGGACTTCGCCGCCTTCGTGGACGCGGCCCACGAGGCCGGCATCGGCGTGCTGCTCGACTGGGTGCCGGGCCACTTCCCGCTCGACGCCCACGGGCTCGGCCTGTTCGACGGCACCCACCTCTACGAGCACGCCGACCCGCGCCAGGGCTTCCACCAGGACTGGGGCACCTACATCTACAATTTCGGGCGGACCGAGGTCGCGACCTTCCTCGCCGCCAACGCCCGGTTCTGGCTGGAGCACTACCACCTCGACGGCCTGCGCGTGGATGCCGTCGCGTCGATGCTCTACCTCGACTACTCGCGCCGCCAGGGCGAGTGGATCCCGAACCGCTACGGCGGCAACGAGAACCTCGACGCCATCGACTTCCTGCGCAAGACCAACGAGGCGACCTACAGCCACGCCCCGGGGACGATCACGGTGGCGGAGGAATCCACCTCCTGGCCGGGCGTCTCGCACCCGACCTACACGGGCGGCCTGGGCTTCGGCTTCAAGTGGAACATGGGCTGGATGCACGACACCCTGCATTTCATGCAGGAGGATCCGATCCATCGCCGCTACCACCACCACAACCTGACCTTCGGGCTGCTCTACGCCTTCTCGGAGAATTTCATCCTGCCGCTCTCCCACGACGAGGTCGTGCACGGGAAGGGCTCGCTGCTCGGCAAGATGCCGGGCGACCGCTGGCAGAAATTCGCGAATCTCCGGGCCTATTACGGCTTCATGTGGGGGCATCCCGGCAAGAAGCTGCTGTTCATGGGCGGCGAGTTCGGCCAGGAGCGGGAGTGGAACCACGACAACAGCCTGGACTGGCACCTCCTGGACGATCCCCTGCACAAGGGCGTCCAGAGCGTGATCCGCGACCTGAACCGGCTCTACGTCTCGACCCCGGCCCTCTACGGCCGCGACGTCGAGCATACCGGCTTCCAGTGGCTGGTGGCGGACGACCAGGACAACAGCGTCATCGCCTGGGCCCGCAAGGGTGCCAAGCCCGGCGAGGTGGCGATCGTGGTGTCGAACTTCACGCCGGTGCCGCGCGAGGGCTACCGGATCGGCGTGCCGCAGGCAGGTTTCTATCGCGAGGCGTTCAACTCGGATGCCGGGGTCTACGGTGGGTCCAACCTGGGCAACCAGGGCGGCCGCCACACCGACGATCAGGCGAGCCACGGCCAGGGTCAGAGCCTGTCGCTGACCCTGCCGCCGCTCGCCACGATGATCTTCCTGCTGGAGGGGTGAGGGGCCGCGCGGCGGAACCCGGGATCCGGACCCGCCGGCGCGCCGCGTTCCGCGCCGACAGCGGGTCCGGATCCCGCCTCCGATGACCGCTCCGGGTCCGGGCTCGCCTGCGGAGCCCAGCGAGGCGGCGCGCCGGGAAGCGCCCGCCCCGCTGGCAGGGATGATCTGACCCGAACGGGCTCACCCGCCTCGCGGAGCGGAAGAGAAGAGAAGAGAGGGGCCGCGAGAAGTCCCTACGCCGCCCGCCAGCGCAGCCCGACGCTGTTGCCGATGGCCCGGCCGTAGAGCCCGGCGTAGTTGTCGGCGGCCTGGTCCCAGCCGAAGCGGGCCGCCATGGCCCGCCGCCGCATGGCGTTGAGCCGCTTCTTCTGGCCGAAGGCCTCCAGCGCCCGCCGCACCGCCGCCCCGAAGGACGCGGCCGAGGCCTCCCCGAAGGTGAAGCCCGTCACGCCGTCCTCGACCGTGTCGGCGAGGCCCCCGGTCCGCCGCACGATCGGCAGGGAGCCGAAGCGCTGCGCGTACATCTGGGCAAGGCCGCAGGGCTCGAAGCGCGAGGGCATCAGCAGGAAGTCGCTGCCGGCGAACATCCGCCGGGCCTGCGCCTCCTCGAAGCCGACATGCACGCCGACCGCGTCGGGATGGCGCTTGGCCAACCCCTGCAGCGCCTGCTCGAACCGGCCCTCGCCCTGGCCGATCACCACGAGCTGGCCGCCCCCGGCCACGATGGTCTCGGCCGCCTGCAGGCTCAGGTCGATGCCCTTCTGGTGCACGAGGCGCGACACGATGGCGAAGAGCGGCCCGCGGGAGACCGCGAGGCCGAATTGCTGGCGCACCGCCTCCGTGTTGGCGCGCTTGCCCTTCCAGTCGTCGATCTCGAACCGCGTGGCGAGGTGCGGGTCGGTTGTCGGGTCCCAGGTCTCGTCGATGCCGTTGAGGATGCCGGCGAGCCGGCCCTGGCCGGCGCGGGTGCGCAGCAGCCCGTCGAGGCCGCAGCCCAGCTCGGGCGTCTGGATCTCCCGGGCGTAGGTCTCGCTCACCGTGGTGACCTGCGAGGCGTAGAAGATGCCGGCCTTTAGGAAGGAGAGCTGTCCGTAGAACTCGGCGCCGTCGACCTGGAAGGCCGAGTCCGGCACGCCGAGCCGGGGCAGGGCGTCCCGGGGAAACAGGCCCTGGTAGGCGAGGTTGTGGATGGTCAGCACGCTCGGGACCCGCCGGCCGCGCCACGCGAGATAGGCCGGCGCCAGGGCCGCCTGCCAGTCGTTGAGGTGCAGGATGTCGGCCGCCCAGTCGGGATCGGCGCCGGTGGCGAGGTCCGCCGCCGCGAGGCTGAGGCGGGCGAAGCGCAGGTCGTTGTCGCCGAAATCGCCGTGCTGGTCGCCGTAGGGCGTGCCGTCGCGCTCGTAGAGGTCGGGGCTGAGCAGGACGTAGATCCGCAGGCCGTCGGCCGCCTCGACCAGGCCGAGGTCGCAGGCGGGAATGCCCGCGAAGCCCTCGAGGCGGGCGACGACCGGGATCTCCGGGAAGGCGGCCCGGACCTGCCGGTAGCCCGGGATCAGGACGCGGATGTCGTAGTGCGGGACCAGGGCCCGGGGCAGGGCGGCCGAGACCTCGCCGAGGCCGCCGGTCTTCACGAAATCCGCCATCTCGGGCGTCGCGTAGAGGATGCGGCGGCGCAGCGAGGCCGGCCGGGCCGGAACCGGTACGGGACCGACGCCGTTCCCCTCGCCGGACGACCACTCGGCGAAGGGACTACCACGGCGCGCATCGAGCATCAGCATTGATCCTGGCCGGGCGGAATGCCCCGGTCTGGCAGTCGACCGGGCAGGCACGGCTGTCACGATCTCAACCACGGCCAATGCTCCTTCGCCGCGACGGTTCCGTTGCGACGCACAAAATAGGCCACCGTGGTGATTAAGCGTCACTTACCTATGTGGCATCGCAGCGAGAAATCGCGCCGCCGCGGCGGATTTCGGCTTCTGGATACAGATCTTCGGCCCGGAACGACGGCGCCCGGCGTAACCGGACGGGTCCCGCACGTCCGTCTTCGCCCGATCGGCGGTGCCCGCTGAGCCCCTGATTCGGTCCCCGGTCTGACGGGTGCCGGAGCCGGGGCGGCCTCGCGTCACCCGGCGCGGCGCAGAATCACCCCCTCGGCGGGCTCCAGCGCGAGGGTGAGGCCGGCCGGCTCGCCCGCGCGCCCCGGACGGGTCGAGAGCAGCACGGTCCAGGCCCCCTCGGGGAGCGGCAGGTCCTGCGACGCCGCGCCGAAATTCAGGAGCACGCGCAGGACGTCCCCGTCGGCGAAGCGCTCGTAGGCGAACACCTCGGCGATCCCGAGCGGCACCTCGCGGTAGCCGCCCACGGCGAGCGCCGCGTGGTCGCGGCGCAGGGCGAGCAGCCGCCGGTGCAGGGTGAGCATCGAGCCCGGATCCGAGCGCTGGCTCTCGACGTTGCAGGCGGCCCAATCCGCCGCCAGCGGCAGCCAGGGTTCGGCCGTGGAGAAGCCGGCCTGGGGACTGTCGTCCCACTGCATCGGCGTGCGCTCCGGGTCGCGGCCGTGCCCGGGCTCGTTGTGCTCCCAGGGATCCCGGGCGCGGTCGGGCGGGATCGGCACGTGGCCGAGGCCGATCTCGTCGCCGTAGTAGAGGGTCGGCGTGCCCCGAAGGGTCAGCAGCAGCATCGCGGCGATGCGGGCCTGCGCCGGCCCGACCCGCGCGGCGATGCGCGGCTGGTCGTGGTTGCCCAGCACCCAGTTCGGCCAGCCGCCCTCGGGCAGGGCCGCCTCGTACTGCGCCACGAGGTCGGCCACCGCGTCGGCCCGCCACGGGGTCTGGATCAGCTGGAAATTGAACGGCAGGTCGGCCCCGGTCAGGTCCGGGCCGTAATAGGCGACCAGCCGCTCCACCGGCAGGTAGATCTCGCCGATCAGCACGCGCTCGCCGTACTGGCGCAGCACCGCCCGCATCCCGGCGATCACGTCGAAGATCTCGGGCCGGTCGGCGGAGTAGACCTGGGTGAAGCGGTTGATCTCGGGCGAGCCCGGCGCGTAGTCGGGATTGGCCGGGTTGTCGCGGAATCCCGCATCCTTCATCAGGTGCCAGATCACGTCGACCCGGAACCCGTCGACCCCGCGCTCCAGCCAGAAGCGGAGCACGTCGTGCATGGCCGCCCGCACCGCGGGGTTGCGCCAGTTCAGGTCCGGCTGCTCCGCCAGGAAGGCGTGGTAGTAGTACTGGCCGGTGGTCTCATCCAGCGTCCAGGCCGGGCCGCCGAAATTCGACAGCCAGTTGTTGGGCGGGCCGCCGCCAGGCGCCGGGTCGCGCCAGATGTACCAGTCCCGCTTCGGGCTCGCGCGCGACGACCGGCTCTCGGAGAACCAGGGATGCGCGATCGAGGAGTGGTTCGGCACGAAGTCGAGGATCACCTTCAGCCGGCGCCGATGGGCCTCGGCCACGAGGGCGTCGAAATCGGCCAGCGTGCCGAACAGCGGGTCGATCCCGCAGTAATCCGCCACGTCGTAGCCGAAATCGGCCATGGGCGAGGGGTAGACCGGCGAGATCCACACGGCGTCGACCCCTAGCCATGCGAGGTAGTCCAGCCGCGCCGTGATGCCGGGCAGGTCGCCGACTCCGTCGCCGTTCGTGTCCTGAAAGGAGCGCGGATAGACTTGGTAGACGGTCCCGCGCTTCCACCAGACGGTGTCGGTCATGCTGCGCCCCTCGCATCGGCGGCCCACGCTTAACCGCTGACCCGCGCGCTGGCGACCGGCGATGGATGCGCCGAGAGCGCGCGCCGCGCGCGAAACGCCCCGACGCGGCGTCGCCCAGGGAATGGCTGCGGCCCCCAAAACCTGTGCGCATGCCCCTTGTGCAGGGCGACGCCGCGCGGCTGTGCCTGGAATGTCACGCCGCCCTGCCATATCTCCTCCGGCGTGCCCGTGCGCTCCGCCGGAGCGGCGCTGCCACGACTTCGCCGGAAGCCGACCGCATCGTCGGACGCTTCGGGGCACGGATCGCCCGTCCGTTCATGCGGCGGCAATCCATCAAAAGAGATAATCCGCCCACGATACCCCCGGCGCTAGAATCCGGGGCGACGACTTTGGGGGACCCGCACGTGTTGAACGATGTTCTGACCCGGCCTGTGCCACAAGATGTCTCGCGCGACGAGCGCGCAACCGAGGCGCCCGCCCCGGCCGCCTGGACCGCCCCGGTGCTGTCCGGCAGCGGCGACGCGGTGGTGGACCTGCGCGAGGCGATCCGCGCCAAGCTCACCTTCACGCTCGGCCGCACGCCCGAGACCGCCCGCCCGCGCGACTGGTTCGCCGCGACGGCGCTGGCCCTGCGCGAGCGGATCGTGGCCGCCGCGCTGGCCTCCGAGCGGAGCGTGCCGAACAAGCGCGTCTACTACCTGTCGCTGGAATTCCTGATCGGCCGGCTGATGTCGGACGCGCTGAACAATCTCGGCCTCACCGAGACGACCCGCGGCGCGCTCCGGGAGCTCGGGATCGATCTCGACGCCGTGCAGGACGCTGAGCCCGACGCGGCGCTGGGCAATGGCGGCCTCGGGCGGCTCGCCGCCTGCTTCATGGAGAGCATGGCCAGCATCGGCATCCCGGCCATGGGCTACGGCATCCGCTACGACCACGGCCTGTTCCGCCAGTCCTTCGAGGACGGCTGGCAGCGCGAGGCGCCGGAGACCTGGCTGGCCGAGGGCAACCCCTGGGAATTCGCCCGGCCCGAGGCGACCTACGCGATCGGCTTCGGCGGCACCGTCACGCTGTCCTCGCCGGAGGAGGGCGTGATCCGGCGCCACTGGCAGCCGGCCGAGACCGTGCGGGCGGTGGCCCACGACGTGCCGGTGGTCGGCTGGCGCGGCCGCCACGTCAACGGCCTGCGCCTCTGGAAGGCCGAGGCCGGCGAGCCCGTCGACCTCGCCCGCTTCAACGGCGGCGACCATGTCGGCGCGGTCGCGGCGCGGATGCGCGCCGAGGCGATCTCGCGGGTGCTCTACCCGAGCGATTCCTCGGCCGAGGGCCAGGAGCTGCGCCTCCGCCAGGAATACTTCTTCACCGCGGCCTCGATCCAGGATCTCGTGGCCCGCCACGTGGCCGAGCGCGGCGACGTCCGGTCCCTGCCGGACCACGCGGCGATCCAGCTCAACGACACGCACCCGGCCATCGCGGTGCCGGAGCTGATGCGCGTCCTCCTCGACGTCTACGGCCTCTCCTGGGAGGACGCGTGGCACGTCACCACGCACACGCTGCACTACACGAACCACACCCTCCTGCCCGAGGCCCTGGAGACCTGGCCGGTGGAGCTGATGGAGCGGCTGCTGCCGCGCCACATGCAGATCATCTACCTGATCAACTGGATGCACTTGGAGGAGCAGGCCAAGCACGGCCGCCAGGGATCGGCGGATGCCGCCGCCTACCTCGCGTCGATCTCGCTGATCGACGAGTCGCACGGGCGGCGGGTCCGGATGGGGCACCTCGCCTTCCACGGCGCGCGCCGGGTCAACGGCGTCTCGGCCCTGCACACCGACCTGATGCGCTCGACGGTCTTCTCCGACCTGCACGCGCTGGATCCGGACAAAATCGTCAACAAGACCAACGGCATCACCTTCCGCCGCTGGTTCCACAACGCCAATCCCGGCCTCACCCGGCTCGCCGTGGAGACGGTGGGCGCCGGCGTGCTGGACAATCCCGAGTTGCTCCGGGGCCTCGAGGCCCATGCCGAGGACCCGGCCTTCGTGGCGCGCTACGCGGCCGTGCGCCGGGAGCGCAAGGAGGCCCTGGCGGCGATCATCGCCGAGCGCACCGGCATCGACGTCGATCCGGCCGCTTTGTTCGACATCCAGGTCAAGCGTATCCACGAGTACAAGCGCCAGCTCCTCAACGTGGTCGAGACCGTGGCGCTCTACCAGGCGATCAAGGCCGAGCCGCACCGGGACTGGACGCCCCGGGTGAAGATCTTCGCCGGCAAGGCGGCGCCGAGCTACGTCCAGGCCAAGCTGATCATCAAGCTCGCCTGCGACGTCGCCAAGGCGGTGAACGACGATCCCGAGGTCGCGGACCGGCTGAAGGTGGTGTTCCTGCCGAACTACTCGGTGAGCCTCGCAGAATCGATCATCCCGGCCGCCGACCTGTCCGAGCAGATCTCCACCGCCGGCATGGAGGCCTCGGGCACCGGCAACATGAAGTTCGCCCTCAACGGCGCGCTCACGGTGGGGACCCTCGACGGCGCCAACATCGAGATCCGCGACCATGTCGGGGCGGACAACATCTTCATCTTCGGCCTGGAGGCCGACGGCGTCCGCGCCCGGCAGGCCGAGCCGGACTACGCGGCCCGGGCGATCCAGGCCTCGCCGCGGCTGGCCGCCGCCCTCGACATGATCGCCTCGGGACGGTTCTCGCCGGAGGAGCCGGGCCGGTTCCGGCCGCTCACCGACGACCTGCGCCGGCGCGACCAGTACCTGCTCACCGCCGATTTCGACGATTACTGGCGGGTGCAGCGGTCGATCGACGCCGCGTGGCGCGATCCCCGCGGCTGGTGGGCGAAGGCGATCCGCAACACCGCCCGCATGGCGTGGTTCTCCTCCGATCGCGCCATGCGCGAGTACGCCGAGGAGATCTGGCGGGTCCGCCTGGGCTGAGTCGCCACCGGCCCGCTCCCGCGCGGGAGCGGGCCTGCCCCGCCCTCAGGCCGCGCGCACGCCGTCCAGGAACCGCTCCACCTCCGCCGCGAGCCCCTCGGACTGACGGGACAGGGCGGTGGCGGCCGTGAGCACGTGGTCGGCCGCGACCCCCGTCCGATCGGAGGCCTCGGCCACCCCGGCGATGGTGCCGGTGACCTCCGCGGCGCCCCGCGTCGCCTCGGCGACGGTGCGCACGATCTCCCGGGTCGCGGCGCCCTGCTCCTCCACGGCCGCGGCGATCGCGATCGCCACCCCGTTGATCTCGCGGATCCGGTCGATGATCGCGCCGATGGCGCCGACCGCGGATCCGGTCACGCCCTGGATCCGGCCGATCTGCGCGGCGATCCCGTCGGTCGCCCGCGCGGTCTTCTCGGCCAGGGCCTTCACCTCGCCCGCCACGACCGCGAAGCCGCGGCCGGCCTCGCCGGCCCGCGCCGCCTCGATGGTGGCGTTGAGGGCCAGCAGGTTGGTCTGCTCGGCGATGGACGCGATCAGCCGCACCACCTCGCCGATCTCGGAGGCCGCCTGCCGCAGCTCGGCCACGAGCCCGGCGGTCTGGTCGGCCTCGCCGACCGCCTGCTGGGCGAGCGCGGACGAGCCGCCCGCCTGACGGCCGATCGCCTGGATGGCGCTGCCGAGCCGCTCGGTCGCGGCCGCCACCGTGCCGATGTTGACCGCCGCCGCCTCGGCCGCCAGCGCCACCGCGCCGGACTGGCTGGCCGTCTCCTGGGCGGTCGCGGTCATCTGGTGGGCGGTGCCCTCGAGTTCGCCCGCGGCGGTCGAGACCCGGTCCACGATCCTGGCCACAGCCGCCTCGAAGGTCCGGGCGAGGCCCATCGTGGCCTCCTTGCGGGCCGCGGCCGCGGCGGCGTCCGCGCGCCGCCGGCCCTCGGCTTCCGCCTCGGCGTTGCGGATGATCAAGCTCCGGATCGCCTCGACCGCCCGGCCGACCGCTCCGATCTCGTCGCCGCGCCGCGCCTCCGGGATCGTGGCCGCGCCGTCGCCCTGCGCCACGCGCCGCAGCGCGGCGACAAGGCGGTGGAGCGGCCGCGTGACACCGACCACGACGATGGCCGCGGAGAGTCCCAGGGCGACGAGCAGGCCCGCCACCGTGGCGCCGATCAGGACCGACCGGGCCTGGTCGGCCCCCTGCTGCGTGGCGATCTTCGCCTCGCCGAGGCGGGCCGCCGCCGCCGCCTCGTACGCCTGGGCCGCCCGGTCGAACTGCGCCCGGACCTCCCGGCTGGCGACCACGCCGACCTGGATCGCCGCCGGCCGGTCATTCCGGAGCGCGAGGTAGTTGGAGCGGTCGAGCAGGTCGAAATAGTCCCGGGCGACGGTGCCGATCTGGCGCTGCAGCGCCGCGATCTCCGCGCGCCGCGAGCCCTGTTCCAGCGTCTCGATGCCGTCGGCCACGGCCTTGACGGAGGCGTCGTAGCGCTTGCGGAAGAGGGGGATGTCGCCTTTCGGCTCGCCGATGATGAGGTTGCGGTTCATGAGGGCCGCATCGACGAATTTTTCGCGGACACGTGAGAAGATCTCGAGCCTCGCGAAATAGTAATCCACCAAAAATCTATCTCTCTCCTCGATCGCCCTGAGTTCTCTGAGCGAGTACGCGGCAGAGGCGGCGCACACGATCACCATGAACAAGAGCGGCGCGGACATTTTTACATGCAGGTTCGCATCGCGCAGGATCCGCATTCCGTTCGATCTCCGCCGGCGTCACCGGCACAGCTTATCACACGCCACGAACAGGAAGCCACGATCGATCAGATCACTCTTCGCCCGCACGAGGACACGAACCGATACGGAGACTAAATTTATAAGTATAGAGATCGAGAAATTGAATGCCATAAAGGTGCGTTATTCAAACGCTCGTGCCTGCATGACTATGCCCGAACGGGGCCGGGGTCAGGCGCCTCGGACGAGCCCGAGCCGCAATCCGACGCGGCGCAGGCCGCGCCGCAGCCGGTGAAGCTGGCGCGCGGCGCGCGGGGCGAGGCCGAGTCTGCGCCGGCAGACGACGTGCGACACGCGCCCGATCCGCGGGCCCGGATCCGGCGCGCCCTTGCGCAAGGCGATGTCCGGGCGCTCCGCCGACTGCGCGATCGTCAGCGCGCGCGCCGCCGGGAGGGTCACGCTGCGGAACATCGCGCGCGTGTAGTAGGAGAACGCGTCGTAGGCGACGAGGGTCCGCGCCCGCCCGGTCGCCGGGTCCTCGACCGTCAGCGTGCCCGCCCGCGGCCCGTAGGTCACGAGGAGCCCGATCACGTCGCGGGGGCGCCCCAGGGGAACGGCGACGCGCGTGCCCTCCGGGATCTCCAGGAAGTCCAGCGGGATGCCGTTGCGGCGCAGGGCGAACCCGCAGGTCAGGCCGGGGAGGGCGCGCAGCGGCAGGGCCTCGAACCGGCCCGGCAGGGTCCGGAACCGGTCGATATAGGCCCGCCCCGGCGGCGGCGCGCGCAGGAAGCTGTAGACCAGGGTGCCGTAGAGGTCGGCGCCCGCCGGCGTGACGTGGGTCGCGTCCTTCAGCAGGTAGGTGATGTCGCCCGCGCCCGCGGCCGCCACCGGGGCGGCGATGTCGAGATAGGGGATCCCGTAGAGGGCGCGGTACTCCGCCAGCAGGCCGGCGACGGGCTCGGCCGCGTAGTCGACGCCGCCCTGGTGGAGGTTGAGGAAGGCGACAGGCAGGTCCCGCCGGGCGGTCGCCGCGAGGATGTCGTCGAGATAGGCCCGCATCGTCGCGCCGTCGAAGTAGCGGACGTTGCCGGTGAACAGCTCGAGGAGGACGCGGTCGCAGGGGAGCGCGTCGAGGATCTCGTCGATCAGGGCGGCGATGGAGGGCAGGGAATGGCCGCCCCAGCCGCTGCGGAGGAAGGTGACCGGGCGCCCCTCGGCCTCGGCCAGGGCGTTGGCCCGCTCGACGTAGCCCGGCAGCTCCGTGACGCTGTAGCCGAGGCAGAGGACGCGGATCATCGGGGCTCGGATCGGACTCAGGATCGGCCCCGTGCGGCCGCTCCGGCGCCGGTAGCAGCCGGGCGCCGCCGCGTCGAGGCGACGCCGGTCAGTCGATCACGATCGGGTAGCAGCGGGCGCCCACCGCGGCGGCGAGCACCTGCACGGCGCCGACCGTCGAGTGGTCGCCCGCCACGTGGACCACGTCGGTGGCGCGCAGGCTCGGCAGGTGGGCGCTGAGCGGGCCGGAGCGCACGTCCGGCGGCCGCTGGCGGCCGCGATCGGCGCAGAGCACGATCCGGCCGACGCCGGTGCGGCGCAGCCAGTCCAGGCTCTCGCGCATGTAGAGGTCCAGGGCGTCGCGGGCGCCGACGGCCAGGGCCATCTCGCGGGCGGGCTCGACGTAGCGGGCCGCCCGGGCGATCGCCCAGATCGCGCCGAAGCCGGCGCCGGCCGCCACCAGCACGAGCCGGCCGCCCCCGGGGCGGTACTGCCCCCGGCCGACGGGGCCCTTGAGACGCACCGGCTGGTCGAGGCGGAGCCCGTCGAGGGGATCGCCCTCGGGGTCGCGGGCGACGTGGAACACCACGTCGTTGATCTCGGTCGTGCCGTCGAGCCGCAGGGTCGGGGACAGCGTCCGCGTCGGCAGCCCCGCGAAGGTCACCAGTGCCTGGTGGCCGGGCTCGCCGGTCGGGCGCCGGGTCAGGGTCGCGACGATCTCGAGGATGCCGGGACTGAGCCGGCGGATCTCCGTGACCGTGCCCTTGCGAACGGCGACGGGCGGCGGCGGCGCCTCCTCCTGGCCCTGGATCGGGGCGCCGGGGAGGGCCGGGCGCAGGGCCTCGGCCCGGGCCCGGCGGGCCGGATGGCGGCGGCCGGACGGCGCCGCGCTGCCCTGTGCGATCCCCTGAGCGATCCCCTGGCCGGCGAGCAGGTTGCCGGACTGCGCCTGCAGCGGCGCGATCATGCCCTCGGCCAGCGCCGCCTCCAGCGGCGTGTCGCCGGTCGAGACGCGGACCGACCGACCGTTGACGACGAGCGAGCAGCGCGCCCCCATGGCTCTCCCCCGCATGCCCTGGTGACGGATCAGCGGGCGCGGATCAGGAGCGAGTCGACCAGGGCCGCCCAGCGCTCGCGGGTCGCGCGGACATCGTCGGTCGGGGCCGATTCGGTCAGGAGCTGGCGCTGCGCCCGCAGCGACTCGACCTCCTGCCGCTGGGCCCGGAGCACCGCCTTCATCACCTGCAACTCGGTCTCGAGGCGGACGATCGCGTCGGCCTCGGCCAGCGCCTCCGCGTCGTCCGCGGCCTCGTCGGCATAGGCGTCGGCGAACGCGTCGACGCGGCGCGGGTCGCGGAGGGGCATCCGGGTCCGGACCTGCTGCTCCAGCCGGACCGGCCGGGCCATCAGGCGACGCACGAGGTCCGAGCCGCCCGCCTGCTGGTAACGCCGTGCCGCCTCGGCCATCCGACCCATCCCCATCGCGGGCGCTGGAAGGCCCGCCTATCAACAGGAGCTTGATCGGACATGGTTAAGGCGGACTTAAACCGATCCGCAACTTTCGCCGGATCGGGTCCTGGGAGCAGCCCTCAGGCCGCTTCCGGGGCGGCCCCGACGATCTGGCGGGCCTGCAGCATGGTCATCGGCTCGCCGAAGGCCGGGCCGAGGGCGTACTCGCAGCCGAGACCGGCGAGCGCCTGGGCGTCGGCCTCGGACTCGCAGCCCTCCGCCACGATGGCGAGGTTCAGCTCGCTCGCCATGCGCACGATGGAGCGCAGGATCGCGGTCTGCCCGGTGCCGATCTGGCGCACGAAGGTCGCGTCGACCTTGATCGTGTCGAACGGGAAGCGCTGGAGATAGGAGAGGGCCGAGTAGCCGGTGCCGAAATCCGACAGGCACAGGCCGGCGCCGAGGTCGTGGATCCGCGCCAGCATCTGGGCGGCGTATTCCGGGTTCTCCATCACGAGGCTCTCGCTGAATTCCAGCTTGAGCGAGCCGGGCAGGGCCCCGGAGCGGGCCAGCACGGTCTTCACGTCGTGCAGGAGGTCGTGGCGCAGGAGCTGGCGTGAGGACAGGTTGCAGGCCGCGAAGATCGGCGGCTCGACCTCCAGGGAGCGCTGCCACGCCGCGAGCTCCAGGGCGGTGCGCTCCAGGGCGAAGATGCCCAGGTTGACCACGAAGCCGCTCTCCTCGGCGAGCGGCAGGAAGGTCGAGGCGGGGATGCGCCCGAGCTTCGGGTGGTCCCAGCGCAGCACGGTCTCGAACCCCGCCACGGTGCGGTCCTCGAGCCGCACCACCGGCAGGAACAGCACCCGCAGCTCGTTGCGCTCGATCGCCTTGCGCAGGTCGCTCTCCAGCATCAGCCGGTCCGAGCGGTCGGTGCGCATATGGGCGCGGAACACCTCGATCCGGTCGCCGCCGTTGCGCTTGGCCTGGATCATGGCGATCTCGGCGCTCTTGAACACCTCGTCGCGCTTCAGGTTGGCGCCGGCCTCGTAGAGGGCGAGGCCGATCGAGACGGTCAGGAAGATCTCGCGGTCGGCGTAGGTGATCGGCGTGGCGATCGCCCGGCGGATCATCTCGGCGAAGGCCAGGATCCGGTCCGGGTCGCGCTCGGAGAGGAGGATCACCGCGAACTCGTCGCCGGCCACCCGGGCCAGCGTGTCCTGCGGGCGCAGCAGGCGGCCGAGGCGGCGCGACAGGGTCAGCAGGATCGAGTCGCCCGCCGACAGGCCGATCGCGTCGTTGATGCCCTTGAACCGGTCGACGTCGAGGACGATCACGGTGGGCTTGAGGCGCTGGTCCTGGCCGGCGAAGGCCAGAGCCGCGTCGAGGCGGTCGCCGAACAATTCGCGGTTCGGCAGGCCGGTCAGGCTGTCGTGCACGGCGTCGTGGAGCAGGCGCTCCTCGGCGGTCTTGATCTCGGTGACGTCCGCGATGGTGCCGACCACCCGGATCACCTCGCCGTCGGCGCCGATCACCGGCCGCGCCTTCAACCGGTACCAGAAGAACGTGCCGGCCTCCGAGCGCAGGCGGAAATCGTGGACGATGCGGCCGCGCCGCTCCTCGATCACCGTGTCGAGGGCGGCCGAGTAGCGCTCCACGTCGAAGGGGTGGAGCGCGCCCAGCCAGTTGGTGGCCGGCCCCTCCA
Organism: Methylobacterium oryzae; assembly: GCF_021398735.1. Taxonomy (NCBI): domain Bacteria; kingdom Pseudomonadati; phylum Pseudomonadota; class Alphaproteobacteria; order Hyphomicrobiales; family Methylobacteriaceae; genus Methylobacterium; species Methylobacterium oryzae. The sequence continues at coordinate 3,216,009 of NZ_CP090349.1, forward strand.
GGGTGCCGCGGGCGAGGCCGAGCTGGCCCTCGATCTCAGGGCCGACGAAGACCCGGTCGGCGGGCACGTCCCAATCGAACACCACGTCGCCGGCGCCGGTCAGCGCCAGCGCCCGCCGCTCCGTGTCGGAGACCAGGGTGTGGCTGAGGCCGCCGCCCGCGAAGGCGTGCTGGAGCACCGTGAAGCCGATCAGCATCACGATCAGCACGAGGCCGCCGATCAGGGCCGGCTGCACGAGGTCGCTGCCGATCTGGCCGGTGACCGCGAAGCCCGCCGCCGTCACCCAGACGACGAGCAGGAGCCAGGTCGGCACCAGCAGGATCGCCCGGTCGTAGCCGTTATGGGCGGCGAGGTAGACGATCAGCAGCAGGCCGATCCCGGCCACCGCGGCGATCGAGATTCGCGCCACGCCCGCCGCCACCGGCGGGTCGAACACCGCGAGCCCGACGAGGCCCGCCAGGAAGGCGAGCCAGAAGAACGCCACGTGGCTGTAGCGCACGTGCCAGCGGGCGAGGTTGAGATAGGCGAACAGGAAGACCAGCAGCGTCGCCCCGAGCACCGCCTCCGCGGAGGCTCGGTAGACCCGCTCGGCGAGCTCGGTGACCGGGAACACCCGCTGCAGGAAGCCGAAATCGATGCAGGCATAGGCCAGCACCGACCACGCGAGCGCGGCGGCGGCCGGGAAGATGATCGCGCCCTTGACCACGAACACGATGGTCAGGAACAGGGCCAGCAGGCCGCTGATCCCGATGATGATGCCCTTGTAAAGGGTCAGGCCGGCGGTCTTGCGGCGGTAGGCGTCCTGGTCCCAGAGGCGCAGCTGGGGGACGTTGGAGCCGCGCAGCTCGGCCACGTAAGTGACGGTGGCGCCGGGATCGAGCGTGATGGTGAACTGGTCGGCCTCCGGGTTCTCGTCCCGCTCGGGCCGGATGCCCTGGCTCGCCGTGATGGCGGCGATGCGCGAGCCGCCGAGATCGGGCCAGATCACCCCGGAATCGACCAGCCGGAAATGCGGGGCGACCAGGATGCGGTCGATCTGCTCGTCGGTGTCGTTGGTGAGCGCGAACACGATCCAGTCGGGCCGGGCGCCGGCGTCGCGCGCCTTCACGACGATGCGCCGGACGATGCCGTCCTTGCCGGGCGCCGTGGAGATCTGGATCAGGTCGCCGTCGGAGCGGTAGCGCTCGATCGCGGTGGTCAGGTCGATCACCGGCGCGTCGAGGGTGACGCGGACCGCCTCCACCGCCTGGGCGGGCGCGCTCGCGGCGAGCGTGAGCGCGAGGGCACCGACGAGACCGCCGACCAGGGTCAGGAGGAGGGCGAGGATGCGCAAGGGTGTCTTGACTTCCGGCCGTGCGAGCTTCGGCATCGGCCGCCCGGGCGGCCTCGATCGATAGGCGCGGACCTGACCTGGGGCAAGGTCGCCCCGGGGCCGGTCCACCGCCCGCGGATCGCGCCCCTTTGCGGCCAAATCAAGTTGGGCGGGGCGGGGTCCGGCCGTTGCGGGGGGTCTCCGCTCGCAAAGACGGTGGCGCGGCGACCGACCGAAGCTGCCCTACGCCCCCCGGAGCGCGCCCGCGATCCTGTCGAGGGCGGGCAGCTTGCGGATCGGGCCGATCGCCGCCAGCGTCGGCGTGCCCCGCAGCATCGCGGCCGCCGCGGCGCGGACGTCCTCGACCGTGACGGCATCGACCTTGTCGATCACCTCCCCGGCGGGAATCACCCGGCCCCAGGCCAGGATCTGGCGGGCGTTGCGCTCGATGCGCCCGCCCGGCGTCTCCAAGGCCGAGAGCAGCGAGACCTTCAGCTGCGCCTTGGCGCGGGCGATCTCGGTGGCGTCGAGGTCGCGGGCCGCCCGAGCGGTGGCCGCCAGGGTCACGTCGACGAGCTCGGGCAGGTCCGCCCCGGCGGTGCCGGCGCCGATTCCGAACAGGCCGCAATCGGAGAAGGGCCAGTGGAAGGCCTGGATCTCGTAGGCGAGGCCGCGGGTCTCGCGCACCTCCTGCCAGAGCCGCGAGGTCAGGCCGCCGCCCAGCACCTGCGCGAACATGTGGAGCGCGTAGTAGCGGTCGTCCCGGAAGGAGAGGCCCGGCAGGCCGATCACCACGTTGGCCTGCTCGAGCTTGCGCGGCATCCGCCGCTCGCCGCCGCCGTAGATTCCCGGCACCGAGGCGGGGGCGGTCTTGGCCGGCAGGGTCCCGAAATGGCGCTCGGCCGCCGCCACGATCGCCTCGTGGGTCACGGCCCCGGCGCCGGCCACGACGATGCGGTCCGGCGTGTATTCCCGGTCGAGATAGGCGCGGATCCCGGCCTCGTCGAAGCTCCGGATCGTCTCGGGCCGCCCGAGGATCGGCCGGCCGACCGGCTGGTCCGGGAAGGCCGCCTCCGTGAAGGCGTCGTAGACCACGTCGTCCGGCGTGTCTTCGACGGCGGCGTATTCCTGCAGGATGACGCCCTTCTCCCGGGCGAGCTCGCCCGCGTCGAACACCGAGTCGGTGAGGATGTCGCCGATCACGTCGAGGGCGAGGCCGGCATCCTCGCCGAGCACCCGGGCGGTGTAGCTGGTGCCCTCCGTGGAGGTGGCGGCGTTGATCTCGCCGCCGACATTCTCGATCTCTTCCGCGATCTTCTGCGCCGACCGGGTGCGGGTGCCCTTGAAGGCCATGTGCTCGATGAGGTGGGACAGGCCCGCCTCGTCGGCGCGCTCGTTGCGCGAGCCGGCGCCGACCCAGACGCCGAGGCTCGCGGTGGCGACCCCGGGCATCGGCTCGGTCACCACCGTGACGCCGTTCGGAAGCCGCGTGGTGCGCAGGGACGGCGAGGCGGCGTGGGTGGAGAAATGCTGGTTCATCGACGGCTCGTCGCGGAGGGGGCCGGATGCGGCGCGGGTCCCCGCTCCCGCACTGGAGAGGGGGCGCGTCGCGTGACGCGCGCCGGGCTCACGCACCCCTCGTGATGCGGGCGCGCTCGCGGATGAGCGCCTCCAGGGCGGCCTGGTCGTTGGCGACCCGGGTCAGGCGCTCGGGCCGGTCCATCAGGTCGGCGAGGTGCGGGGGCAGGGCGGGGCGCAGGCCGCCGGTCGCCCGGGCGACCGCGTCCGGGAACTTCGCGGGATGCGCGGTGGCGAGCGCCACCACGGGGGTCGCCGGGTCCCGCTCCAGGAGCCGCCGCCCGGCCCGGACGCCGATGGCGCTGTGGGGATCGAGCACCACGCCGGTGGCGGCCTGGGTCAGGGCGATCTCCGCCATGACGTCGGGCTCCGGCACCGCCACGGCGTCGAACTCCGCCCGCACCGTCGCCAGCACCTCGGGGCTCAGCGAGAACCCGCCGGACTGCTTCAGACCGGCCATCAGCCGCGACAGGGACGCGGCGTCGCGCCCCAGCGCCTCGAACAGCAGCCGCTCGAAGTTCGACGAGATCTGGATGTCCATGGAGGGCGAGGTGGTGGGGACCACGCCGCGCAGCTCGTAGGCGCCGTGCTCCAGGGTCCGCACCAGGATGTCGTTGGCGTTGGTGCCGATCATCAGCCGCTCGACCGGCAGGCCCATCTGCTTGGCGACCCAGCCGGCGAGCACGTCGCCGAAATTGCCGGTCGGCACCGCGAAGGAGACCGGGCGGTGGGGGGAGCCCAGCGCCACGGCGCTGGTGAAGTAGTAGACCGCCTGCGCCGCGACCCGGGCCCAGTTGATCGAGTTGACGCCGGACAGCCGCACCGCGTCGGCGAAATCGGCGTGCTGGAACAGGGCTTTGACGAGGTTCTGGCAATCGTCGAACGTGCCGTCGACGGCCAGCGCGTGGACGTTCTGCGCCGGCACCGAGGTCATCTGCCGCCGCTGCACCTCCGAGACCCGCCCGTGCGGGTAGAGGATGAACACGTCGACCCGGTCGAGGCCGCCGAAGGCCTCCACGGCGGCGGAGCCCGTGTCGCCCGAGGTCGCGCCCACGATGGTGGCGCGGGCGCCGCGCTCGGCCAGGACGTGGTCCATCAGCCGCCCGAGCAGCTGCATCGCCACGTCCTTGAAGGCGAGCGTCGGCCCGTGGAAGAGCTCCAGCAGGAACAGGTTGTCGTCGAGCTGGGTCAGCGGGCAGACCGCCGGGTGGCGGAACGTCGCGTAGGCCGCGTCGATCATCCGGTCGAGGTCCGGCCCGGCGACGTCGCCGTCGATCAGCGGGCGCAGCACCCTTTTGGCGGCCTCCGCGTAGGGCCGGCCCGCCAGGGCGGCGATCTCCGAACGGCCGATCTGCGGCCAGGTCTGCGGCACGTAGAGCCCACCGTCGCGGGCGAGGCCCGCCAGGAGCGCGTCCGAGAACGAGAGCGGCGCGGCCGCGCCGCGAGTCGAGACGTGGAGCACGGGGTCCTCCGAGGGAAGGCGCCCCCTCTACACGATGCCGGCGGACCTGTCGAAAGCCGAGCGCCGCCGCTCTGGCTGCCGGGCGCGCACGGGGCGGGGCCGGCGGTTTAACCGGGGCTGAACGGGCCGGTTCAGGGCCGGTTGCCCGGCCGCGTCCTAGAGCCGGACCGCCCCGCGGCCCCCGAGCCGCCGGGGCGGATCCCGTCTCGGAGAGAGCCGACATGACCCGAATCATCGCCCTCGCGGGCGTCGCGGCACTGCTGTCCGGCACCGTCGCCTTCGCGCAGGCCCCGCCGCCGCCGCCCGGCGGCCCGAGGCCCGGCCCCCAGGGCGGCGCGCCACCCCCGCCCCCCGGCGACCCGCGCCGCGGTCCCGGCCCGGACGGCCCCCCGCCGCCTCCGCCTCCGCCTCCGCCGTCGCGGGCCGCCCACATCGTGCTGGAGCGCGGCGACGCGCGGGTCGACGTGAAGTGCGCCGACGACGACACGACCAAGGCCTGCGCCGACGTCACCCTGCAGATGCTCGAGAAGCTCGGGACGTTCCGGCCCTGAGCTCGGCCTCCGCGCCCGCCGTGCCGGCGCCGGGCGCCCCTCGGGGGCGCGCTCTCCTGCGCGCTCTCCTGCGCGCGTCCTCAGGCGCGCGTGCCGGGCGCCTTGGTGAGGCGGCAGCCGGTGATGCGCCACTGCCCGTCCGCGTCGCGGGCGAGGCTGTACTCGGCCGTCCAGTCGACGCCGTACTCGTCCTGGATCGCCACAGACTGGACCACGCCCGCCGGGTCCGTGTCCCGCGCCTCGCCGAAGACGAAGCTGCGGTGGCGGTAGACCGGACGGTACTGGTTCCGGACCATGCCGATGAACAGGTCGGCATTCGGGAACAGGTCCCGGATCCCCGGCGCGGCCTGCTCATAGGCGGTCTGCGCGTCGTCGCGGCCGAGCGCCTGCTCCTGCTTGGCGATGACCGCCCGGGCCGCCGCGCGCCCCGCCTCGTCGGCTGCCACCGGCCCCGCGAGGCCGAGGACGAGGAGCAGGGCGGGCCACGCGCGCATCGCTGTCACTCCGGCAAGGTCCGGCAGGGTCGGACCGAGATCCGTCATCGTCACGGGAAGATGGTCTTCGCCACGCCCACGACAATGTTTGTGACCCTGCCGACAGTGATCGCCGCACCGTCACCGCACCGTGACCGATCATCGCGCCGCGCGGAAGCGCGGGCCGGCGGGAAGGCGCGGCCGGACGGGAAGCGCGCATGGGTTGGGCAGGCATCGCGCCCTGGTTGTGCAAGTCGCTGGAAAGATGGGCATTTTCGCGCCCGACGGGCGCCGCGGGTTTGACCCTCCGCCGCGGTTTTGCGAGCCTCCGGGCGCCGACTCGGTTCCGGGGGGAACCGACCGGGCGGAGCGCGGGACGACGATGCAGAGCCACGCGGACGACAGCGCCGATGCCCGTCCGGCACAGGCCATGAGCGTCGGGGTGTTCATCCCCATCGGCAACAACGGCTGGCTGTTGTCGGAGAATGCCCCGCAGTACCGCCCGAGCTTCGCGCTCAACAAGGCGATCACCCTGAAGGCGGAGGGCTACGGGCTCGACTTCGCCCTGTCGATGATCAAGCTCCGCGGCTTCGGCGGCAAGACCGAGTTCTGGGACCACAACCTCGAATCCTTCACCCTGATGGCGGGGCTCGCCGCCGTCACCACCCGGATCCGGCTGTTCGCCACCGCGGCGACCCTGTGCCTGCCGCCCGCCATCGTGGCCCGCATGGCCGCGACCATCGACTCGATCTCCGACGGGCGCTTCGGCCTGAACCTCGTCACCGGCTGGCAGAAGCCGGAATACGACCAGATGGGCCTGTGGCCGGGCGACGATTATTTTGCCAGGCGCTACGACTACCTGGCCGAGTACGCCCAGATCCTGCGCGACCTGTGGGAGACGGGCGCCAGCGACCGCAAGGGCACGTACTTCCAGATGAACGATTGCCGGCTGAGCCCCCGGCCGCAGGCGCCGGTGAAGATCATCTGCGCCGGTCAGAGCGGCGCCGGACTGGCCTTCACGGCCCAGTACGCCGACTACAATTTCTGTCTGGGCAAGGGGCTCAACACGCCGACCGCCTTCGCGCCCGTGGTGGAGACGCTCGCCGAGGCCAGCGCGCGGACCGGGCGGCGGGTGACCGCCTTCGCCCTGTTCATGATCATCGCCGACGAGACCGACGACGCCGCGATGGCGACCTGGGCGCACTACAGGGCGGGCGCGGATGCCGAGGCGATCGCGTGGCTCGGCGTCCAGGGCGCGGCCGACACCAAGTCCGGCAGCGACACCAACGTGCGCCAGCTCGCCGACCCGACCTCGGCGGTGAACCTCAACATGGGCACCCTGGTGGGCAGCTACGCCAGCGTGGCCGCAATGCTCGACGCCGTCATGACCATCGACGGCGTCGAGGGCGTGCTGCTCGTCTTCGACGATTTCCTCAAGGGCCTCGACGATTTCGGGACCCGGATCCAGCCCCTGATGCGGTCGCGCCGGCACGTGACGGCGGCGGCACTGCCCGAGGTCGCCTGATGGACCGCCCGATGGACCGCCCGATGGATTGCCAGATGGATCGCCCCGCCGGATTCCGCGACGCCCAGGGCCGGCACGGCGGCGTCGTCCTGCCGGCCCGCCCGGAGCCGATCGCCCTCGATCCCGCGACCACGGTCCTCATCGTGGTGGACGTCCAGAACGCCTACGCGAGCCCGGGCGGCTACCTCGACCGGGCCGGCTTCGACGTCTCGGGCACCGGCCCGGTGATCGCCCGGATCGCCCGGGCGGTGGCGGCGGCGCGATCCGCCGGCATCCCGGTCCTGTGGTTCCAGAACGGCTGGGACCCGGCCTATGTCGAGGCCGGCGGCCCGGGCTCGCCGAACTGGCACAAATCCAACGCCCTCAAGACGATGCGGCGGAATCCTGAAGCGAACGCGCAGCTGCTCGCCAAGGGATCCTGGGACTACGCGCTGGTGGACGCCCTGAGGCCGGAGCCCGGCGACATCGTGATGGGCAAGCCGCGCTACAGCGGCTTCTACAACACGCCCCTCGACAGCACCCTACGGGCCCGGGGCGTGACCACGCTGGTCTTCACCGGCATCGCCACCAACGTCTGCGTCGAGTCGACGCTGCGGGACGGGTTCCACCGGGAGTATTTCGGGATCGTGCTGGCCGACGCCACGCACCAGGCCGGGCCGGAGAGCCTGCAGCGCGCGGCGCTCGCCAACATCGAGACCTTCTTCGGCTGGGTCTCGGACGTCGCCGCCTTCGAGGCCGCCCTCGGGGCGTCCTCACACGCCGGGATCGATACATCCGGCGGTACATCCGGCGGCGATCTGGCCGGATAAGTGCATCGCGCGCCCGGCCGGTGACCGGCAGGGTGCGCGAAGACCGCCGCGACGCGGCCTCCCGCGCGGCCTGCCCGGCCCGGCCGACAGGTCGCGCGCGGGAGGCGCAGGGGAATGCCCAAGCAGGTCGTGATACCGCCGGGGACCGGCAAGCCGCTGGCCCCCTACGTGCCGGGCACCCTGGCCGACGGGATCCTGTACGTCTCGGGCACGCTGCCGCTCGATGCGGAGGCCAACGTGGTCCATGCCGGCGACGCGGCGGCCCAGACCCGCCACGTGCTGGAGACCGTCCGGGGCGTGGTCGAGGCCGCGGGCGGCACCATGGACGACGTCACCTTCAACCACGTCTTCCTGGCGGACTGGGCCGACTACGCGGCGATCAACGCCGTCTACGCCGAGTATTTCTCGGGCGAGAAGCCCGCGCGCTACTGCATCCAGTGCGGCCTCGTGAAGCCCGAGGCCCGCGTGGAGATCGCCGCGATCGCCCATATCGGCCGCTGATGAGCCCGCTCCCCCACGCGGTGGCCGGCCCGGCGGGCGGGCGGCCGGTGCTGCTCTCGCCGGGCCTCGGCGGCGCGGCGGGCTACTTCGCGCCGCAGATGGCGGCCCTGACCGCGCGGTTCCGGGTCGTCACCTACGACCACCGCGGCACCGGGCGCTCGCCCGGCCGGCTCGCGCCGGACCACGACGTCCCCGCCATGGCGCGGGACGCGCTCGGGGTGCTGGACGCGGCCGGGATCGACCGGGCCGACGTGGTCGGCCACGCGCTCGGCGGCCTGATCGCCCTCCAGATGGCGCTGGACGCCCCCGGGCGGGTCGGGCGCCTCGTCGTGATCAACGGCTGGGACGCGATGGACCCGGCCACGCGCCGCTGCTTCGCGGCCCGCCGGGCGATCCTGGCCGGGGGCGGGCCGGAGGCCTACGTGCGGGCCCAGGCGATCTTCCTGTACCCGGCCCCCTGGCTCTCCGCGGAGGCCGAGCGGGTCGAAGCCGACGCGGCGCAGGCCCTGGCGCATTTCCCCGGCGCCGAGACCGTGCTGACCCGCATCGCCGCCCTGGAGCGCTTCATCATCGCGGACCATCTCGGGGCGATCGGGCACGAGACCCTGGTCATGGCCGCCCGGGACGACGTGCTGGTGCCCTACACCCGGTCCGAGCGGCTGGCGGCGGCGCTGCCCAAGGCCCGGCTCGCCCTCGCCCCGGAGGGCGGCCACGCCCACAGCGTCACCCGGCCCGAGGCCTTCAACCGGGCGCTCCTGGAGTTCCTGGACCGGGACTGAGCGCCCGCTACGCCCGCAGCGCGATCATCGGCAGCACCACCGCGTCGAGGGCGGCGGCCAGCACCGGGAGCAGGGCCGGCCAGCGCAGGGCCGCCGCGGTGCCGATCCGCCCCCGGGCGAAGGCCAGGATCAGCATCGGCGCCAGCGGCAGCAGGTCCCGGGCCTGCATCCCCCCGAGGCCGCCCGCCGGGGCGAGGGCCTGCGGCAGCACCGCCAGCCAGAGGCCGAGCAGCGCGCAGCCCGAGAGCCACAGCCGCTCCGCGCGCGGGGGCAGGGGGCCGCGCCGCAGCGCGACGGGCGGCACCAGCAGCGCGGCGGCCCAGACCCCGGTGAGGAACCCGGGCAGCGGGACGGGCAGGGACACCAATCCGCCCCCCGCCGCGCCGGGGGGCGGAAGCCCGGGGCTCGCGGCCGGCAGCAGGGCCGGCAGGAAGGCCGGCAGGAGCGCCGGCAGCAGGGCGAGCGCGGCGAGCGGCAGCCGCTCCCGCCAGGCGCGGACGCGTCGCCCCGGGGGCGGGAACGGCACCAGCAGCATCCCCACGAGGGGCGCGCAGGCCGGCCGCGCCAGCACCACCAGGGCGATCGCCAGCGCCGCGCCGGCGCGGCGCGCCGATCCGTGCCGGCCCGTCATCGGCCGGGGGCTGAGCAGCGCGGCCGCGAGCGCCGCCAGCGCCAGGACGGGCCCGTCCGGTCCGGAGGCGGCCGCGAGCGAGGCCGGGAAGCACAGCAGCGCGAACAGCGCGGCCCGGCCCCGGGTCGCCAGGGCCAGGGCGGCGAGCCCCAGGCCCAGGAACGCCGCGATGCCGGCGAGCCGGCCGCAGACGGCGAGGGCGGACGGGGTCTCGCCGGGCAGGCCGATCCAGGCCAGCGCGAGGCAGGCCGGGAAGCCGAGGCCCAGGAAGGCAAGGGCCCAGAACCGGCCGCCCCCGGTGATCGGCAGGCTCACGGCCCCGTCCGGGTCGCGCGGGCGGCCGGCCCCTGCGCGGCGGGCGCGCGGACAGGGCGCGGCATCGCCGGCCCGCTCAAGCGGCGGGCCGCGCGCGCGCGGCCCGCAGGAGGTCCGGCACGAGCCCCGGCAGCGCCGCGGCCAGGAGGCCCGCCGCCCGCAGGACCTCCGCGGCCTCCCGGGGGGAGCGGCGGGCGAGGGCCAGGGCGAGACGCAGGGGCACCTGCGCGCCGAAGCTCGCCGCCGCCAGGCCGAGGGCCGTCGCGGCGCCGTGGTGCTTGCCGGCGTAGAGGATCTGGCTGCGCAGGAAGTAGAACAGCCGCCGCGCCCGCACCTGCCGGGTCGTGCCCTGGCCGACATGGCGGGCGACCGCCCCGGCCACGTGCCGCACCGCGAAGCCCGCCGCCCGGGCCCGTTCGCAGAGGTCGGCATCTTCCCAGTAGACGAAGAAGCGCGGGTCGAACCCGCCGAGGCTCCGGAACAGGTCGCGGCGGATCATCAGGAAGGCGCCCATCACCTGGTCGACGGCGCGGTCCTCCGCGTGGTCCCACTCCAGCAGGAAGTGCGGCCGCACGAGGCCGAGGCGGTCCAGCGCCAGGGCGCGGCCGAGGAGGCCCAGCGCCGAGGGCGCCCGGGCGCAGGAGCGCGCGGTCCGCCCGTCCGGGTCGACGAGCCGCGCGCCCACGATCCCGGTCCGCGGGTCGGCCGCCAGGGCGGCCAGGGCCACGCCGAGCGCGTCGGGCGCGACCTGCGTGTCAGGGTTCAGGAACAGGATCGCGGGGGCGTCGCCGGCGGCGGCGCCCTGGTCGCAGGCCCGGCCGAAGCCGAGATTCGCGGTGTTCTGGATCAGCCGGAGCGGGCGGGGCAGGGCGGGCAGGGTCTCGGTGGAGCCGTCCGTCGAGGCGTTGTCCACCACGGTGACCTGCACGGCCGCGGCGTCCCGCGCGGCCGCGAGGCTCGCGAGGCAGGCGCGCAGCAGGCCGCCGCCGTTCCAGTTGACGATCACGACGTCGAGGGCAGGGCGGTCGGTCACGGCATGTCCCGGGGCAGGTCCCGGGGCGGCCCGAGGCGCCCGAGGGCGCCGTCGCGCGCGGCCGCGAGGAGCCTGAGCAGCACGGCGGGCCGGAAGCCCGAATCCGCCCAGTACAGCCCGGCCTGGAGCGGCAGGTAGGCGGCCTGGGCGAGTTTCCAGCGCGGCGGCACGTGCGGCAGCCGCCACGCGTAGATCGCGTTGCGCAGGTAGGTCGCCATGCGGAACAGGGGCTGGCGCGGCATCGTGATCCCGAAGGCCCGGATCGTCCCGCCGCCCACGCGGTGCGGGATCGCGACGGCGTCGGCTCGGTAGCAGCCGTAGCCGAGGCTCCAGGCACGGAAGCACCATTCGAGCTCGACCCCGTCGATGAAGAAGTCGCCGCGGAACGGCCCGACCCGCGCGAAGGCGTCGAGGTCGACGAGCGAGCCCGAGGTCGCCAGGAACTGCACGGGAGCGAGGCCGTCGCGTGCCGGCGCGCCGGGACGGGGCGGGTAGGCCGGCGCCTTGTGGCCCGGTGCCGGCGCGGGCGCCGGGCCCACCACCGCCGCCGGGATCCCGGCCTCCCGCAGCCGGTCCCGCGCCGCCAGCAGCGCGACGGCGAGATCCGCGGGCGGCTCCGCGTCCTGGTCGAGGAGGAGGAGGGTCCCGCCCCCCGCGGCACGGGCGGCCGCCGCGATCCGGTTGAGCGCCTCGGCGATGCCGAGATTCGTGCCCGCCGACAGCAGGGTCACGCCGGCCCGGGCGAGCTGGTCGGCCGTCCCGGCCGGGAGGCCGCCATTGTCGAAGGCGATCACCGCGGCGTCGCCGGCCGAGGCCAGGGCCCGGACGCGCGCCACTTGGTCCGGCCGCGGCCGGAACAGGGTGATCCCGAGGACGAGGCTGCCGAGCCGCGGGTCGGGCACCGGCCGCGTCCCGGTGACGGGTCCGGTGATGGGTCCGGTGACGGGCGCGGGACGGCCCGTCACGCCCGCTCCACCGCGGCGGTCGCCGCCTCCAGGGCCGCCGTGATGGCGGCGGCCTGCTCGGCGCTGAGCGGGCCGCGGGCGAGCCGCATCTGCAGGGCGAGCTTCAGCCCCTCCTTGGCGCGCACGACCGAGGGCGGGGGACCGTCGCCCCGGGCGGCCTCGGCCTCCGCCATCCGGGCGAGGATCGCCTCGAGGGTCGAGCGGTTGCCGTCCAGGAAGGCCTGCCCCTCGGGCGTTATCGCGTGCAGCCGCTTGGTGCCCTCCCCGGGGGTCACCGTGACGTGGCCGAGTTCCTCCAGGAGGGTCAGCGTCGGGTAGACGGTCCCGGGGCTCGGGCTGTAGGCGCCGCCGACCCGCTCCTCGATCGCCTTGATGATCTCGTAGCCGTGGCGCGGCTTCTCGGCGATCAGGTGGAGGATGACGAGGCGCAGGTCGCCGTGGGCGAAGAAGCGCGCGAGGTCGCCGCGGCCGCCGCGGCCGAACATCCGGCGGTCGCCGGGACCGCGACCCGGGTGGCCGTGGGGCCCGTGCCGTCCGCGGGGGTCGGCGCCCATCGGCCCGCGATGGGCGCGGACGCGGAAGGCGTCGAAGGGATCGGCGTGCAGGCCGTCCGAGACATAGGGATGCATGGAGACGACTCGATTTCGATATGACGAATTTTCAGATATATCGAAATACGGTCGGCAGCAAGGCCCCTCCGCCGGTCCGCGGCATGACCCGCGGCATGGCCCGCGGCATGGCCCGCGGCGCGGACGCCGGCGGCGCCCCGCGGTTTACGGATTCGGCCGGTTCCGCTAGTGCGACTTGTGTCCGACAGGACGATCGCTCCCGCGCCGCCTCGCGCCTCCGACGCTGCCCGCCAGCTGCCGCCCATGACCCGATCAGAGCCCCGCGCCTCGACGGCGCCCGCCCGGCGGGCGGCCGATGGATCCCGCGCCCCGTGACGGCCCGCGGCGAACGCCCCTCCGCAGAGTCCTGAGATGCGCCGCGACTCCGACGGGACCGGCCGGATCTCGGCCCTGACGCGGATGCGACGCCGCCTCGGCCGGCTGCGCGACCCGCTGGCCACGCCGGCGGCGCTGCACCGACGCTGGGCGGGCGCGGCGACCGGCGCGGATCTCGAGGCGCGCCTGATCGCCGCCCTGGCCCCGCACTTTGACACGGCGTTCTACGCGAGTTGGTACGGGATCGCGGCCGACCCGGTGCGCGACTACCTCGTCCACGGCTGGCGCGCGGGCCGCGACCCGCGCCCCGACTTCGACTCCGCCGCCTACCTCGCCGCCCATCCCCACCTCGCCCGCGCCGGCATCAACCCGCTTCTGCACGCCCTGGCGCGCCGCCGCGCCGGGCGTGGCGGGGCCGGCGGGGAGGGGGAGGCGGCCGCCCTGCCGAAGCCCGACACGGCCGAGGCCCACCGCCTCGCCCGCCGCCTCGTCGACGGCGCCTTCTACCTCGCCGGCAACCCCGACCTCGCCGCCGCCGGCGTCGACCCGGTCGACCACTACATGGCCTCCGGCTGGCGCGAGGGCCGCGAGCCGGCGCCGCACTTCGACACCCTGGCCTACTGCCTCAGCCGCGGGATCACCTTCGCCACCCGGAACCCGCTGGTCCACTACGTCCTCCACGGCGGCCCCGCCCGGCCCGACCCGGAGGCCGCGCTCGCCCTGCGGGTCGAGACGCTCGCCCCCTACTTCGACGCCGCCCATTACCGGCAGCGCCTGCCCGGACCGCAGGCCGAGGCGCTGGCCGATGCCTCGGACGCGGCGCTGCTGCGCCACTACGTGGCGGAGGGCTGGCGGGCGCGGATCGGCCCGCGGCCGGACTTCGACCCGGCCGGCTACGTGCAGGCGCGGGCCGGCAGCCGGGCGGTCGCGGACGACCCGTTCTTCCGCTACGTGGCCGAGACCCGGCTGACGGGGGCCGAGCCGTTCGCGGGGCCGCACCGGCTGAACCTGCCGGCGGTGGACGCGGACTGGTACCGGGCGACCTACCCGGACGTGGGCGGGCGCGAGCCGTTCCTGCACTTCGCCGAGGCGGGCTGGCGGGAGCTGCGCGATCCCGGCCCGGGGCGCTCGACGCTGGCGGCGCTGCTGCGGGTCTGCGGGCTGCGGCCGGCGCGGGCGCCGGTCGAGGACACGGGCTGGCTCGGGGCGATCGGGCAGGAGACCCTCGAGCGGGACGCGTTCCTGGACCTGCAGGCGCGGCTGGTGGCGGGGCATTTCGACCACGGCTTCTACCGGGCGCGCTACGGGCTGTCGGAGGCGGAGGACGCGGTGCGCGACTACTGCGACACCGGCTGGCGCGCGGGCCGCAACCCCAGGCCCGACTTCGACGGGCAGGCCTACGCCGACGCGCATCCCGGGATGCGCGAGACGGGCCTCGCGCCCCTCGTCCACCGCCTCGCCACGGCGCTGATGCACGGCACCGACATCGCGGCCGGTGCCTTCCACCCCCGCTACGGCACGCCGGATTCGCGGGAGGCGGCGCTGGCCGACGAGGCCCGGACGGTCGCACCGTTCTTCGACGCCGCCTTCTACGCCAAGCGCAACCCCGACGCCGCCGACGCCCCGCTCGCCCACTTCGTCGCCTACGGGCAGCACGAGGGCCGGGACCCGAGCAAGGCCTTCTCGATCGCGTTCTACCGGGAGACCTACGGGCACCTGCTGGGTCCCGGGGAGTCGCCGTTCCTGCACTACGTGCGCACCGGCCGGGCCGCCGGGCTGATGGGCTGCCCCGAGGATCTCGGCACCTACCCGCCCATGGAGGCTCCGGCGGCCGACGAATGGGACCGCCTGCCCCGGGCCCTGCCCATCGCGCAGGCCCGCGTCGTCGTCATCGTCCCCGTCTACAAGGGCCGCGGCGAGACCCTGCGCGCCCTCCACGCCTGCCTGTCGGCGCCCCAGGCCACCCCCTTCACCCTGCTCGCCGTCAACGACCGCTCCCCCGACCCGCAGCTCACCGCGGACCTCGCCGCCCTCGCCGGCCGCGGCCTGTTCCACCTCGTCGAGAACGAGCGCAACCTCGGCTTCGTCCGCTCGGTCAACCGCGCCCTCGGCCTGCGCCAGGGCCGCGCCGTCGTCCTGCTCAACTCCGACGCTGAAGTCTTCGGCGACTGGCTCGACCGCCTCGTCGCCCACGCTGAGCCTGAGACAGGCCCCTCCGCCGAGCCGCGCCCGCCCGTGGGCAGCGTCACGCCCCTGTCCAACAACGCCACGATCTGCTCCTACCCGCGCTTCAACGCCAACAACACCATGCCGCTGGAGATCGCCCGGCCCGACCTCGACCGCGTGGCCGCGCAGGTCAATCGCGGCCGCGCCGTGCCCGTGCCCACCGGCGTCGGCTTCTGCATGTACATGACCGCCGCCGCCCTCGACGCCGTCGGCGACCTCGACGCCGAGGCCTTCGGCAAGGGCTACGGCGAGGAGAACGACTGGTGCCTGCGCGCCATCAAGGCCGGCTTCGTCAACCTGCTCGCCGAGGACGTGTTCGTCCACCACGCCGGCCAGATCTCGTTCGGGCTCGACGCGGGCGGCGAGTACGACCAGGGCCAGGCAGCGCTGCTCGCCAAGCACCCCGACTATCCGGCCCGGGTCGGGCAGTTCGTCCAGGCCGATCCCGGCCGGCGCGGGCGGGCGCGGCTCGACCGGGCGCGGCTGGCCCGGCACTTCGCCGGCCGGGCGCTGCTGTACGTGACGCACAGCTGGGGCGGGGGCATCCAGCGGCACATCGACGACATGGTCGCGCAGGCCCGGGCCGAGGGCCTGAGCGTGGTGCTGCTGCAGATCGACCGGACCCGCAACCTCGAGGTCCACGTCTCGTATCGCGGCCCCGAGTTCCTGTACCTGCCCAACCTCGACAGCCTGTACCTGCCGCGCGACGCGGCCGAGCTCGCGGAGTTCGTCGGGCAGCTGGCGCCGGTCCTGATCCACGTGCACTCGCTGGCGGGCTTGCGCTGGGCGGCGGCGCGGGCGCTGATGGCGGTGGTGGCGGGCGCGGGGCGGCCCTACGCGTG
Source organism: Methylobacterium oryzae (assembly GCF_021398735.1). Taxonomy (NCBI): domain Bacteria; kingdom Pseudomonadati; phylum Pseudomonadota; class Alphaproteobacteria; order Hyphomicrobiales; family Methylobacteriaceae; genus Methylobacterium; species Methylobacterium oryzae. The sequence continues at coordinate 3,231,955 of NZ_CP090349.1, forward strand.
GACGCTGCACGACTACTCGCCGGTGTGCCACCGCAACCACCTGGTGCAGCCGGACGGGCGCTACTGCGGCCTGGCGCCGGTGGCGGAGTGCCGGTCGTGCCTGGCGGTGGACGCGGACGGGTTCGAGGAGCCGGATCCGGGCGAGCGGCGGGCGGCGTTCGGGGCGTTCCTGGCGGGCGCCGCGCGGGTGTTCGCGCCGTCCTCCGACACGGCGAGCCGGATCCGGACGGTGTACCCGGACCTCGCGGTCACGGTGCGGCCGCACGTCGAGCCGGAGCGGTCGGTGCGCTCGACCGCCCTCCAGCGGCCTGGCCGAATCCGCCGCGTCGCCGTGCTCGGCGCGATCAGCGCCACGAAGGGCGGCCTGTTCCTGCAGGCGCTCGCCACCGACGCGCGGGACCGCGACCTGCCGCTGCACTTCGCGATCGTGGGCTACTCGGACCCGGCCCTGGCGATCGGCCTGGAGCGCGTCGGGGTCGCCCAGACCGGGCGCTATTCCGGGGACCACGAGGCCCTGGACCTGGTCTGGCGGCTCTCGGCCGACCTCGTGCTGCTGCCGGCGATCTGGCCCGAGACCTACTCGTACGCGCTGACCCTGGCGCTGCGCACCGGCCTGCCGGTGGCGGCCTTCGACCTCGGCGCGCCGGCCGAGCGGCTGCGCGCCTACCCGAACGGGCACCTGCTCCCCGGCGCGCTGGCCACCGATCCGGCCGCCTTCAACGACCGCCTGCTCGCCATCGACGTCTCGGCCGCGGGCCGGCTCACCGTGCCGATCCGGGCCGCCACCTACGGCGACCTGATGGGCGACTATTACGGCTTGGACCCGGCGCCGGCCGGGACCGGGCACCCCAGCGACGAGGACGCCGCATGATCTCCGTCAACGAGGACATGAAGCAGGAGATGCTGCGCCGCGGCATCTCGGTGCTGCACCCGGCCCCGTTCGGCCTGCCGGAGGATTGCGTCTTCGAGCCGCCGTGCAGCATCAAGTGGATGGGCGTCGATTACTGCCTCACCATGGGGGCGTTCTCGTACGCGGTCAGCGGCTACTATTTCGGGGCCGACATCGCCCGCTACTGCTCGATCGGCGAGAGCGTCCAGGTCGGGCGCGGCAGCCACCCGGTCCAGTGCGGCTCGACCTCGCCGCTGTTCTACACGCACCACTCGGCCGTGTTCGACCGCATCGACCCGCGGGCGGAGGATTACGAGATCTCCGGCCCGTATCTCTGGCCCAAGCGCGTGCGCATCGGCAACGACGTCTATATCGGCCACGGCGCCTTCCTGATGCCCGACATCACGATCGGCGACGGGGCGGTGATCGGCGCCATGGCGGTGGTGACCAAGGACGTGCCGCCCTACGCGATCGTGGCCGGCAGCCCCGCCCGGATCGTGAAGATGCGCTTCCCGGACGCGCTGATCGAGCGCTACCTGAAGGTGCAATGGTGGCGCTACGCCTTCTGGGACCTGCGCCAGTGCTCGATCACCGACCCGGAGACGTTCATCGACGCCGTCGAGGAGCGGATCGCCGGGGGCATGCAGGAATACCGGCCGGAGCTGATCCCGATCCGGTCGCTGGTGCCGGGCGCCTGAGCCCAGGCACCTGAGGCCGGGCGCCCGCCGGGACGCGCCCCGCGCCGGGGCGTCCGGGGCGGCACGCTCAGCCCGCCAGCACCCGCGCCGCCGCGTCGCCGAGAGCCCGCACGCCGAGGGCGAGGTCGGCGTCGCTGGTATCCTCCGCCCAGTGGTGGCTGATGCCGCCGATCGAGGGCACGAACAGCATCGCGGCCGGCAGGATCCGGGCGACGTTCTGGGCGTCGTGCCCGGCCCCCGACGGCATCACCTGCCACCCGCCGGGGCAGACGCTCTCGGCCGCCTCCGAGAGGGCGCGCATCAGGGCCGGGTCGCAGGGGGCGGGGATCGCCTTGGCCAGGGCCGTCAGCGTGGCCGGGCAGCGCTCGCGCCGGTTCGAGTCCCGCACCAGCGCCTCCAGGCAGGCCTCCATCCGCTCCAGCACGGGCATCGCCACGTCGCGGAACTGGAAATACACCTCGGCCCGCCCCGGGATGATGCTGAAGCCGCCGGGATCCAGGGTGATCCGTCCCGTGGTCCAGGTGCTGCGCGGCCCGCAGACCTTCGGGAATTCCCGGTCGATCGCCGCGAGCAGCCGCACCGCCGAGAGACCCGCGTCCCGGCGCTCCGCCATGGTGGTGCCGCCCGCGTGGTCCTGGTTGCCGGCGAAGTCGATCCGGAACTGCCAGATCGCCACGATGCCGCTCACCACGCCGAGATGCAGGCCGGCGGATTCGAGCTGCGTGCCCTGCTCGATGTGCATCTCGAGGAAGCCGCGGTAGCGGTCCGGGTCGAGCCGCGTCCGGGGCAGGCCGGCGAGGCCGGCGCTCGCGAGCGCCGCGCGGAGCGGCGTGCCGTCGGTGCGGTTGCGGGCCTCGTCGATCTCGGCCTCGGTCAGGTCGCCGATCGCCGAGCGGCTGCCCAGGAAGCCCCCCGAGAAGTGCCCCTCCTCGTCCGCGAAGGCGACGACGTCGACGGGCAGCCCGGCGCGGGCCAGAGCGACCCCGGCCACGACGCCCAGCGCCCCGTCGAGCCAGCCGGCCTCGTTCTGCGTCTCGATGTGGCTGCCGACCAGCAGGTGCGGGCCCGGCCCGCGGTGGCGCCCGAGCACGTTGCCGATCCCGTCGATGGAGGCCTCCAGGCCGCAGGCCTCGAGCCGGGCCATCAGCCAGCGCCGGGATTCCATGTCGTCGGCCGAGAAGGTCGGCCGGTGGACGCCGGTGCGGAACCGGCCGATCTCGCGCAGTTCGTACAGGTCGGCCAGGAAGGCCCGGGTGTCGATCGCGGTCATGGTGAGCCCAGGCGATGAGGCCGAGTGTTGAGGCCAAGTGTTGAGGCCGAGTGAGGCGGCCACGTGGAGAGGCCTCCGGCGGTGCAAGCCCCGTGCGGCCCGCTATTCCGCCGCCGCAGGTCTCGAGGCCGCGCCCTGCGCGCCACCCCCCGCGCCCTCCAGCCAGGCGGCGAGATCGGCCCGGGCCCGGTCGGTGAGCGCGCGCTTCTTCAGCGCCGCCTTCTCGGGCCCGCGCAGGCGCCGGCCGGTCTCGTTGCGGGGGGCCCGCTCGAGCGGCGGGAACAGGCCGAAATTCACGTTCATCGGCTGGAACGAGCGCGGGGCGTTGGCCTCCCCGTCCGCCATCAGGTGGCCGCCGGTGATGTGGGCGATGAGCGCGCCGAGGGCCGTGCTCTGGGGCAGGGGGGCGAGGGGGGCGCCGGCCGCCTCCGCGACGGCGAAGCGGCCGGCCATCAGCCCGACCGCGGCGCTCTCGACGTAGCCCTCGCAGCCGGTGATCTGCCCGGCGAAGCGCAAGGTCGGACGGGCCCGCAGCCGGAGGGTGGCGTCGAGGAGGCGCGGGCTGTCGAGGTAGGTGTTGCGGTGCAGGCCGCCGAGGCGGGCGAACTCGGCCCGCTCCAGGCCGGGGATCATGCGGAAGACCCGCACCTGCTCGGCGTAGGTCAGCTTCGTCTGGAAGCCGACCATGTTGTACAGGGTGCCCAGCGCGTTGTCCTGGCGCAGCTGCACGATCGCGCAGGGCTTGACCAGCGGGTCGCGGGGATTGGTGAGCCCCACGGGCTTCATCGGCCCGTGGCGCAGCGTCTCGGGGCCGCGCTCGGCCATGACCTCGACGGGCAGGCAGCCGTCGAAATAGGGCGTGCCCTCCCACTGCTTGAACCCGATCTTCTCGCCCGCCACGAGGGCGGCCACGAAGGCGTCGTACTGCTCCCGGGTCATCGGGCAGTTGAGGTAGTCCGCGCCCGTGCCGCCGGGTCCCGGCTTGTCGTAGCGGGACTGGAACCACGCCACGTCCATGTCGATCGAGTCGCGGTGGACGATCGGCGCGATCGCGTCGAAGAAGGCCAGCGACTCGGCGCCGGTGAGCCCGCGGATGCCCTCGGCCAGCGCCGGCGCGGTGAGCGGGCCGGTGGCGACGATGCAGGGGCCCCATTCCTCCGGCGGCAGGCCCTCGACCTCCCCGCGGACGAGGGTGACGTTCGGGTGCTGCTCCAGGGCCCGGGTCACCGCGGCGGAGAAGCCCTCGCGGTCGACCGCCAGCGCCCCGCCCGCCGGCACCTGGTTGGCGTCGGCCGCCCGCATGATCAGCGAGCTCAAGGAGCGCATCTCCTGGTGCAGCAGCCCGACGGCGTTGCCCTCGGGGTCGTCCGACCGGAACGAGTTGGAGCAGACGAGCTCGGCCAGCCCGTCGGTGCGGTGCGCCTCGGTGCCGCGCACCGGGCGCATCTCGTGGATCACGGCGCGGTGCCCGGCTTCGGCCACCTGCCAGGCGGCCTCGGATCCGGCGAGGCCGCCGCCGACGATGTGGATGGTCTGTGTCATGTCCGAGAATAGCGAAGGACCGCCGTCCGGATCAACGGGCGGCGGTCCTTCGAGGCATTCGTCTCGGGCGCTGTGGCGCGGACGCGGGGATCAGACGCGGGCGACGCCGCGGATCTCGCTGCGGTTGATGCCGAGATCGGCAAGATCGCGGTCCGACAGGCGGGACAGCTGGGTGACGGTGTCGCGGTACCGGAGATAGGCGCGGACGCGGCTCAGGACGCTACGGGCGGCGGACATGGTGTGCTGTGACCTCTGCTCGGGCAGACGATGGCGCCCCATTGCGCATCGCTGCCTCTTGTTGGTGCAACGCACATATAATCGCGCCGCAGCGCAGCAGGAGTCGTAAGGTCAAGCACCAGACCTGCGAAAATCGCATAACCGGCTTAAGAAACCGGCAAGGTTTCTGGATGGTCATTCTTTGTGCGCATGCAGAGCGAAGAAGGGCCTTCCGCACGCGCGAAGGGCGCCCCGCCGGTCGGCGGGACGCCCTGCATGCCGTCTGACGAACTCGGACGGGGGCTCAGTAGAACGGGCGCGGCCCGTAGAAGCCGTAGGGCCGGTAGAAGGGCCGCGGCCGGTAGTAACCGCCGTACCCGCCGTAATAGACCGGGCGCCGCCAGTAGCCGTAGGGCCGGGGGCCCCAGTTCGGCCGGCAGATGCCCCACGGATTGGGATGGAAGCCGGGGCCGCAGCCCCCGGCCGCCTCGGCAGACCCCGCGAGCCCGAGGCCGCCGGCGATCGCGGCGGCCATCACGAGTGCCTTCGCGCGCGGTGCGCTCAGAATCGTCATGACTGGATCTCCTCAACGTTTCCGGCGGATCGGGAGCCGGTCGTTCGAGATTCGGTCCCGCCACCTGAACCGTCGCTGAGCCGTAGGTTGTGTCCGGTACAGGCCCGCGACGGCGCCGCGGCAACGCCGCTCGGAGCGCGAAGGTTGCACGCTCCGGGTCGCGGCCTCAGTGCAGCGAGGGCGTGCGCAGGAACCGCTCCCGATCCCCGGAGATGAGGGCGAGCTTCACGCCGCGCCCCTCCCGGCGGATCGTGAGGGGGACCCGCACCCCGGCCTCACCCAGGGCCCAGACGCTCCGGAACAGGGCGGCGAGGTCGGCCACCGGCTCGCCGGCCACCGCCTCGATCACGTCGCCGGCCTGGAGGCCGCCGGTCTCGGCCGGGCCGTTATCGGCGAGGCCCATCACGACGATGCCCTCCTCGCTCTCGGTGGCGTAGAGGCCGAGCCAGGGGCGGGGCGGCCGGTCGGCCCGCCCGCGCGTGGCGAGGTCCTCGAGGATCGGCGTCAGCAGATCGATGGGCACGACCATGTTGATCGGCCGCGCCGCGCCGCCGCCGCCCTGCTGCAGCTGCAGCGAGCCGATGCCCAGCAGGTCGCCCTGGGGGCCGATCAGCGCGGTCCCGCCCCAGTGCGGGTGCGCGGGGGCGGTGAACAGGGCCTCGTCGAGGACGTACTCCCAGTAGCCGGCGAATTCCTGCCGGGCCACGACCTCGACGGCAACGCAGCGCTGGCGCCCGCCCGCCCCGGCCAGCACGGCCCGGTCGCCGGTCTTCAGCCCGGCCGAGTGGCCGAGCGGGAGGGCCGGCACGCCGAGATCGCCGAGCGCCTGGACCAGGCCGAAGCCCGTGGCGGCGTCGAAGCCGAGGACGTGGCCGGGCACCGAGCGGCCGTCCCGGGTGGTGAGCCAGACGCTCTCGGCCTCGGTGACGAGGTAGCCGATGGTGAGCACCAGCCCGTCCTCGCGGATCACCACGCCGTTGCCGGCGCGCTCGGTGCCGAGCGTCTCGGCCGTGAACGCGCTGTCCGGGATCCGCGCCGACAGGGCCAGGACCGCGGAGAGCGCCCGGTCGAGGTCGTAGCCGTAATCCGCGGGCCTGGGCTGGGCCTGCGCGGGGATCTTCCACTCGCCCTGCGTCGCCATGACAATCCTTCGGCTCGTCCGCCTGCGCTCCGGTCGGCCCCGGAGCCGCGCCATCGGCACACCATAGGATGTCCGCGCCGCCCGCGTCACCCGCGGCCGGCTGCGACCCGTGGCACGGGCCCGCCCGGGGCGGCCGGGTGCGGCCCGCGGCGGCACCGGCACAAAGAAAAACCGCCCGGCGGAGCCGGGCGGCGCGCCGTCCCGGAGGACGGCCTGTCGGAGATCCGGGAGCCCCCGCCGCGCGGCGGCGGGGAGCCCGGTGTCTCGGAAGGATCTCAGTACTTGCGGACCAGCGGTGCCGGGACCGGCGCGGCGGCCGGGGTCGGCGAGTAGAGCGGCACGATGAACCGGATCCAGCCGTCGGTGGAGTAATCGCTGCGGCTGCGGCCGAACGCGTTGGTGGTCTGCAGGCCGGTCACGACGTCGCGGGCGACGTAGGCCTGGACGGTGAAGATCTTGAAGTCGTAGCCGATGAGGCCGCCGATGGCGAAGCGGCCGCGGTTGCCGGCCGCCGCGCTGGCCTGGCTGATGTCGAAGTTGTAGGTGCCGTAGGCGATCGGACCGATCTCGAAGTTGCCGAACTTCTTGGTCGCCGTGAGGTCGAAGTTCAGCGAGTCCGACAGGCGGATCGGGCCGATGGCGGCGCCGACCTGGCCGGGGAAGCGGCCGGGCGAGTCGTAGATGTTGGCGGTCAGGTTGGCAGTCAGGTTCCAGCCGTCACCCGTGTAGCTGCCGGCGACGCCGAAGCGGTAGGTGTTGGAGGAGAGCTGCGGCAGGACCGGGGTGGCCGTCGTGCCGTTCGCGGTGATGATCGAGCCGCGATCGCCGTTCAGGTCGTTCAGGTAGGCGCCGCCGAGCAAGCTGACGCCGAAGTTGTTGCCGAGGTCGAAGGCCCAGATGCCGCCGACGAAGGTGCCGACGTTGATCGAGATGTCCTTGTTTCGCACGCCCGCCGGGTTGCGGGTGAAGGCGAACACGGTCGGGGGCGCCACGAGCAGCTCGACGCGGCCGCCGAACGGCACGAACGGGGTCGACCAGACCAGGACCGGGATGTTGACGGCCGTGTCGGGATCGTTCCGGCCATCGGTGCGGCGATAGGTGAACGTGTTGATCGCGTAGAGACCCTCCGGCAGCGGCGCGCCGACGGCGAGGCCGACCTGCTCGCCCGGAACCGTCGTGGTCTGCGCCTGCGCGATCGTCGAGGTCATGCCGACCGTGAGCGCGACCGTGCCGGCCGCGAGCCAGTTCTTCATCATTTTCTCATTCCTTCCCAAGGTCATACGGCGTCCGTCCCGCATTCGGCACTTCCCTGCCGGTCTGCTCGCCTATCGCGGCTGCCGGCTTCGGACCTGCCGAGCGCCCCCACGGAGCCTGCCCGTCTCAACGTCTGCGACTATTCTACAGAGACCTGCGGAAAGACAGTGGAATGCTCGCCGAAACGCCACAACCGGCCGAACCGTTGCGCAAAAGCCGCATTTTTGCGGCGATGCAACACTGTCCACAGACCCTGCTCGGATCGCGGTTTCGGCAAAATATCGTTGAACGGTCAAGCTGTTGCCGGCCCGGGCCGCGGGAGAATCCGGCAAAGGCGGGAAGGTGATCGGGCAGGCCGCCGGTCCGGACGCGCGGGCCGGGATCCGGCTCCGAGCCGGTCGGCGGCGGGTCCGGAGCCGGATCCGGCCGCTCGAATCACCGTCCGCGGGCGCGGGGTCCGGCCGAGACCCGGCAGAAACTGCCGCGCCGGCCCGGGAGCGGGTGATCCGTCGCGTCGGACCCGCGCCCGCACTGCACGGGCGGGGGCGCGTCCGGCACGGTCGCCGGTGCGTGCGATGCCCGCCCCCGGAAGGTCCGCCCCCCTCCGCCGCCCCGCTACTCCGCGGCGCGACCGCGGCTCGCGGGTGAGGCGGGCCGCCGCTCCAGCACCTCGCGCAGGAACCGGCCGGTATGGCTGGCCTTGGCGCGGGCGATCTCTTCCGGCGTGCCCTGCGCCACCACCCGGCCGCCGCCGTCGCCGCCCTCGGGACCCATGTCGATCACCCAGTCGGCGGTCTTGATCACTTCGAGGTTGTGCTCGATCACCACCACGGTGTTGCCCTGGTCGACCAGCTCGTGGAGCACCTCCATGAGCTTGGCGACGTCGTGGAAGTGCAGGCCGGTGGTCGGCTCGTCGAGGATGTAGAGGGTGCGGCCGGTGGCGCGCTTCGACAGCTCCTTGGAGAGCTTCACGCGCTGCGCCTCGCCCCCCGACAGGGTGGTGGCCTGCTGGCCGACATGGACGTAGTGCAGGCCGACCCGCTTCAGGGTCTCGAGCTTGTCGCGGATCGCCGGCACCGCCTTGAACAGCTCGGCCGCCTCCTCGACGGTGGAGTCGAGCACGTCGGCGATGGACTTGCCCCGGTACTTCACCTCCAGGGTCTCGCGGTCGTAGCGCTTGCCCTTGCAGACGTCGCAGGTGACGTAGACGTCCGGCAGGAAGTGCATCTCGATCTTGATGACGCCGTCGCCCGAGCAGGCCTCGCAGCGCCCGCCCTTGACGTTGAACGAGAAGCGCCCGGGCTGGTAGCCCCGCGCCTTGGCCTCGGGGAGGCCCGCGAACCAGTCGCGGATCGGCGTGAAGGCGCCGATATAGGTGGCGGGGTTCGAGCGCGGCGTGCGCCCGATCGGCGACTGGTCGATGTCGATGACCTTGTCGAGGTGCTCCAGCCCCTCCAGCCGCCCGTAGGGGGCCGGGTGCTCCAGGGCGCCGTTCAGCTTCTTGGCGACGGCCTTGTAGAGGGTGTCGATCACCAGGGTGGACTTGCCGCCCCCCGAGACGCCGGTGATGCACGTGAAGGTGCCGAGCAGGATCTCGACGTCCACGTCCTTGAGATTGTTGCCCCGCGCGCCGAACAGGCCGAGCTTGCCCTTCCGGCCCTTGCGGCGGGCGGTCGGGGTGCGCACCGCCATCGCGCCGGTGAGATACTTGGCGGTGAGCGAGGCGGGGTTCGCCAGCACCTCCGCGGGGGTGCCCTGCGCGATGATCTCGCCGCCGTGGATGCCGGCGCCCGGGCCGACATCGACCACGTAATCGGCCTGCAGGATCGCGTCCTCGTCGTGCTCGACCACGATCACCGAGTTGCCGAGGTCGCGCAGGCGCTTGAGCGTGCCGAGCAGCCGCTCGTTGTCGCGCTGGTGCAGGCCGATCGAGGGCTCGTCCAGCACGTAGAGCACGCCGGTCAGGCCGGAGCCGATCTGCGAGGCGAGGCGGATGCGCTGGCTCTCGCCGCCCGAGAGCGAGCCGGAGCCGCGGGCGAGCGTCAGGTATTCCAGGCCGACATCCACCAGGAAGCTCAGCCGGTCGCGGATCTCTTTCAGGATCCGGACCGCGATCTCGTTCTGCTTCGCGGTCAGCTTCCCGGGCAGGTCCGAGAACCAGCGGTGCGCCTCGGAGACCGAGAGGGCGGTCACGTCGGCGATGTCCGCCATGGCGACCTTCACGGCCAGAGCCTCGGGCTTCAGCCGCTTGCCGCCGCAGGCGGCGCAGGGCGTCTCGCTCATGAAGCGCCCGATCTCCTCGCGCACGGCGTCCGAGTCGCTCTCCTTGTAGCGGCGCTCCAGGTTCGGGATCACGCCCTCGAAGGGCTTGTTGACCGTGTACTTGCGCAAGCCGTCGTCGTAGGCGAAGCGCACCGCCTGCTTGCCCGAGCCGTAGAGCACGATGGCGCGGGCCGTCTCCGACAGGCTCTGCCAGGGGACGCCCGTCTTGAAGCCGAAATGCTCGGCGAGCGCCTCGAGCGTCTGGCCGTAATAGGGCGAGGTCGACTTCGCCCAGGGGCCGACCGCGCCGCGCTTCAGGCTTAAGCCAGGGTCGGAGATCACCAGCTCGGGATCGATCCGCATCTCGTGGCCGATGCCGCTGCAGGTCGGGCAGGCGCCGAACGGGTTGTTGAACGAGAACAGCCGCGGCTCGATCTCCGCGATGGTGAAGCCCGAGACCGGGCAGGCGAAGCGCGACGAGAAGGTGACGGTCCGCGGCGCCTCGCCCTCGGGGGCGTCGGCGAACACGATCTCGGCGACGCCGTCGGCGAGTTCCAGCGCGGTCTCGAAGGACTCGGCCAGCCGCGAGCCGATATCGGCCCGGACCACGATCCGGTCCACCACCACGTCGATGTCGTGCTTGAACTTCTTGTCGAGCTTGGGCACATCGTCGATGGCGTAGTATTCGCCGTTCACGCGCAGCCGCTGGAAGCCTTTCTTCTGATATTCGGCGATCTCCTTGCGGTACTCGCCCTTCCGCCCGCGGACCACGGGCGCCAGCAGGTAGAGCCGGGTCTTCTCCGGCAGCTCCAGCACCCGGTCGACCATCTGCTGGACGGTCTGGCTCTCGATCGGCAGGCCGGTGGCCGGCGAGTAGGGGATGCCGACCCGCGCCCAGAGCAGGCGCATGTAGTCGTAGATCTCGGTCACCGTCCCCACGGTCGAGCGGGGGTTCTTCGAGGTGGTCTTCTGCTCGATCGAGATCGCCGGCGACAGCCCGTCGATCTGGTCGACGTCGGGCTTGGACATCATCTCCAGGAACTGGCGGGCATAGGCCGAGAGCGACTCGACGTAGCGGCGCTGCCCCTCCGCGTAGATCGTGTCGAAGGCGAGCGACGACTTGCCCGAGCCCGAGAGCCCGGTGAAGACCACGAGCTTGTCCCGCGGGATGGTCAGGTCGACGTTCTTGAGATTGTGCTCCCGGGCGCCGCGGATCGCGATGACCCGCCGGTCCTCGACGGGGGCCGGCGCGGCGTCGAACAGGGCCTCCAGCTTGGCGTCGATGGCGGCTTCGTTCCGCGCGCCGGGGGAGCTGGATTTCGCGCGAACCGGCTTGGACTCGGGCGCCTTGGACTGGGGCGCCTTGGCCGTCGCCGGGGCTTTCGGAGCCGTCTTGGAAGGCGCTTTGGCGGCAGCTTTCGGTGCGGCTTGGGCAGCACCGACGCGGCTTGCGGCACGACTTCCAGCTTGGGCTTTGGCCATGAGGGCGGCGGTCTTTCGAGGCGTCGACCGAGGCATCGACGAAATCGGACGGATTCGCGCGCGGGCCAGCCGCCGCTCCGGCTCATGTCGAGCCCGAGGGGGCCCGCGGCAAGATGCGGCCGGCGGGACGCAGGCCCGTCATGCGCCGCCCTTGCTAGAACGAAACGCGTACGTCGGCAACCGCTCGGTGAACGCGCGACCGTCTTCGCGAGCGCAGCGAAGCGATGACGCGGTGGAGCCAGCGGCCGCGATCGGAGTCCGGTGGCCCCAGCTTCGCCGTAGCTCGATTCGCCAAACCTTGGCCCACCTTCGGTGTTGCACCGCGGGCGCCGAGATCCACGTCGCCGTATCCCGCCCTCAGATCCACATCCCGACAGGTATCGATGCCAGCATGCGACGCGACCGATCCGGCCGCCCTCCGCGGTTCCGACGACCGCACGGCCACCCAGCAGCGCCTGTCCACGCGGCTGCTGTTCCTGATCGTGGGCATCGCCAACGCCACCTGGGCGCCCCTGGTGCCGCTGGTGAAGGACCGCGCCGGCCTCGACGCGGCGGGGCTCGGCCTGCTGCTCCTCACCTTCGGCGTCGGCTCGATCCTGGCGATGCCGAGCGCCGGGGCCGCGGCCGCGCGGCTCGGCTTCCGGCCGGTCCTGCTCGCCGGCACGCTCGCGATCGGCCTCGCCCTGCCGGTGCTGGCCGTGGGCTCCGGGCTCGTGCCGCTCACCGGGGCGCTGCTGCTGTTCGGGGCCGGGATGGGGGCGGTGGACTGCGTCATGAACCTGCAGGCCGTCGCGGTGGAGCGCGCCGCCGGGCGCCCGATGATGTCGGGCTTCCACGGCCTCTACAGCCTCGGCTGCATCCTGGGGGCGCTGCTGGCCAGCGTCCTGATGGGCACCGGCCTGGGCGCCGGCTGGAGCGTGCTGATCCTGGTCGCCGGCATCGTGGCCCTGTTCGCGGCCGCCTGGCCGGGCATCCTTCCGGCCGGCGGGACAGGGGGAAGCGGCGGGCCCGCCTTCGCGCTGCCCCGCGGCCCGGTGCTGGTACTGGGCCTGCTCTGCTTCGTGGTGTTCCTGACCGAGGGCTCGGCCCTCGACTGGAGCGCGGTGTTCCTGATCCAGCAGCGCGGGCTCGATCCGGCCTGGGCGGCGCTCGGCTACGCCTCCTTCTCGGTCACCATGACGGCCGGCCGGCTCGGCGGGGATGCGATCGTGGCCCGCCTCGGCCGGCGGCCCGTGGTGATCCTCGGCGGCCTGCTGGCGGCGGCCGGCCTCGCGCTCTCGGTCGTCATCCTGGCCTGGGAGGCGGCGCTCGCCGGCTACGCCCTGGTCGGGGCGGGCTGCGCCAACATCGTCCCGGTCCTGTTCACGGCGGCGGGGCGCCAGACCGCGATGCCCGCGCGCGTGGCGGTGCCGGCGGTGACGACGCTGGGCTATGCCGGGGTGCTGGCGGGGCCCGCGCTGATCGGCTTCGCCGCGCAGGCGCTCGGCCTGCCCGCGTCCCTGCTGATCGTGGCGGCGCTGCTCCTCGGCGTGGCGGCGGCCGGCCGGTCCCTGCGGGTGTGACCCCTCACGCCTCGGCGTTGCGCGCCATGAAGGTGGCGGGCGTCCCGTCCTCCGGGTTCACGAAGACGATGTCGGTCGGCGCCCGCCGGGGCGTGTCGATCGACAGGAACACCACCGGGTCCCCGGGCTCGAGCACCGGCATCGCGTGGACCGTGCCCTTCTCGAAGAACAGGAGCTGGCCCGGGCCGAACGCCGTCTCGGCGGCCGGATCGCCCAGCCAGACCCGGCCCCGGCCCGAGAGGCAGTAGAGGTACTCGTCGCAGGTGGCGTGATAGTGCGGCGGGGTCGGCCGGTAGATCCGGAACACCCGGGCGCTCGCCGCCTCCCGGTCGGTCAGGAAGGTGTCGACCAGGAGGGTCTCGGCGCTGTCGGGCAGACCCGCCGCCAGCGCCGTCACGTCGAAGAGGCCGGTCCCCGCCGCGTCCGCCATCACGTCCTCCTCAATCGGAAAACCCTTCGAGCACGATCTTCCCCCTGGCGCGCCCGCTCTCGACCAGCGCGTGGGCGCGCCGCAGGTTCGCGGCGTCGATCCGCCCGTAATGCTCCCCCAGGGTGGTGCGCAGGCGCCTGGAATCAACGAGGCGGGATATCTCGTCGAGGAGCGCCCCCTGGGCGGCGATGTCGGCGGTGGCGAACATCGAGCGGGTGAACATGAACTCCCAGTGCAGCGACAGGCTCTTGCGCTTGAGGAGCCCGACGTCGAGGCGCTCCGGATCGTCGATCAGGGCGAGGCGGCCCTGCGGGGCGATCAGCTCCACGATCGCGGCGAGGTGGGCGTCGGTGTTGGTCGTGGAGAAGACGAGACCCGGCGCGCCGATCCCCAGGGCCGCCACCTCCGCCGCCAGGGATCTGGAATGGTCGACCACGTGGTGGGCGCCGAGGTCGCGGCACCAGGCCGCCGTCTCAGGCCGCGACGCGGTGGCGATCACGGTGAGGTCGGTGAGTTCCCGGGCGAGCTGGATCGCCACCGAGCCGACGCCCCCCGCGCCGCCGACGATCAGGATCGCCGGGGCCGCGCCCGGCACCGGCTTGTCCACGTCGAGCCGGTCGAACAGGGTCTCCCAGGCGGTGATCGCGGTGAGCGGCAGGGCGGCGGCCTGCGCCCAGTCGAGGCTCTCCGGCTTGTGCCCGACGATGCGGGCATCGACGCAATGGTATTCGGCGTTCGTCCCCGGCCGGGTGAGGTCGCCCGCGTAGAACACCGCGTCGCCCGCGGCGAAACCCTGGACCTCCGCGCCGGCGGCGACGACGGTGCCGGCCGCGTCCCAGCCGAGCACCTTGGTGCCGCCTTCCTCCGGCTCGGCCCGCCGCCGGACCTTGGTGTCGACCGGGTTCACCGAGACCGCCTCGACCTTCACCAGCAGGTCGCGCGGGCCGGGCTCGGGCTGGGGCAGGTCGAGGTCGACCAGGGCCTCGGGATCGGTGATCGGCAGGGACTTGCGGTAGCCGACGGCGCGCATGGTGATCTCCTCGGAGTGTCGCCGCAGGAGATGCCGCCCGCCTTCACGGGCCGCAAGTACGCACATAAAACGCCACTAGTGCCGGAAATGATACCGTCGGAGACAGCCCATGCCCCGCACCCGCCGCCACACGGGCGCCTGCAGCCCCGGCTGCGCCGTCGAGGCGACGCTCCGGCTCATCGACGGCAAGTGGAAGGGCGTGATCCTCTACCACCTGCTGGAGGGGACCCTGCGCTTCAACGAGATCCGGCGGCGCCTCGCCAGCGTGACCCAGCGCATGCTCACCAACCAGCTGCGCGAAATGGAAGCCGACGGCCTGATCACCCGGACGGTCTACGCCGAGGTTCCTCCGAAGGTGGAATACAGCCTGACCGAGCGGGGGCGGTCCCTCGATCCGGTCATCCGCGCGCTGAAGACCTGGGGTGATCTGCACGCGGAATTGGCAGATACGACTCAAAACGCCGCCTGATTGGGCAAACCGGTGCCGAATATGGGCGCGACCACATAACCGGATCTTTATGACTTGGCCGGAAGGTGGCGCATCTCCCGCCGGACGGTTCCAGAACTTCCGATGCCGATCCTCGCCTCGCTCCGCGCCCGCATCCTGGCGGTGGCGCTCGCCCCGTGCCTCGCCTTCGCGGGGGCGGCGGGCCTCGCCGTGTCGGACCAGTGGGCGCGCCGCGCCGAGATGGGCCGGGTGGAGGGCCTGGTCGGCCTCGCCTCCCGGATCAGCGCCTTCGTGCACGAGGCCCAGCGGGAGCGCGGCGCCTCGAGCCTGTTCCTGGGCGCGAAGGGCGCGCAGTTCGGCCCGGAACTGGCGGCCCAGCGCGTGCGCACCGACGCGGCCCTCGCCGGGCTTCCCGAGGCCATGAAGGCCGCGACGGGCTTCGGGCCGGTCTTCCAGGCGCGCGGTGAGGGCTTCGCGCGGGCGCTGACCGGGCTGGCCGCGCAGCGCCGGGCGGTCGACGCCCTGACGGCGGCCCCGCCGCAGGCCGTGGCCTACTACACGGGCCTGATCGGGGAGGGGCTCGGCCTGGTGCGGGCCATGGGCGGCGCGATCGACGAGGCCGGCCTCGCCGCCCGGGCGAACGCCTACGCGGCCTTCCTGGCGCTGAAGGAGGCCGCCGGCCAGGAGCGGGCCGCCGCCTCGGCGGTCTTCGCCTCCGGCACCCTCGACCTCGCGGCCGCCCGCCGCCTCGCGACCCTCGCGGCCGACCAGGCGGCCTATGCCGGCCTGTTCCGGGCCGGCGCCGAAGCGGGGCAGGCGAGCCTGCTCGACGCCGCGGAGGCGACCGAGCCGTCCCGCGCGGTCGCCCGCCTGCGCGCGGGCGTGCAGGAGACGATGCCGGGGACGCCCCCGGCCTTCCGCGACGCGCCGGGGTGGTTCCGCCTCGCCTCGCAGCGGATCGACGCCCTCAAGGGCGTGGAGGATCGGCTCACCGCCGACCTGGTGGCGGCCGCGGGGGCGGCGCACGCCCGCGCCGAGCGGATGCTGGCCCTCTGGGCCGCCGGCGGGCTCGCCCTGTTCGCCCTCTCGGCCGGCCTCGCGGTCTGGCTCGGCACGGCCATCGCCCGGCCGCTCTCCCGGATGGCCGGGGTGCTGACCGCGATCGGCCGGGACGCGGGCACGGCCGACCTGACCATCCCGACCGGCGGGCCGCGCGAGGTCCGGGCGATCGCCGCGGCCGCCCTGGCGTTCCGCGACAGCGTCGCCGAGCGCCGGGCGGCCCGGGCCGCGCAGGAGCGGCTCGCCGCCGAGACCGCGGCGGCCCAGCGCGCGGCCGCCCTCGGCCTCGCCGACAGCTTCGAGCGCCAGGTCGGCGGGATCGTCGAGGCCGTCTCGGCGGCGGCGGCCCAGCTGGAGGCCTCCGCGCACGGGATGGCGCGGGCCGCCCAGGACACGACCGATCTGAGTCGGGCGGTGGCGGTGTCGGCCGATTCGGCCGCCCGCTCGGCCGACACGGTGGCGGCGGCCACCGAGGAGCTCACCGCCTCGGTCCGGGAGATCGGCGTGCAGGTCGGGTCCTCGGCGGACCTCGCGGCGAACGCCACGCGGAGCGCCGACGGCATGGCCGGAGAAGTCCACCGCCTCGCCCAGGCGGCCGGCAGCATCGGGGAGATCGTCGCGATCATCTCGCAGATCGCCGGCCAGACCAACCTGCTGGCGCTCAACGCCACCATCGAGGCGGCCCGCGCCGGGGAGGCCGGCCGCGGCTTCGCGGTGGTGGCCGCCGAGGTCAAGACGCTCGCGGAGCAGACCGCCAGGGCCACCGAGGAGATCGCCGGCAAGGTCGCGGAGATCACCGGATCGACCGAGGCCTCGGTCCGGTCGATCGGCGGCATCACGGCGGTGATCCGCGACCTCGCGCGGATCGGCGCCGAGATCGCCGCCATGGTCGAGCAGCAGGGCGCGGCCACCGCGGAGATCGCCCGGACCACCGCGCAGACCTCGCAGGACACACGCGGCGTCTCGGGCCACATGGCGGGTGTCGGCGCGGCGGCCGGCACGGCGAGCCAGGGCTCCGCCCAGGTGCTGCGGGCGGCGGCCGACCTGTCCCGGCAGGCGGGCGACCTGCGCGGCGCCGTCGAAGGCTTCCTGGCCCGGGTCCGCGCGGCCTGAAGAGAGGCTTCCGGCGGGTCGAGCCCCCTGGCGGTGTCGGGAACCGTCTCGGCGCCAGGCGGCCCGGGGAACCGATGACGGGCTTGCGGCCGCCACGACACGCCGCGCTCCCTGGGCGGCACGGCGATCCAGGGCTTCGAGGCCGAACGAGCCCACCGCCACGAAGGCCCCGCGCCGGCCGCGAGAGGGCACGGGGACGGTGCACGCCCGAAACCCCGGGGCTTCAGCGCGGGATCCGGGCCGGATCGCCTCCGGGTTTCCGGCCCCGTCGGGAATCAGTCGAGAATCAGTCGGGAATCGCGAAGCCGATCGACAGACACAGGGCCGCGACGGCCGTCAGGGCCATGGCGGCCTGACGGACCTGACGCCAGCGCGCGCTGCGCGCGCGCTCCTCCGGGCTGGCGCCGAGCTGGAGCTCGTCGTCGAAGCCCGTCACGAAGGATTCGAAGCTCGGGAAGGCGCGCCGCGCGAGCCAGATCCACACGCCGACGGCGATCAGGCCGAGGACCCAGCCGCCGTAGGTAAACGCATCGTCCAACATCCGGCGCAGCCCTCGAGACGACGCCCCCCTCGCGACTTATTCTACGGGAAGTTGCGAAGATTGCCTAGGCGGAAGAAGGGCTTCCGGTGGCGGTTCCGTGTTTCCGAACGTGTCTCGCCGGGACCGATCGGGTGCCGGTCCGGCCGCGTCCCCGTCGCGCGTCCGTCACGGCCCCGGCGGGTTCCTGTCGCTCCCCTGTCAGTCTCTCGCGCGGCCGAGGGCGTAGAGGGTGATAGCGGCGGCGTTCGAGACGTTGAGGCTGCGGATCGCGCCCGAGAAGGGGATCCGGGCCAGGACGTCGCAGCAGCCCCGGGTCCGCTCGCGCAGGCCCTTGCCCTCGGCACCCAGCACGATCACCAGCGGCCGCGCGATCGTCAGCGCGTCGAGGCTCTCGGGCGCGTCCGAATCGAGGCCGACCCGGGTGAAGCCGCGCTCGCCCAGGGCGATCAGGGCCTCGGCGAGGTTCCGGACGGTCACGAAGGGCACGTGCTCCAGGCCGCCGGAGGCGGATTTCGCCAGGACTCCAGTGGCGCCCGGCGCGTGGCGCGCCGTGGTGACGATCCCGGCGACCCCGAAGGCCGCGGCGGTGCGCACGATCGCCCCGACATTGTGCGGGTCCGTGATCTGGTCGAGCGCCAGCAGCAGCGCGTCGGCGGGCAGGTCGTCGAGGCCGGGCGCGGGCAGGGGCTCGGCCTCCAGGTACAGGCCCTGGTGGACGGCGTCCGGGCCGAGCAGGCGGCCGATGTCGCTCGGCCGCACCAGTTCCGGGGTGATCCGCACGGCGCCGCCGAACTCGGCCTCCAGGCGCGCGGCCGCGTTCTCGGTGGCGAGCAGCCGGTGCAGGCCGCGCTGGGCGTTGCCCAGGGCCTGCACCACGGGATGCCACCCGTAGAGCACGGTCGGCCCGTCGCCGCCCTCCTCCCACGGGCGGGACGCCCCGCCCGGGCGACCTCCGGACCGGGGGGCGGGGCGCCGGGGCCCGTGCGGGCGGGGCCGGGCGGGGCGTCCGCCGGGCGGCCGGGCGTCGTCGCGGCGATCCGTCATCGGGCCGCGATCGGCGAAGGGGCCCTGGGTCGGGCGAGGCTGGGTCGGGCGAGGCTGGGCCAGACGAATTCGGGCAAGGGGGGCATCGGCGCGCTCTTCTCTGAGGGCCCTGTCGGAAGGAGCCGAGAAACCGGGCGGCATCGCGCGCGTCAAGCCGGCATCACACCGGGAACTGCCGGCAGCCCTCGGGGATCCAGGGCCAGGACGATCGACGGAGCGCGCCGGCACGGCACCGGATTCCGTCGCCGACCCGTCAAGTCGGGACGGTCGCCCCGCGTAGGAATGTGGAAAACGAACTCATATTCCCTTTGTGACCTGTGCATGTGCGGGCGCGACACGGTCGTTCGTCAGAACGAACGGGCTGGTTCGCAGTAGGAAGATTATCTGGACGAATCTCTCAGAGAGTCAGTTCAGCAAGTTATATGGGGTGTCGAATTCCGCATCTGTGCCAAGGCCTTGGCCTGCATTCGCGCATTCGACTCTGCGCCGGCCCGCATCGGACTCTGCGTCGCGGCGTATCCGATTCTGCGCCCGGACGGCCGGTCGGCGTATCGGAATCTGCGCGGCGGCGTATCCGATTCGGCGCGAATCCGGGCCCGGAGCGGTGAATAACGGGGACGGACATCGAGCGGTCCCGCGTATCGGACTCTGCGTGGGATCGCCGGGAGAGGGGGTCCCGTATCGAACTCTGCGCGTGCCGGCCCGGGAGCCGGCCGTGAAGGGAGCAGTGTCGGCCCGCTTTCGGGCGTATCCCCGCGACCGGGGAAGCGTGGATAGCCGGGACAAGGCCGATCGGACGGGGGCCGCGGCGGGCGAATCGTGGCATGGCAGGATCGGGCCGTCCGTCCGCCTGGCGGATCGACGGCCCGTGTACCGCGGGCCGAGGGGCGATGAGCATCGAGGAGAAGATCGCCGGGATCCACGACTCGGACCTGCGGGCCGAGATCGAGGCGGCGCGCGGCGGCTTCCTGTTCGCGCAGATCGTCGAGCACGTCCTGCACCGTCAGCGCGAGCGCGACGCACAGGCCGCCCTCCTGGGGGAGGAGGAGAGCCGCCGGGCCGGGCTGTCCCGCGACCAGCGCCGCCGCGACGCGGTGCGCCTCGTGATCGAGAACGAGCCGGCCGTCCCGTCGAGCCTCCAGCACATCCACTCGGTCCTGGCGCTGTGCGGCCTGCCCTACCGGGACCCCGGGCCGGTGCGGGAATTCTCCCGCAGCTACGGCCGCAACTCGCTCAACCTGATCGCCGGCCGGATCAAGGACCCGGAGACCGGCGCCTTCGAGCCCCAGGGGCTGCCCTACGGCCCGAAGGCCCGGCTGGTCCTGCTGCACCTCTGCACCGAGGCCGTGCGCCAGCGCAGCCCCACCGTGAAGGTGGCCGAGACCCTGTCGGGCTTCATGCGGGAGATGGGCTTCGCGGTCACGGGGGGCGAGCGGGGCACCATCCGCCAGTTCAAGGAGCAGCTGAACCGGCTGGCCGCCTGCTCCATGCAGATCGGCCTCTGGGACGGGCGCGACAGCGCGACCACCCTCAACGTCCCGCCGTTCCGCAGCCTCGAACTGTGGCGCCCCCGCGCCGGGGAGGGGGACGACGAGGCCGGCCGCACGGTGCGCTTCGATCCCGAATTCTACGAGACCCTGATCCGGCACGCCCTGCCGGTGGACCTGCGGGCGGCCCGGGCCTTCTCGGGCTCGGCGCGCAAGCTCGACCTGCTGTTCTGGACCGGCTACCGCCTGCGGTCCCTGCAGCGGCCGCTCCGCCTGACCTGGGCCAACCTCCACGCGCAGTTCGGGGCCGAGAACGCCTCGATCCGCAGCTTCCGCCAGGCGTTCAAGGCCGATCTCGCGCATCTGCGCGAGGTGTTTCCGCGGCTGCCGCTGGTGCTCGACGACGGCGGGCTGACCCTGCACCCGGCCGATCCCAGCACGCTGCTCGTGCCGCCTCGCCCTGCGGCTAAGGGAATACGGAAACGCCTCAAGGAATAGAACAGGGATCGCTGCCTCTCATTCCCTCAGGGAATGGCTGCCTGACGGAATATGTGACGGTGGCTATTCCCTGAATGGCGCGGAATGAGATATGTGTTCCGTCCGCCTGGAAGGAACATCACGTGGCCCTGTCGGATTCCGAGATCGCGGCGCGGCTCGCCGCGCTGCGACGCCAGCGCGAGGCGCTCGATCGGGAGATCGCCGATCTCGTCCTCTACCAGGAGCTCGGCCGCCGGTTGGCGGCCGGTGGAGCGGACGCGCGGCCGGACCCGGCCCCGAAGCCCGAACCGCCGGCAGGGCCACGCCGAGACCCGGCCGACGAGCCGCCGCGGGGGCGGGACGTACGGGACGTCCTAGAGGCCCGGTCCGGATCGCTTGCCGACGCGGCGGGCGCGGCCCCCGGGCACTGGGGCGCGCGGGCCGGTCCGGCGGCGCGGTCCGCGGGGGCGCCCGGTCCCGTCGGCGCCGCCGGACCGATCCCGCCGGCGATCGCCTTCACGGAGGACGCAGCCGGCGCCCGCCGCTACGGCCGGGCCGTGGTGCAGGCGGCCTGCGCGGCGATCGCGCGGGCGGGCCGGCCGCTGCACGCGGCCGAGATCCTGGAGGTGCTCGCCGGGCAGGGCTTCACCCTTCCCGGCCGGGATCCGGTGGCGGCCCTGAACACGCGCCTGTGGAAGCGGTCCGGGCCGGGCGGCCCCCTGAACCGGGTCGCCGAGGCCACCTACGCCCTGGCATCCATCCCGGGATCCGCCCCGGCATGGCCGGGGCCGGAGCCCGCCTGAGGGGCGCCGGTCACGAAGACGTGAGGCCGGACCCCGCCGGCTCCCCCATATTGGGGGGGCGCCGCGACGGGCGATCTGCTTGGCTGCGCGCCGGCAGACGGCGTCCCGGCCGGGGAGGACGTGCATGGACAGGATCGGCCGTGATCGGATGATCGGGCGGGCGCGATGACCGCGGCGCTCGCCGCGCCGGCCACGCAGGTCTGCGCCTTCATGCTCGGCTGCGCGCTGATCCACGTCGCCCGCGCCCACGCCGATCTGATCACGCGGCTCCTCGCCGTCACGGCGGTCGGCGCGGCCGTGCTGGTGCTTCTCGTCGCGTCCCTCGACTACGCGCCGGAAGGCGGAATCTTCGACGAGGTCACCGTCTACGCGGCCTCCTGATCCGGCCGCCCGATCCGGCCGCTTGGCCCATCAGGGGCCGCTCAGTTGACCAGGCAGAAGCCCTGACCGGTGCCGATCCGGCGCTCCTGCGCGCACCAGGGCTTGGACGCGCCGGGGCCGGTCGCCGGGACCTTCAGGCTGGCGGTCGTCTGCGCGGGGTCGGCGGCGGTGCCGCGGAGGGTGAGGCCGCCGAGGGGCACCCGGCCGGGCGCGGGCCGGAGCGCGACCGGATCGGGGCCGGCCTCCGCTCGCGATCCCGGCGCGACCGCGCCGTCCGGTGCCGGGAGCGCGGGGCTCGCCGCCACCGGCTGCACCGGGTCAGGCGGGCTCAGGGTCGCGAGGCCGGGCATGTCCTGCGCCGCCGCGGCGCCGCACAGGACCAGGCAGGCGGCCGAGGCCGCGAGGAACCTGATCATCGACGAAGCTCCTGACGAGAACCATTCCGCCGGCCGGTCCCGCGGGCCGGACCTGCCGTGAGGCTGAGTCTGGCCTCCCGCTCGTTAAAGGGGCGCGAAGATTCAGGATTAACCGGTTTTGAAGATCGCCGTCTCCCCGGAGGCGGACAGCCTTGACGGCCCGCGCGGCGGGCCGCCGTCGTCCGGGAATGGAGGCCCGGCGACCGGGTGCGGACGCGGCGCGGAGCCGCTCCCGATCGCGCCGGGAACGGCTCCGCGCCGTCGTTTCGGGCCGTCGGTTCGGGCCGTGTCGCCGCGAACCGCCCCGGGTGGGCGGCGCGCCCTCCGCCCGACGGGTCTCGCCGCCGGCGGAGGGCGCCAGGGTCCTCAGTGCGCCGGGGCCGCCACCGCGGCGGCGAGCCGGTCGTGCGGGACACCCGACCCGCCCACCACCGCGATCCGGCTGCCGCCGGCGCTGCGCCGGCTCGCCCAGTCGCCGATCATCTCCAGGCAGGTGTGGTCGATGGCCGCGAGGTTGTCGGTGGCGAGGCGGACCTCGCCGCCCGCGGGGGTCCGCTCCAGGGCCGCCGTGAGGCTCGGCAGCTGCAGGAAGGTCGCCGCTCCCGACAGGCGCAGCTCCGGCACGCCGGGCACTTCGGGGGCCGCCGCGTGCTCGATCCGGAGCCGTCCCTTGCGCAGGCTCGGCAGGGCCTGGATCAGGCTCAGGGCGAGGCCGGTGAGCACCCCGGTGAGCAGGTCCACCGCCACCACGGTGGCCATCGTGGCGAGCCAGATCGCCGCGGTCAGCCAGCCGTAGCGGGCCTGCAGGTGCAGGGCGTGGGCCGGGCTCGCCAGCCGCCAGCCGGTGACCACCAGGATGCCGGCGAGGCTCGCGGTCGGCACCAGGGCCAGCAGCCAGGGCAGCACCAGCAGGAACGCCAGGATCCAGGTCCCGTGCATCACCGTGGCGGCGCGGCTGACGGCGCCCGCCTGCACGTTGGCCGAGGAGCGCACGATCACCCCGGTCATCGGCAGCGCGCCGGCGAGCCCGCAGATCAGGTTGCCGATGCCCTGCGCGCCGAGTTCCCGGTTGAACTGGGTGCGGGGACCGTCGTGCATCCGGTCGACGGCGGCCGCCGAGAGCAGGCTCTCGGCGCTGGCGATCACCGCGATCACCAGGGCCATGACCAGGATCTCGGCCTCGGCGAGGCGCGCCCAGGATTCGGCCGCCGGCAGGGCGAGGCCGGAGAACAGGGCCTCCGGCACCGCCACGCGCTTGACGGCGAGATCCCCGAATCCCGCCACGAGGCTGCCCGCCAGCACGCCGACGAGCGCCCCGGGCAGGAGCCGGAGCCGCGCCGGGCGCAGCCGCTCCCAGGCGATCATCGCCGCGATGGTGATCCCGCCGACGATCACGGCCCCGGTGCGGTCGCCCGTGCCGCTGACGAAGTTGAAGAACGCGGCCGGGATCGCCACGAGGTTGTCGAGGCCGCTCGCCCGGGGGAGGGCGTCGGTCAGGACGTGGATCTGGGCCAGCACGATCAGGATCCCGATGCCGGCCAGCATGCCGTGCACCACGGCCGGCGAGATCGCCCGGAACCAGCCGCCGACCCGCAGGGCGCCGGCGACGAGCTGGACGAGGCCCGCCACCACCAGGACGGGACCCAGGGCGTCGAGACCGTGCGCCTGCACGAACCCGTAGACGATCACGGCGAGCCCGGCGGCGGGCCCGCTGACCTGGAGCGGCGAGCCGGCGAGGAGGCCGACCACGATGCCGCCGACGATGCCGGTGATGAGGCCGCGCTCCGGCGGCACGCCGGACGCGATGGCGATGCCCATGCACAGGGGCAGCGCCACCAGGAAGACCACCACGGAGGCGGGCAGGTCCCGGGCGAGGCTCGCCCGGACGGCGCCGTCCGGGGCGAGGGCGCTCTGCAGGCTCGTGGTCAGGCGGCCGGGGGCGCGCATGGTCAGGCCGCCTGCAGGCGGCTGCTGGCGGAGGAATCCTGCGCCACGGGCATGTCGGCCCCGGCGATCGGCCGGAATTGCCCGCTCGCGCCGTCGTAGGCCAGGAGGGCACCGGTCTCGATCTCGAAGAACCAGCCGTGCAGCCGCAGGGATCCCTTGGCCAGGGCGGCGGCGACGCTCGGATGGGTGCGCAGATTGGCGAGCTGGACCACCACGTTCTCCAGGGCCAGGGCGTGGTGGCGGGCCTGGGCGTCCATCCCCTCGGGATAGGCCTCGCAGACGATCCGCTCGGCGGCCTCGGCGTGGCGCAACCAGGCCGCGACGCTGGGCATCCGCTTGAGCAGGTCCCGGTTCATCAGCCCCTTCATGGCGCCGCAATCCGAGTGGCCGCAGACCACGATGTCGCGCACGCCGAGGGCCACCACGGCGTACTCGATTGCCGAGGAGACGCCGCCGACCACGTCGGAGGCCGGGGGCACGATGTTGCCGGCGTTGCGGCAGACGAACAGGTCTCCGGGTCCCGCCTGGGTGATGTGCTCGGGCGAGACCCGGGAATCCGCGCAGGCGATGATCAGCGCGCTCGGGTGCTGACCGTCGCGCACCAGCTGCTGGTACATCTGCCGCTGGCCGGGGAAGACGCTGCCCTGGAAGCTGGCGATGCCCTGGATGAGGTTGTTCATGAAGGGTCCCTGAGGCCGGGAGAACCGGAAGGCGAGAGCGGGGAAGGGCGATGCGCCGGAGCGCGCAGCGGTGTTCGGTCGGCTCCGCCCGGCCGGAGGGGCCGGGCGGCGGGTCTCGGTGTCGGGTGACGTGTCGGGTGTCGCGTCGGAGGCCCGGCCTCCGACGTCTCAGCGACGGACCCGGCGGCGCTCCGCGGTTCCGGAGGCCCAGTGCGGGTCGACGACCTGGCCGCGCGCCACGGTGGCCCCAGCCCTGTCGTGAACCATCGGCGCCCCGAGGAGCTGCCCGGACCCGGAGCGCTGCGAGTGCAGCGAGCGCGGGTCGTGGTGCGGGTCGTTGATGTAGGAGCTCATGTGGCCGCCGCCGGCAGCCTGCCGGCTCCCGCCGCCGCCTTCGCCCGCCTGCGCCGCCAGGGGCGCTCCGAGGATTCCGACCACGAGGCCGAGGGCGAGGCCGAAGGCGGGACCGGCCGCGTGGCCGCGAACCGGGAGATGTCGGGACTGGGTGCGGGACTGGATCATGACGTTTCCTCGCTGTTCGACTTGTGGCGAGGGACACCGCATCCCTGCCGATAAGTCGACCCTAGTCTACATTTTCGGAATAGCGTGTGCGCATCGGCACATTGTATCGACGAAAGCTTTAATCCGTGGCGTAAGTACTATCGTGTGCGTCCGCGCACGTCTTTGTCCATCTTGAGAGAGCGGCCGGGATTAAGGACAGATCTGGCGCCGACGGCGCGGAGCGTGTCCTTCCGGCGCGTGTCCTTCCGGCGCGTGTCCTTCCGGCGCGTGTCCGCGGCGCGCAGGGCCGCGCGGCCGCCCTCGCACCGCGGACGCGCGCGCTGTCGGGTGCGGTCGGGACGACGGTCGCCCGGGCCGGAGCGGGGTCAGGCCCGTCCGGTGTGGAGACGCGCCGCGGGCAGGGGATTGGCCGCCACGTAGACGAGGCCGCCGGCCTCGTAGGTGAGGCTGGCGGTCCTGCCTCCGGCGAGGCCCCGCTCGAGCAGGCGGGTGCCGAACCCCTTCCGCGACGGCGAGACGACCGGCGGGCCGCCGCACTCGCGCCAGGTCAGCCGCAGGGTCTCGGTGTCGGGACCCGCCTCCACCGTCCAGGCCAGCGCGGCCCGCCCGCCCGGAACCGACAGGGCGCCGTGCTTGACCGCGTTGGTGCACAATTCGTGCAGGATCATCGTGAGCGCGAGGGCGCCCTCGGGCGGCAGCCGCAGGTCGGGGCCGTCCAGGGTGATGCGCGGGGTGTTCGCACCCGGAGCGTCCCGGTCCGCAGGGTCACGATCCGAAGTCTCCCGACCGGAGGAATCCCGGTTCGACGGATCGCCGCCCACGGGGTCCGGACCCAGGAAGGGCCGCACCGCCTGGGCGGCGATGCCGCGCAGATCCGCGCTCGCCCAGCTCTCGCGGGTCAGGATGTCGTGGGCGCGCGACAGGGCGAGGAGCCGCGCCTCGAAGGCGTCGCGCCCGGCCGCCGCGCCGGCGCCCAGATTCTTCAGGCTCTGCGCCGCCATCGCCTGCACGGTGGCGAGGGTATTCTTCACCCGGTGATTGAGTTCGTCGATCAGCAGCCGGTGGGTCTCGGCGCGCCGGGCCCGCTCGTCCGCCGCCGCCGCGAGGGCGTCGGCGATCATCGCGCCCTCGCGCACGAGGGAGCGGGGCAGCGTCGGCAGGGGCTGGTCGCGGCCCAGGGTCTCGGCCGCGACCGCCAGATCCAGCAGGGGGCGGGCGATCAGGCCGGCGAGCAGCCACGCGAGCAGCGCCGCCGCGAGGGCCACCGCGCTGCCCGCCGCCAGGATGCCCCCGCGCAGGGCCGCCACCGAGATGAGGGCCCGGTCGGCCGTCTGCCGCACCACAACCTGCCAGCCGAGGCCCGGATAGTCGCGGTGGCCGGCCGTGGACGCGCGGGCGCTGAGATACGCGGCGCCGTCCGGCCAGGGGCCGACCCGGCTCGTGCCCTCCGGATCGAGGGGCCGGCCGCCCGCCAGGACCGAGCGGGGCAGGGGGGCGCCCTGCAGGGCGGGCGGCCCGAGGAGCACGGTGCCGTCGCGGGACAGGATCAGGATCTCGGCGCCCTGGCGGTGGCCCCGGAGGCCAGCCTCGAGGATGCGGGCCATGTCGCGCGCCCAGGTCCAGTCGAGATGGGCGGCCAGCACCCCGAGGACGCGGCCGTCCGTCGCCCGCACCGGCGCTGCGACGTCGAGGAGCCGCAGGGGCTCGCGCGCCGCCGCGCGCGCGGCGGCCTCGTCCGGGGGCATCAGCGCCTCGAGGAGCTTGGCCGGGTGCACGTCGCCCACGTAGGGGCCCGCGCGGCCGCCGCGGAAATAGTCGCGGCCGGAGACGTCGGCGCCCTCCAGGGCGCCGGTGCTGGTGACGGAGAAGCGCCCGTCGGCGTCGATCAGCCCGATGATCGAGTAGGCCGGGTAGGTCGCCTGGAGCCGCTCCATCACGGCGCGCTTGGCGGCCGTTCCGGTCCCGGGATCGCGCAGACTGTCCGAGGCGGCGGCGATCTGGATGTCGCGCCAGCGCTCGAACATCCCGATATCGAGGCCCCGGGCCATCTGACCGGCGATCTCGGCGAGCTGGCCGCCGACCTCCGCCTCGAGCCGTCGGGTCGCCTCGCGGCTCACCAGGGCGGCGAGCGTCAGGGTCGTCAGGAAGCCGAGCGTGCCGAAACCCAGGGCCAGCACGACGCGCAGCCGCGGCGCGCGCCACCGGTCACGCCATCCGCCGCGGCGGCCGGTCCGGTCCGCGGGGCCGGCGCAGGGCGCCGCAAGGGATTCCGATCGCGCGACCGCTTGCATCCGATCTCCCTGGGATCGGCCGGCTCCCGGTGGAGGGAGATCGTGCCCGCGATCCCGTCTCAGCACGCGGGGCAGGCCTCAGCAAGGCGGAAACGGGCCTCGGCGATGCAGAATTTCTATCGGGAGTTGCAAATCTGCACCCCGTCGTCCCCCGGCGTCTGGGTGCGGTCCGGGCTGCCGGCCGGGGCCTCAGTCCTCGAGAAGGGCGTGGGCCGCCCGGACCAGGAGCCCGCCCGGCCGGCGCAGGGCGTCGAGCACCGAGAAGTGCTCGGCCCCGGGGACCGGCAGCAGGGAGCCGGGGGCGTGGGCCGCCGCCCGCAGGGCGTGCAGGTTGCGGGCGTCGTGGATCAGCGCCGGCAGTTCGCGGGAGCCGTAGGCGATGCAGAGCGGCTTCGCGATCACCGGGAGCCGCAGGGGCGACAGGGTCTCGATCTCGCCGTCGGTGAGGCTCAGCTTGGCGTCCAGGGAGGTCTGGCGGATCGGCGCGAGGTCGTAGACGCCGGAGATCGCCAGACCCGCCGCCACCGCCGGATGGCCGAGCTGCATCGCGGTGAGCAGCCCGCCCGCCGACCAGCCCGACAGGATCAGGGGACCGCGGATCCCGCGCGCGGCCCCGTGGGCGGCCAGCCAGTCGAGGGCCGCGCCGATCTCCGCCACGATCCGGGAAAGGCTCGCCTCCGGCGCCAGGGTGTAGCCGACCATCGCCACCGACCAGCCGGCGGCGTTCGGGCCCTCCGCGAAGCAGGCGAACAGCTCCCGGGCGCCTCGCTGCCAGTAGCCCCCGTGGATGAAGACCAGGCAGGGCGCCGCCGCGTCCCGCGCCGGGTAGAGGTCGAGGGCGTTGCGGGCGCCGGGGCCGTAGGGCACGTCGAGGCCGGCCGGATGCGCCGCCCGATAGGCGGCCGAGGCCGCGTCCCGGGCGGCCACCTGGGCGGCGCTGTCGGCCACCGCGCGGGTGTTGTCGTAGCAGGCGTCCCGCGCCTCCTGCGCGAGGGTGTCCCAGCGGCGGCGCGGATCCGCGGGGGTCGGATCGTCCAGGCGGAACTCCAGCACCATCGTGTCCGTCTCGGGCCGCTGCGGTCGCCCGCACCATGGCAGGCGGCCGGGCCCGGGTCGAGGCGGTTCAGAAGCCGGGCGCGGCACCCGGGACGGTGCCGCCGTAGCCCCAGCCCGTGAGCGGCGGCGCCGCGACCCGCTCGCGCGTCGCCGGCGCGACCGTGCGGGCGAGGGGCCGGGGCCGCTGCCAGACCCGCCAGAGCGGCCGGTCGCGCGCCGCCATGCGGGCGAGGGTCAGGTCCATGTCGGAGGCCGCGCGGTGATGCGGTCGCCCGGCGTGGGGACCGGCCTGCCGGCGGGCCTCGGCCGGGGCGGCCAGCAGCGGGGCCGTCGGCAGGAGGAGCGTCGGCAAGAGGAGCGTCGACAAGAGGAGCGTCGACAGGAGGACGGCGAGGATCGGGGCGGGACCGGGACGCATGGTCGGGGCTCCGGGACGAGCGGGCCGAAGGGGCCCTACCCGGCGGCTACGCCCGAACGTCGTCCCGGTTCCGGAGCGGCGCCGGCCGGGCCGGGCATTGCCCTGGATCCCCGGAAGGCCGAGAACTCCGGCGGACTCCGCGCCCCTCCGAAACCGATTCGGGAGGGTCGGTGTGCCGGCCGCGGCCCGGCCAAGACCTGGCCAAGACCTAGCCAAGACCCAGCCAAGACCTCCCCACGGCCTCCCCACGACATGGGATCCATGACAGAGTCCGCACAGACCGCCACGCCGCGCCCCGGCACGCCCGATCCGGCGGCGCTGCTCGCCGCGCTCGTCGCCTTCGACACGGTGAGCGCCCGCTCGAACCTGCCTCTGATCGACTGGGCGGAGGCCTATTGCCGCGACCTCGGCGCCGCGGTGGAGCGGGTGCCGGATCCGACGGGCCGGAAGGCGGCGCTGCTGGTCAGCGTCGGACCGTACGAGACGCGCCCCGGCTACGTGCTCTCCGGCCACAGCGACGTGGTGCCGACCGACGGCCAGCCCTGGTCGTCGGACCCGTTCGTCCTGCGGGAGGAGGGCGGGCGGCTCTACGGGCGCGGCACCTCCGACATGAAGGGGTTCCTCGCGGTCTGCCTCGCGCTCCTGCCCGAGATGGTCGCGGCGGAACTCGCCACCCCGATCCACATCGCGATCTCGTACGACGAGGAGATCGGGTGCCTCGGCGTGCGCCCGCTGATCGCCCGGATGCTCGAGCGCGTGCCGCGGCCGCTCGGCTGCTTCGTGGGCGAGCCGACCGGAATGGACGTGGTGGTCGGCCACAAGGGCAAATCGGCCGCCCGCCTCACCTTCCGCGGCAAGGCCAGCCACTCGGCCCTGGCGCCCCAGGGGGTCAACGCGGTCGAGTACGCCGCCCGCTTCATCGAGCATGTCCGCCTGTCGGCGGAGGCCATCGCCCGGGACGGCGCCCGCGACGCGCTCTACGACGTGCCCCACACCACCGGCCTGTCGAGCGTGGTCCGGGGCGGATCGGCGCTCAACATCGTGCCCGACAGCTGCAGCGTCGAGTTCGAGTACCGGGCGATCGGCGCGGACGATGCCGCCGCGCTGGCGGCGTCCGCGATCGCCTACGCCACCGGGACGTTGGCGCCGCTGATGCGGGCCGGCGATCCGGCCTGCGGCGTCGCGGTCGAGCCGCTGATCGATTATCCGGGCCTCGACACCGATCCGGAGGCGGCGATCGTGACCCTGGCCAAGCGCCTCGCGGGCCGCAACGGCCACGCCAAGGTCTCGTACGGCACGGAGGGCGGGCTGTTCGAGCGGCTCGGCGGCGTGCCGGCCGTGGTGATCGGGCCGGGCTCGATCGCGCGCGCCCACCGGGCGGACGAGTACGTCACCCGGGACGAACTCGCGGCCTGCGCGGGCTTCGTGCGGCAGCTGATCGGCGCCTGCGTGACCGGCTCCGCGGCGGCGTCCCAGGGTGCGCTCCCGGGCTGAACCGGCCTCCGCGCCGGTCGGGCGCGCCGCCGGTCCGCGGAGCCTCCGCCGCGCGGCGCGATCTCACCAGGGCGATCTCACCAGGGGATGCGACCGAAGCGGTCGACCAGCCGCCGGTACTCGGCCTCGCTCTCGGCCCTCGACGTCCCGCCCTGGCCGACATCCGAGCTTCCGGAGCCCGGATGCACGAGGCGGCACACCAGCGGCAGGACGAAGCCGTGGCGCGCGAGCTGCACGTTGGGGCCGCCGAGCTGGAGGACGTTGGCGAGCCACGGGCGGACCAGGGAAGCATGCTGCAGCGTGACGGGCGCCGTCGCCTCGACGAGGTGGGCGCGGCGCAGGCCGGTCTCGGCGAGGCGGCCGAGCCACTCGTTGTCGTAGTGCCACTTCGCGGCCGGGCTGATCGCGCCGACCTGCGCGAAGGTCGTCCGCCGCATCAACCAGCCCGACGGCGTCGCGAAGTCGTTGATCCGCACCACCTCGCCGGCCTCGTCGGTCTCGAGCTGCGTCGAGGAGACGAAATCGAAGCGGTCCAGGGCGCGGACGGCGACGCCCAGATAGGGCGGCAGCCAGCGATCGTCGTCCTCGAGGAAGCCGACGAGGTCCCAGCTGTCGTCGACGGCGGCGATGGCGGCGTTCAGCGCGGGGATCTGGCCCTTGCGCGCGCCGCGCGCGAAGGTGACCTGCGGGTGCGCGGCGAGCCGTGCCGGGATCTCGGTCCCGGGATCGGTCCCGACGAAGAAGTGGATCGTCGCCGGCCGGTCGAGCTCCTGGGCGTTGGCGCTCGCGATCGCGTGCTCCAGGAAGTACGGGCCGGCCTCTCCGGCCAGGGTCGAGGGTTTGAGCCGCGACGGCGTGATGACGCGATTCGCATGGTCAAGGCTCGCCGGTTCTGCGGATACGGTTTGCGGTCCGGTTCCCCCGATCTGCGCGCCGTCACGCGTGATCACCGCGCGTCGACCGAGAGAGACTTGCAGAACTGGAGCCGAGACGGGACCGTGCCTGTCAAGTCTCGGACGATCGGTTCGGGTTGAGTTCAATAATGATCGAAAAAGTTTCGAGCTACTGTATACATCGAGATCGATCGATCGGCCGAAAATCGATCCGAAATTCCGGAAATTTCCGGTGTTCCATTATTTTCGCGAAACGGCTTGAATCATTGTTGCCGCGATGCCACCCTCGCTCGAAGAAGCGCGGCATGCCGGGCGGCAGAGCCCCTCCCGGCCGGCACCGGCCCGCCGCGGAGGAAACCTTCGCGCCGCTCGCGGCTTGGATCAGCGCCTTGGATCACCGCCTTGGATCAGCGGTCCGCACCGGGCCGGGTTGAGGGAGACCCTTCAGAGCATGGCCAGCCTCAGCGTCGCGATCACGTTCGGCGTCCGCCTGCTCCTCGTGCTGCTGTTCCTGCCGTTCAGCGCCCTCGACAAGATCCTGAACTTCAGGGGCGCGGTCGGGCAGGCGCGGCAGGCCGTGCACGCCACCGCGCCCGCGGCGGCGCTGATCCTGATCGGGCTCTGCGTCGAGATCGGGATGTCGCTGTGCATCCTGACCGGGACCGCCGACCGGGCCGCCGCCTTCGTGCTCGCCGGCTATTGCGGGGTGACGGCGCTGCTGTGGAAGCAGTTCTGGGTGCCGGGGGATTTCTGGGCCGGGGGCAGGGGCCGCGAGCTGTTCTGGGACTTCCTGAAGAACTTCGCGCTGGCGGGCGGCTTCCTGCTCATCACCTTCGGCACCGGCGCCGGGACGGTCCAGGACTTCCTCGCCGATCCGCTCGGATCGACCCATCCCTACGCGATCGCCGACCGGGCCCGGCCGTAGCGGGGCGCGGTCTGCGGGGCTCGATCTGCGGGGCTCGGCGCGGCGAGGCCCTCAGCCCTTCGGCACGGTGGCTTCCATGGACGGGCGGCCCTCGAACTCCGCGTACCAGGCGGCGACCGCCGGGCGGCCCTCCCGCCACGCGAGATCGGGGAAGCGCAGGTCCAGGTAGCCGAGCGCGCAGCCCAGCGCGACCGTGCCGATATCCAGCGCCGGCATCCCGCCGACCAGGCTCTCGAACCGGTCCAGCGCCGCGCGGACCTTGCCGACCTGACCGGCCTCCCAGGCGTCCCAGCGGTGGGGCTCGGGACGCAGCACCCGCTCGTAGCGGGTGAGCAGCGCCGCATCGAGCAGGCCGTCGGCGAGCGCCTGCCGGGTCAGCGCGTCCCAGCGGGCGGCGCCCTCGGGGAACAGGCGCGGGCCGGCGGAGAGGTTGTCGAGATACTCGCAGATCACCCGGCTGTCGTAGAGGGCTGTGCCGTCCTCCAGCACCAGGGCGGGGATCTTGCCCAGCGGATTGTGGGCGGCGACCTCCGCGGAGGGGCCGGTCGGCGAGGCCCCCGCGACGGTGACGGCGATCCGGTCGATCAGTCCCGTCTCGTGGGCGAGGACCAGCACCTTGCGGGCGTAGGGAGAGGCGGGGGAGTAGAGGAGCTTCATCGGACCGTCCCGGTTTGGTCTCAGGCGCCGTGATCGCGGCGCCGGGACCTTGCACCGATACCGCGGGGAATCCAGTCCCCGGCGCCCCGCCGGAGGCTCAGACCTTCCGGGTCACCCTGGAGCCGGCATGGACCACCCGGCTGCGGCTCCGGCCCGAACTCGGGCGTCGCACCCGCACCCGCTGGCGCCAGACGAGGATGGCGCTCGCCACCCGATCGAGGACGAGCATGCACAGGCTGCCGACGATGGCGAGCACGCAGGCGGCCCCGATCAGGACGCCCCAGATCCCGGGGGCCGGGATGATCATCAGGCACAGGAGACCGAAGACGGCCGCGCCAGGTATCCACTTCGCCATCGCGCCGTCCGCCTGAACCAAGGGTGTCGCTCGGGCACAAGCTGCACCGAGACCCTTAAGAGGGTTGGTTCGACTGGTGTGTAGGCGAATAGTTTCGTCTCTAGAAGATATGAATCTGTCAGTCTCGGTTTATGTACGGTAAATACGGCGGTGAATATGGTCGGTCATCGGCGTCCCGGGACCTGATCTCAATCCACCAGCGACAAGGTCCGTCCGGCGCTGACCAGATGGTAGAAGCGGCCGTCGAACATCTGCATCACCGCCTCGGTGGCGGCGTGCGATTCCGGGCGGATCGACGAGGCGAGGCAGGCGTCCAGGGCCGCCTGGTCGGGGAAGTCCATCTCCAGGATCATGGCGATCGGCCGCGCGTCGTCGTCCTTGGAGACGAGGCGCTGGACCCGCACGGCGGTGACGCCCGGGAACCGCTGCCAGAACGGCTCCAGCTCGTCCCGGACCCGGCGGAAGAACTCCTCCTCCCGCCCGTCGCGCACCGTGCCCTCGTAGATCGCGGTCCTGGTCAGCATCGGCCGTCCCCCGGAAGTCCCCGTCAAACCCCCGGGTCAACCGCCGGCGGCGGGGATTGCTCCCCGCGATGATCCGGCAGCGCTCCGGCAGCGCTCCGGCGGTGACAACGCGCACCGGCTGTCGGCGGAATCGGCCGCCGGCGGGACGGACGGGCTTCTCCCCCGCGGCCGGTCGGCGTATTCAGGGACAGCCCATCGTGACGATGCGGGAGAGACCGGGATCTTCCCAGCAGAGGGGACCCGGCGCCGACGGAGCAACCGCCCCGGAAACTCTCAGGCACCGGAACCGTGTCGTCAGGGCGATCTGGAGAGTGGTGCAGCGGGCTGAAACCGTGGGCACCCGCCGAAGGGGACGTCCGTGCCTCGCCTCGCCAGGGCGGGTCGGATCAAGCTCTCAGGCACCGGGACAGATGGGGCGCGCAACCGGCCGACCGCTCGAGGGCGGCCTCCACGCGTCCAGTCCCGGAGTCCAAGCTCATGACCCACATCGCCGTGATCGGCGCCGGCATCACCGGCGTGACGACCGCCTACGCGCTCGCCCAGCGCGGCTACCGCGTCACCGTCCTCGATCGGCAGCGCTACGCCGCCATGGAGACCTCCTTCGCCAATGGCGGCCAGCTCTCGGCCTGCAACGCCGAGGTCTGGAACAAGCTCTCCACGGTGATGCAGGGCCTGCGCTGGATGCTGCGCCGGGACGCGCCGCTGCTGATGAATCCCAAGCCCTCCTGGCACAAGCTGTCGTGGATGGCCGAGTTCGTCCGCGAGATCGCCCATTACCGGGAGAACACCGTGGAGACGGTGCGGCTGGCGCTGAAGGCCCGGGAGGCCCTGTTCGCCATGGCCGAGGCCGAGGGGATCGACTTCGACCTGAAGACCCGCGGCATCCTGCACTTCTACCGGGACCGGGCGAGCTTCGAAAAGGCCACCGCCGTCAACGCCCTGCTGCGGGAGGGCGGCCTGGAGCGCTACGCCGTGACCCCCGAGGAGATCCAGGCGATCGAGCCGACGCTGGCCGGGCGCTACCACGGCGGCTTCTTCACGCCCTCGGACGCCACCGGCGACATCCACAAATTCACCCGCGGCCTCGCGGCCGCCTGCGCGCGCAAGGGCGTCCGCTTCGTCCAGGACGCCAGCGTCGAGACGATCGCGCCCGGGGAGGGGGGCTACGCCGTCGGCTGGCGCGAAGCGGGCCGGCCGGCCGGCGACGCGCGGTTCCTGCGGGCCGACGCGGTGGTGGTCTGCGCGGGCTGCGCCAGCCGGCACTTCGCGGCGATGCTGGGCGACCGGGTCAACGTCTACCCGGTGAAGGGCTACTCGATCACCGTGAACCTGCTGACCCCGGAGGCGCAGGCGGCGGCCCCGGAGGTGAGCATCCTCGACGAGGCGGCCAAGATCGTCACCAGCCGCCTCGGCGACGAGCGCCTGCGGGTCGCCGGCACCGCCGAGTTCAACGGCTTCAACCGCGACATCCGCCACGACCGGATCGAGCCGCTGGTCGACTGGACCCGCGAGCAGTTCCCGCGCGTCGACACCGACCGGGTGGTGGCCTGGAGCGGGCTGCGACCGATGCTGCCGACCATGCTGCCCAAGGTCGGCCGCGGCCGACTGCCCGGAATCTTCTACAACACCGGGCACGGCCATCTCGGATGGACCCTCTCGGGCGCCACCGCCGAGCTCGTCGCCGGGGCGGTCGCCGCCGAGCACGCCCCGGAGCCGACGATCCTGCCGCTCGCGGCCTGACCCGGGTCTCCGAAGGGCCCGAGGCCCTTCGGCAGGTTGTCAGGGCGGAGCCCTGACGCGCAGCGCGGCGCGCCGTCCCATCCTCGAACAGGGGGCGCGCCGTCGAAGATTATTTTGTATTCTCTTTCCGAACCACCCCGGAACCCGAGCCGCGATGCCCTCGTCTCCCGCCTATCTCGACCCCGCGACCGGGGCGACCTACCCGATCGAGACGCCGCGCTGGCGCTCCGAGACGGGCGGTCCGCTGATGATCACCGACCTGCCGGGAATCGGGCGGGCGGAGATCGACACGGGCCGGCGCTCCCTCTGGCGCTACGCCGCCGCCCTGCCGGTGGCGGTGGCCGACCCGGTCACGCTGGGCGAGGGCTGCACCCCGCTGGTGCGCCGGCCCTGGCGGGGCGGCCACGCCCATTTCAAGCTCGAGTGGTTCGCGCCCTCCGGCAGCTTCAAGGACCGGGGCGCCGCCGTGATGCTGTCGATCCTGCGCCAGCAGGGGATCGACGCGGTGCTGGAGGATTCCTCCGGGAACGGCGGCGCCGCGGTGGCGACCTACGCGGCGGCCGCCGGGATGCGGGCCAAGATCCTGGTCCCGGCCTCGACCTCGCCGGCCAAGACCGTGCAGATGCGCGCCGTCGGCGCCGAGGTCGAGCTGATCCCCGGCTCCCGCCAGGACACCGCCGACGCGGCCGTCCGGCAGGCAGACTCGATCTTCTACGCCAGCCACAACTGGCAGGCGCATTTCCTCCAGGGCACCAAGACCCTCGCCTACGAGCTGTGGGAGGATCTGGGGTTCCGCGCGCCCGACAATGTCATCATCCCCTGCGGCGCGGGCAGCAACATCCTCGGCTGCGATATCGGCTTCTCGGAGCTGCTGCGCCGGGGGGAGATCGCCCGCCTGCCGCGGCTCTACGCGGTGCAGCCGGCCCACTGCGCGCCCCTGCACGCGGGGTTCGAGGCCGGCGCGGAGGATTTCGTGCCGGTGACGCCCCGCCCGACCCTCGCGGAGGGCGCCTCGATCGCCCAGCCGGTCCGCGGCCGGGAGGTGCTGGCGGCGCTCCGCCGCTCCGGCGGCGGCACCGTGGCGGTCTCCGAGGACGCCATCGAGGCGGCCCTGATGGAGCTCGCCCGGTCGGGCCTCTACGTCGAGCCGACCTGCGCCATGGCGGCGGCGGCGCTCACCGACCTCACCGCGCGCGGCGCGATCCGGCCCGAGGAGACCACCGTGGTGGTGCTCACCGGCACCGGCATCAAGGCGACGCCGCGCATCGCCGAGCTTCTGGGCCTCGCCCCGTAACCCGGCTCCCCCCGCCACGAGATCCGCACGCGTTCAGGAGGACACACCATGCGCAACAACATCCCCGCCACCGTCGGGATGCCGGTCGAGGAGGTGGACACCCCCTGCCTGCTGGTCGACCTCGATGCCCTCGAGCGCAACGTCGACACGCTCGGACGCTTCATGAAGGCGCACGGCCTGCGCCACCGGGCGCATGCCAAGACCCACAAGTCGTCCGACATCACGGTCCTGCAGATCGAGCGGGGCGGCGCCTGCGGCGTCTGCTGCCAGAAGGTCAGCGAGGCCGAGGCGCTGGTGAGCGCCGGCATCCGCGACGTGCTGGTCTCCAACCAGGTGGTGGCGCCGAAGAAGATCGAGCGCCTCGCGGCGCTCGCCACCCGGGCGCGGGTGCTGGTCTGCGTCGACGACCTCGGCAATGTCGACGACCTCTCGGCGGCGGCGGTCCGGTACGGCGTCACCCTCGAGTGCCTCGTGGAGATCGACGTCGGCGCCGGCCGCTGCGGCGTCGCGCCGGGCGAGCCCGCTCTGGCGATCGCGAAGAAGATCGCGGGGGCGCCGGGCCTGCGCTTCGCGGGCCTGCAGGCCTACCAGGGCAAGGCCCAGCACGTGCGCGATTTCGGCGAGCGGAAGGCCCTGATCCAGACGGCGATCGACGAGACGAAGCGCACCGTCGACCTGCTCAAGGCCGAGGGGCTCGACTGCGCCATCGTGGCGGGGGCCGGCACCGGCAGCTTCGCCATGGAGGGCGGCAGCGGCGTCTACAACGAGCTGCAATGCGGCTCCTACGTCTTCATGGACGCGGACTACCAGCGGGTGAAGGACGCGGACGGGCGGCCGATCGCGGAGTTCGAGAACAGCCTGTTCATCTACACGGCGATCATGAGCAAGGCGAAGGCGGACGTCGCGATCTGCGATGCCGGCCTGAAGGCGCAGAGCATCGACAGCGGCCTGCCGGTGGTCTTCGGCCGGGACGACGTCGAGTACGTCAAGTGCTCGGACGAGCACGGGGTGATCAGCGATCCCGGCAACGTGCTGAAGCTCAACGAGCGCCTGAAACTGATCCCCGGCCATTGCGACCCGACGGTCAACGTCTACGACTGGTACGTGGGCGTGCGGAACGGCCGCGTCGAGGCGATCTGGCCGGTCACCGCCCGCGGCATGACGTTGTAACGGGATTCCGAAGGGCCGAGGCCCTTCGGCGGGGCGTCGGGGCGGCGCCTCGACATCGGGCTCCGCCCGATACCCGCGAAAGGTCTCGACCTTTCGAAACCATGACTCGGGAGGTCCCTGAATCCATGCGCTTCATCTCCGAGGAGGACTCCGCCGCCCTGGTCGATCACGCCATGGCGTTCGACGCGGCCCGCGCGGCGCTGATCGCCGCGGTGGCGCCGGGGACCACCCTGTTCCCGGCGGTGCTCGGCCACGGCTCGGAGCCGACCAACCGGTTCTCGATCAAGTCGGGCTCCACGGCGGACTATGCCGGCCTGAAGGTCGGCTCGTTCTGGCCCGGCAATCCCGATCGGGGCCTGCCGCGGCACAATTCGGTGATCCTGCTGTTCGACCAAGCCGTCGGCCGGGTCGACACGGTGATCGAGGCCGGGCGGGTGAACGCCTACCGGACCGCCGCCGCCGACGCGGTGGCGGCGAGCGTCCTGGCGCGGCCGGACTCGGCGGTGCTGGCGGTGTTCGGGGCCGGCAACCAGGCCGAGTTCGAGTGCGCGGCGCTCGCCCGGGTCCTGCCGATCCGGACGGTGCTGGTCGTCGCCCGGGACGCCGCCAAGGTCGCGGGCTTTGCCGAGCGCCTGGCGGGGCAGGGGGCGTCCGGGCTCGACGTGCGGGCGGCCGCGCCCCGGGAGGCCTGCGCGGCGGCCGACGTGATCGTCACGGCGACGCCGGCCCGCGCGCCGCTGTTCGAGGCCGACTGGGTCCGCCCCGGCACGCACGTCGCCGCCATGGGGGCGGACGCGAAGGGCAAGCAGGAGCTGCCCCCCGCCCTGCTGGAGCGGGCGGCCCTGTTCTGCGACCTGCCGGAGCAGTCGCGCACCATCGGCGAGTTCCAGCACGCCTCCGCGGACGCCCAGGCCGGAATGCGGGCGCTCGGCGACGTGCTCCGGAGCGGGGAGGGGGGCCGGACGGATCCGGAGGCGATCACCGTGTTCGATTCCTCCGGCATCGCCCTGCAGGACCTGACCATCGCCCGGGCGATCCTCGCCAAAGCCGACGCGCGCCTGTAGGGGGAGGGCCGGCGCCGGCCCTCCCCGCCCCGGCGGAGGACGGCATGCAGGACAGGCAGATCCGGGTCATCGGCATCGGCACGGGCGATCCCGAGCACTTGACCCTCCAGGCGGTGCGGGCGCTCGCCGACGTCGACGCGGTGTTCCTCCTTGACAAGCGCGCCGAGACCGCCGACCTCGTCGAGATCCGCCGCCGGATCTGCGCGGCCCATATCGCCAAGCCACACCGGTTCGTCACCGTCGAGGACCCGCCCCGGGAGCGCCGCCCGGCCGATTACGGGCGCACGGTCGAGGCCTGGCACGCGGCCCGGGCCGAGCGGCTGGAGGCGGCCTTCGCGGCCCATCTCGGGGCCGGGGAGGTGGGGGCGATCCTGGCCTGGGGGGACCCGGCCCTCTACGACAGCGTCCTGCGCATCCTCGACCACATCCTGGCCCGCGGGCGCGTGCCGTTCCGGCGCCTCGTCGTGCCCGGGCTGTCCAGCGTGCAGGTCCTCGCCGCCCGCCACGGCGTCCCGCTGAACGGCATCGGCGGGTCGGTGCTGATCACCACCGGCCGGCGCCTCGCCGCGGGGTGGCCGGCGGAGGCGGAGAGCGTCGTGGTGATGCTCGACGGCGACCCGGCCTTCGCGCATCTCGACCCGGACCTGACGATCCACTGGGGCGCCTATCTCGGCAGCCCGGACGAGATCCTGGTCTCGGGCCGGCTGGGCGACGCGGGCGACGAGATCCGCCGGGTCCGCGCCGAGGCCCGGGCCCGGCACGGCTGGATCATGGACATCTACCTGCTGCGCCGTGACCGCGCCGCCACGGACAGGGCCGGCGCGGCCGGCTAGACCGCCGCCATGCTGCGCCTGCGGGACTACCAGCGCGCCAGCCTCGACGCGCTCTCGGCCGCCTGGGCGCGGGGAGGGGCGGACGACGCGGCGCCCGGCCACCTGATCGTGCTGCCCACCGGGGCGGGCAAGGCGCTCGTGATCGCGGCGCTGGCCCGGGAAACCCTTGAGGAGAACCCCCTCGCCCGGGTGGCGATCGTCACCCACAGCCGCGAGCTGGTCGCCCAGAATTTCTCCGAGCTGACCCGGTCCTGGCCGGGGGCGCCGGCCGGGATCTTCTCGGCCGGGCTCCGGCGGCGGGAGGCCGAGGCGCAGGTGCTGGTCTGCGGCA
The DNA here is from genome assembly GCF_021398735.1 of Methylobacterium oryzae. NCBI lineage: Bacteria > Pseudomonadati > Pseudomonadota > Alphaproteobacteria > Hyphomicrobiales > Methylobacteriaceae > Methylobacterium > Methylobacterium oryzae. The sequence continues at coordinate 3,272,268 of NZ_CP090349.1, forward strand.
TCCAGTCGGTGGCCGACCGGCTCGACACGGTGGGCCCGCGCGACCTCGTGATCGTCGACGAGGCCCACCTGATCCCCCGCGCCGCCGATACCCGCTACGGCCGCTTCCTGGCTGGCCTGCGCGCGCGGACCCCCGGGCTGCGGGTGGCGGGCTTCACGGCCACGCCCTACCGGCTCGATTCGGGCCGGCTCGACGAAGGCGAGCACCGGCTGTTCTCCGGCATCGCCTACGAGGCCGACACGTTCACGCTGATCCGGCGCGGCTTCCTGGCGCCCCTCGTCTCCAAGGCGACCCTCACCCAGCTCGACGTCTCGGGCGTCGGCCGGCGCGGGGGCGACTACATCCCGGGCGAGCTGGAGGCGGCGGTCAACCGCGACTGGATCACCCGGGCGGCGGTCGCGGAGCTCGCGGAGTACGGGCGTGCCCGCCGGGCCTGGCTCGCCTTCTGCGCCGGCCTCGCCCACGCGGAGGCCGTGCGCGACGCGGTGCGGGCGGAAGGGTATTCCTGCGAGAGCGTCTCGGGCGAGACACCCCGCCGGGAGCGCGACCGGATCGTGGCGGCGTTCCGGGCGGGAAAAATCCGCTGCCTGACCTCGGTGGGCGTGCTCGGGACCGGTTTCAACGTGCCCGAGGTCGATCTCGTGGCGCTGCTGCGCCCGACCCGCAGCACCGGCCTCTACGTGCAGCAGGTCGGCCGGGCGCTGCGCTGCGCGCCCGGCAAGGCCGACGCGCTGATCCTCGATTACGCCGGTCTGGTGCGGATGCACGGGCCCGTGGACGCCGTGACGGTCCGGAGCGCCACCCAGGGACTGGGCGGGGCAGGGGCCCCGCGCGCCAAGCCCTGCCCCGGCTGCGGCGCCCTGATCGCGCTGAACGCCTCCACCTGCGAGGCGTGCTGGACCGAGCCGGAGGCGGACCCGGACGCCGAGGCCCCGCACGAGGCCGCCGCCGACGACGAGCTGGCGATCCTCTCGGCGGATCCCGGGCTGCCCGGTCCCGAGCCGGCGGGCCCTGCCCCGGTGGCGGAGGCCGGCGGGCAGGAGGCTGCTCGGCAGGAGGCCGCCTGGCATCCGGTCACGGCCCTGAAGCTCGAGGCCGCACCCGACGGGCTCGACCTCGTCCTCGGCTGGCGGGACGGCCCCGCCGAGGCTGCGTGGCGCGTCCGCCTGCGGCCCGAGCGCAGCGGCTACGAGCGGGAGAAGGCGGTGTCCTGGTGGCGCGGCCTCGGCGGCGGCCGGGACGCGCCAATGAGCGCCGCGGAATTCCTGGAGCGCGCCGCGCTCCTGGCCCGGCCGGCCTCGATCCGGATCCGGCCGGGCCGGCTGTCGGAGCATATCGACTGTCGGACCCGGGATGGCCGGATCCTCGGCGACGTGCGCCGCCTGGGCGGGCGCGCCGCGTGAGGCGGCGCGAGTCGCGGCGGGGAGGGGGCTCGGACCGCCCTCGCCCGATCCGGATGCCGCCGAGCCGAGCGGGCCTCGACGCCGGGCCGCACCGCCCGGATCCGGAGGCGGCCGGAGACGAGCTCCCATCCGGGCTCGCAGCCGGCCACTCACAGCGGCTCAGCCGGCGGACCACCCCTCACCCAGCCCGATTTTCTCCCTGCATTCCATAATATATCTTATGCGAACAAGGCAGCAGCTGTGGGGGCTGGGTTGTCGGGTGCTGGGCGCCTCGACCTGGAGGCCGCGCGGTTGGATCAGGGCTGCTGATCGGACGTCAGGTCGAGGCCGCAGGGTTGAAAGGCCGTGCGCCGCCGCCGGGCATGTTCGGCTCCGACCCGGGCCGCGACGTGCCCGTCGTCGCGCGCGACGCGGCGTGATCGCCGCGGCGGGCGCGGGGACGAAGGGGCCGACGGGCGCCGAAGTCCGACGCTCCCGGGCAGGGCGGTCGGGTCAGGGGCCGGAGGCCCCTCCCCGCGGCGGACGGACTGGAACGACGCACGGCCGAGCGCTGCCGCGGCGCTCCGGCTAGCTCAGCGTCGCGCGCGGTGGCTGCCCGGCTCTTCGGGCGTGGCCGCCCGCGCACCCGGCGGCGGCGATCTCCGACGCGCCCGGCGCGGTCCTGTCAGCGCGGGCGAGGGCACCTGCGTGTCCGGCCGGGCTCACCGGTCCCCTGCCCTGCCTGTCTGACCTGCCTGTCTGACGGCTCCCGAGCCGGATGGCCAACCCGGCGGGGCCATCCAGGCCGGCGGTGCGCGCACCGCGTCAGCGCATCACCGACACGCTGGTCAGCCAGAGCCGGCAGAGCCGCGGCCAGAGGGCGACCGGCGCCTCCGACCGGCCGATCCCGAAACCGTGGCCGCCGACCGCGAAGCGGTGGTACTCGACCGGTACGCCCGCTTCGCGGCAGGCCGCGTCCAGGATGCGGCTGTGCTCCGGGCTGATGACCGCGTCGTCGTCCGCCTGCACGAGGAACAGTGTCGGGCAACCGGACCGGATATGGGTCTGGAGCGACCAGTCCCGGCTCGCCGCCGGGCTCGGGGTCTCGCCGACGAGGGACCGCCGGGTGGTCGTGCGGTCGTAGGGCGGCTCCAGGCTCACCACGGGGTAGATCAGCGTCGCGAAGTCGGGCCGCGCCGACAGGTCGTCGGCCGCGTCGACGGGGTCGTAGGCCCGGAACGCGGAGCGCGCGGCGATGAGGCCGCCGAGGTGCCCGCCGGCGGAGAAGCCGAGCACGCCGACGCGGGCCGGGTCGATCCGGAAGCGCGCGGCCGCGGCGCGGATCAGGCGCAGGGCCCGCTGCCCGTCCTGGAGCGGCGCCAGGGGGCCCGCCGCCCAGCCCTCACCCGGCAGGCGGTAGGTGAGCACGAAGGCCGCGATGCCCTGCGCGGCGAGCCAGAGCGCGGCGGGGAGCGCCTCCTTGACCATCCCGATCCGGGCGTAGCCGCCGCCGGCGACGAGGACCGCCACGCCGGTCGGCGTCTCCGGGGCGTACACCTCCAGGACCGGCACGGCGACGTTCTTCACGGCGCCGCTGTCGTCGCGGACCGGCGGACCCTGCGGACCGCCGCCGCCCGGCGGCTCCCCCGGCCAGAGCGGGATCCGCTCCGGTGCCCCGACGGCGTCGGCCCCCCGCGCGGACAGGACGGCCGAACCCGCGGCCAGGGTGAGGAGCAGAGAGCGGCGGTCGGGCACGAAACCGGGCATGGGCCCCCTCGCGACGGGCGCGGTCCCGTGCGGCCCGGTAGGCAAGACCGCCGTGCCGGATCGGTTCCCGGTCGGGCGCCGGTCCGGGGCTACAGGACCCGCGGCAGCAGCCGGCCGAGGAGATCCCGCCCCGGGAACCGGACCGGCGGCATCCGCAGGTCCGGCGCCGGCTCATCGCCGGGGATCGGCCCCTCGGCGAAGCGGGCCCCGGCGGACCAGAACCCGTCCCGCCGCGTGCCGATCATGCCGAGCCCGACGGGCTCCCGCGTCGCGTCGGGGCGCAGCCGTCCCGCCGCCCAGACGCGCTGCCAGCACCGGCGCCGCGACAGGTCGGCGTCCCGCCAGCCCAGCCGCGCGTAGCCGGCCGCCGCGAAGACCCGGTCCCCGGCGAAATCCTCCGGAATCCAAACCCAGCTCGAGAACACGTGGACCGTGTCGGCACGGAAGCCGGCCGGATCCACCGCCCGCGTGTAGGCGCTCAGAGCCGTCGCCCGGTGCCGGCCGACATGCCGGCGCAGGCGCCCCGGCAGCGCCAGCGCCTCCGGGAAGGCGGCGGCGTCGAGGCGGGTCGGTGCCGCGCCGCGCTCCAGCGCGTAGACGCTGTCCACGAGGTGCATCCAGGGTTCGAGATCGACCTCCCAGGCCTGCTCCACCGGCGCGAACCGGCGGACCCGTCCCGCGATCAGCCGGTCGGCGACGCGCCGGGCGGGCTCGGGAACCCAGTCCGGCCCGGCCTCGGTCACGCGGAGCAGCGTCGCGGGCCCGTGCGCACGGACCGCCTCGGCCAAGCGGGCGAAATCGGCCTCGGGCTCGTCGCGGCCGACCTTGCGCACCAGGATCTTCGACCCGTCGGCGAGCTCGTCCAGCAGCTTGCGCTTGAGATGGGCCAGCCGGCCGTACTCCCGCTCCAGCAGCACCTCCGGCTCGATCGAGCCGGCCGGGTGCCCGGTATTCGCCCAGATGTTGTAGGCGACGCTGTGGCAGTAATAGGTGCCGCCGGAACTCACGGAGAGCCGCAGGTCGCCCGGCACGCCGAAATCCGCGAAGCCGCAGCGCAGGCCGCGGATCAGGTCCTCCATGGGCGTGTAGGAGAAGCGCAGCAGGCCGGAAGGCTCGACCCCGCCGTAGCGCTGCACGAACCCGAACTCGCAATTGTCGCCGAGGCTCCGAAAGGCGTGGAGCCGTTCGGCGAGGAGCGCCGCCGTCGTCCTGTTCTCGGTCACTGCATCCGCTCTGTCTCGCCGCGCCCGTCGCACCCCGATCGCGGCGGGGTAGGGCCATTGTCCAGTCCCCGCCCCCTCGTCGGGGCGCGCCCCACGCTCAGCCGGCCGGGGGCGCCTCCGGGGTTACCTCCAGGGGCACTTCCAGGCGGAAGCAGGCGCCCTTCTCTCGGACCGGGATCGTCAGGCTGCCGCCGAGCTGGCGCGTGAGGCTGCCGACCACCCGCATGCCCAGGCTCTTCGAGCTGCGCCCGATCTCGAACCCCGCCGGAAGGCCGATCCCGTCGTCGGCAACCTCGACCACGAGCCCCTCCGGCCGCCGCTCGGCGCGGACCCGGATCTCGCCGCCCGCCGGGTGCGTCTCGGTCGGGTAGGCGTATTTCAGCGCGTTGGTGACGAGTTCGTTGACCAGGAGGCCGATGGGAATCGCCCGGTCGGCCGAGATCCGCTGCGGGCAGGCCGTGCAGGTAAGCCGCTGACCCGGCACGCCGCTGGCGAGGTTGGCCACCAGCTTCTCCAGGAAGGGCGCGAGGTCGAGCTCGCCCGGCACCCCCTCCCCTTCACCCTCTACCTTGTCACCTTGCCGCCAGAGCTGGTCGTGCACGCCCGCGATCGCCTCGACGCGGCTGCGCGCGTCCGACAGAGCCGCCTGAACGGCGGGTTCCTCGGCGGCCCGGGCCTGCAGGGCCAGGAGGCTCGCCACGATGGCGAGGCTGTTCTTGACCCGGTGGCTCATCTCGCGGGCGAGCAGGTCCTGCCGGGCGAGGGCGGCCCGCAGCAGGCTCTCGGTGCGCTGGCGCTCGATGGCGCCGCCGAGCAGGTTGGCGAAGCCCTGCATGAAGGCGATGTCGGCCTCCGCGAACATGCCCTCGCGGGTATCGTCCACCTCCAGCACCCCGAAGGCGCCGTCCCGGTTCTCGATCAGCACGTTGATCGCCCGGCGGATGCCGTGCTCGGCCATGAGCTGCGGCGTGCGGAACCGGGTCTCGTCGGCGAGGTGGTTGGAGATCACAGGCCGGCCGGTCTTGAGGGCGAATCCGGCCGGGGAGGCGAGATCGGCCCCGATCCGGGCCTTGCCGATCACGTCGGGCCCCCAGCCGACACCGGCCCGGACCAGCAGGGTGTCGGCGCCGCGCCGATATTCCAGGGCCTTGCAGAACTCGGCGCCCATGCCCTGCGCGCACAGTTCCGCGGCCCGCTGCAGCAGGTGGTCGACGTCGGTGCCGCGCAAGGCCTCGACACCGAACTCCGACAGGATCGCCTGCTGGCGCAGGCGATAGTCGAGATCGGGCGGCGCGGGCGCGCGGCGCGGCTCGGGGCTCGGTTCCACTTCGGTCTGGTCGGTCTGCGGAGTCATGGAGGGCGGCAGGGTAGCAGGAAGGTGGCCCCGGCGCGAAGCGTCGTCGCCCGGAGGAGCGCACGCGTCCTCGCACCCGTCGCCGCGAGTGTCGTCGTACGTGTGGTCGCACGTGTCGTCGCACGTGTCGTCGCACCCCGGCGGCCGCCCGGACCCCCCGGCCCCGTACGGCGTTCGTCCGTCGAGCACGCTTTGACGAATGCGTGGAGAAACGCGCGGAGGAACGCACGCATGGCCGACGACCTGAACGGACTCTCCGACAAGGCCCTCTCGATCCTCGCCTTCGCGGCCTATCACCGGCTCGTCAGCGGCGAGACGGTCACCTCGGTGATCCGCCGTGACGGCGCCGGCCACGAGGCCGACCCGGAGGGCGTGAAGGAGCTGGAGGGGCGCGGCCTCGTCACCGCCGGCGAGAGCGCCATCGACCTCGGCGAGACCGCGCAGGCGGCGGTCGAGACGATGGTCACCGCCCTGCGCCGGGAGGTCGGCCGCTGAGTGCGGCATCCCGGCCGTGGAAACCCGGGAACGCGCCCGCCGCCGGGCGCCTTTCCCCGCATCCACGCCCTCATTCACGCTCATATCCACGATGGAGACGCGCATGACCGCCAAGGCGAAGGTGAAGACCGGGGACGACGTCACCTACAAATGGGGCAAGGGCACCGTCTCGGGTGAGGTGACCAAGGTCCACACGCGGGACGTGGAGAAGACCATCAAGGGCAACACGGTGAAGCGCGAAGCCTCAAAGGCCGAGCCCGCCCTCGAGATCAAGACCGCCAAGGGCAAGACCGTGCTGAAATCGGCCTCTGAGGTCCGGGTCAAGTCGGCGTAAGCGCGCAACCTTCGCGTGCCGTGATCTTGCGCACATCGCTTTCTGCTTAAGGTCTCGCCGGAAGCGGGGCGGCGGCTATCTGTAACGGTTCCAGCCTCGGTAGCCGGGACCCCCGCATGACCATTCCCCTCAGGCTCACCCTGAACGGGCAGCCGCGCGAGATCGCCCTCGACGATCCGCGCGTCACCCTCCTCGATCTCCTGCGCGAGCGCCTCGGTCTGACGGGCGCCAAGAAGGGCTGCGACCGCGGCCAGTGCGGCGCCTGCACGGTCCTGGTGGACGGGCGCCGGATCAACAGCTGCCTGACCCTCGCCGCGAGCCTCGACGGCGCCGAGGTGCTGACCATCGAGGGGCTCGCCGAGGGCGACCGGCTGCACCCGGTCCAGGCGGCCTTCATCGCCCATGACGGCTTCCAGTGCGGCTTCTGCACGCCGGGCCAGATCATGAGCGCGGTCGGCCTGATCCGCGAGGGCCAGGCCGGGACCGATCCGGAGCGCATCCGCGAGGGCATGAGCGGCAATCTCTGCCGCTGCGGCGCCTACGCGGGGATCCTGGACGCCGTGCAGGACGCGGCCGCCCGGACCTCGGAGCAGCGGGAGGACGCGGCGTGAGGACCTTCGACTACATCCGCCCCGCGAGCGTGCCCGAGGCCGTGGCGGCCGGCCAGCAGCCGGGCACCGCCTTCCTCGCCGCCGGCACCAACCTCGTCGACCTGATGAAGGGCGGTGTCGCCACCCCGGAGCGGGTCGTCGACATCACCCGCCTCCCTGGCCTCTCGGCCATCGAGCGGCTGCCGGACGGCACCGCCCGGGTCGGGGCCCTGGTCCGCAACAGCGACCTCGCCCACGACCCGGCCTTCGCCAAGGCCTACCCGATGGTGGCCGAGGCCCTGCTGGCCGGCGCCTCGGCGCAGCTGCGCAACGCCGCCACGGTCGGCGGCAACCTGATGCAGCGCACCCGCTGCCAGTACTTCACCGACGCGGTCTCGCCCTGCAACAAGCGCGCGCCCGGCTCCGGCTGCGCGGCCCTGGGGCACGCCACCCGCATCCACGCGGTCCAGGGCTGGAGCGAGCACTGCATCGCCACCCACCCGTCCGACTTCTGCGTGCCGCTCGCCGCCCTCGACGCGGTGGTCGAGATCGCCGGGCCGGACGGTGCCCGGGAGGTGCCGCTCACCGCGTTCCACCACCTTCCCGGCGACCACCCGGAGCGGGAGACCGAGCTGCGGGCCGGCGAGCTGATCACCGCCCTGCGCCTGCCCCCCGAGGCGGCCGCGTTCCGGGGCAATGCCCGCTACCTCAAGGTCCGCGATCGCACCTCCTACGCCTTCGCGGTGGTCTCGGCGGCGGCCGCCCTCACCCTGGAGGCCGGAGGCCGGATCGGCCAGGCCCGGCTCGCCCTGGGCGGGCTGGCGCTCAAGCCCTGGCGGGTGGCGGAGGCTGAAGCCGCGCTCGCCGGGCAGGCACCCTCCCCCGAGGCTTTCGCGAAGGCCGCCGAGGCCGCGCTCGCCGGCGCCAAGCCCACCGGTGAGGCCAACGCCTTCAAGGTCGAGCTCGCCCGCCGGGTGGCGATCCGCGCGCTGACCCAGGCCGCCGCGGGCACGCCCGCACGGATCCCGGCCCTCCCCGCCTCCCCGTTCGGCATCGTCTGACCCTGCCCCCGGTCGGCGGCTCCAGGGCCGTCTTTGCGAGCGGAGCGAAGCAACCCAGGCGGCGCCACGATGCCCGGTGTCGCGCTGCCCTGGGTCACTTCGCTGCGCTCGTGATGACGGAGCGGGTCACCGCAACCGAAGGCTTCAACCGGAACCCTTTGAGGAGACCCGCATGACCGCGACCTCCACGCCCGCCTCGAATCTCCCCGCCGGCGCGATCCGGCACGGCTCCAGCATCGGCCAGCCGCTGACCCGGCGCGACGGCCCGCTCAAGGTGACGGGCCAGGCCCGCTTCTCCGCCGACAACCTGCCGCCCGGAACCCTCCACGCGGCGCTCTGCGTCGCCCGGATCGCCCGCGGACGCGTCACCGGCCTCGACGTGGCCGCCGCGGAGGCGCATCCCGGCGTCGTCGCGGTGATGCGGCCGGGGCACGCCCCGACGCTCGCCAAGGACCCGGACGCCAAGGACGGGCCGTTCACGTTCCGCCTCGACCTCCTGCAGAACGACCGCGTCCGCTACGCCAACCAGCCCATCGCCGTGGTGATCGCCGAGACCCTGGAGGCGGCCACCGAGGGCGCCCGGCTGCTCGCCCCGACCTACGCGGCCGAGACGCCGCGGATCGGGCTCGATTCCGGCGAGGCCTTCACGCCGGATTCGGTCGGCGTCGGCGCGCCGCCCGTCGAGACGGACGGCGACGTCGAGGCCGGACTCGCGGCCGCGTCCAAGACGATCGCCGCCACCTACGAGACGCCGGCCCAGTATCACAACGCCATGGAGCCCCACGCGGCGGTGGCGAGCTGGGACGGGGACCGGCTGACGCTGTTCATGCCGACCCAGGCGCTCGCCATGTCGCAGGCAAGGCTCGCCGGGCTGTTCGGCATCGGCCCCGACGACATCCACATCGAGAGCCCCTATCTCGGCGGCGGCTTCGGCTCGAAGGGCGTCCCCGCCGGGCCGCAGGTGCTCGCCTGCATGGCGGCGAAGCTCGTCGGCCGGCCGGTGAAACTCGTCCCGACCCGGACCCAGATGTACGGCCCGATGGGCCATCGCGGACCGACCCGGCAGACCCTCCGGCTCGGCGCCGACGCCTCCGGCAAGCTGACGGCCCTCGACCACCACATCCGCACCGCCTCGTCGAGCTTCGACGACTTCTTCGAGCCGGCGGGCCGGGCGACCAGCACCCTGTACGCGAGCCCGGCCATCGCCATCCGGCACGAGGCCGTGCGCCTCGACACCGGCACGCCGCTGTTCATGCGCGCGCCCGGCGAGGCGTCCGGCAGCGTCGCCCTGGAGAGCGCGCTGGACGAGATGGCCCACGAACTCGGCATGGACCCGCTGGAGTTCCGGCTCGCCAACTACGCCGAGGTCGAGCCGATCACCGGCAAGCCGTTCTCCTCGAAGGCCCTGCGGGACTGCTACCGGCGCGGCGCCGAGGCCTTCGGCTGGGTCGGTCGCCCGCTGCAGCCCCGCCAGACCCGCGACCGGGACGGGTTCCTGGTCGGCACCGGCATGGGCACCGCTACCTTCCCGGCGCTGATCTTCGAGGGGATGGCCCGGGCCGAGATCCGCGCCGACGGCACCGGCACGGTGGAGCTCGGGGCGATCGACATGGGCCAGGGCTCGTGGACGGCGCTCGCCCAGATCGCCGCCGACGGCCTCGGGATCGGGATGGACGCCCTCACCTTCCGGATGGGCTCGTCAGACCTGCCGAATGCCGGCATCGCGGGCGGCTCGGGCCACACCGCCACGGCGGGCGGCGCGGTCCACGCGGCGGCCGGCGACGTGATCCGGCAGCTCGCGGAGCTCGCCACCAACGACCCCGCCTCCCCGCTCTACGGCGCCGGCAATGCCGGCGTGACCGCCGCGGGCGGGCGTCTGACCCGGCGCGACGACCCGGGCCGGAGCGAGTCCTTCACCGACATCCTCCGGCGGGCCGGCCGGTCGCGCATCGAGGGCCAGGGCAAGGCCGGCGCCGACCCGGCCGCGCAGGCCTCCTACGCCATGCACGCCCACGGCGCGGTCTTCGCCGAGGTGAAGGTCGATCCCGATCTCGGCCAGATCCGCGTGAGCCGCCTCGTCGGCGCCTTCGCGGCGGGCCGGGTGATCAACCCGCGCCTCGTCCAGAGCCAGTATTACGGCGGGATGATCTGGGGCCTGTCCTTCGCCCTGCACGAGCGGGCCGAGATGGACCCGCGCACCGGCCGCTTCCTCAACGACAACCTCGCCGAGTACCACGTGCCGGTGAACGCCGACGTGCCCGCCATGGAGGCGATCCTGGTCCACGAGGACGACGCGGTGGTGAACAACCTGGGCGTGAAGGGGGTCGGCGAGATCGGCATCACCGGCACGGTGGGCGCCATCGCCAACGCGGTCTGGCACGCCACCGGCGTGCGGGTCCGCGAGATGCCGATCACCCTCGACAAGCTGCTGGGCTGATCCAGCGCTCCGGTCGCGTGGAACCGGTCCCGGGCGCGTCGCGCCGCCCGGGTTTTTTTAGTATGGGGCATGCCACCCGGCGGCCGGCGGCCGCCGCAGCAGCGCGGAGACCGGCATGCCCCTCACCAGCGACATCGGCGGCGTCGTCCCGATCGCGCCGACCCCGTTCCATCCGGACGGCCGGATCGACGAGGTCTCCCTCGACCGGATGACCGACTTCTTCGGGGCGGCCGGCGTCGACGGCCTGACGATCCTCGGCCAGCTCGGCGAGGCCGGCAAGCTCGACCACGCGGAGGGAATCGCCGTGGCGCGGCGCGTCCTCGGGCGCACACGGCTGCCGGTGATCGTCGGGGTCACGGCGCCGGGCTTCGCGGCCATGCGGTCGCTCGCCCGGGAGGTGATGGAGCTGGGCGCGGCCGGGGTGATGATCGCGCCGCCCAACACGCTCCGCACCGACGACCAAGTGGTCGGCTATTTTCGGAATGCCGCCGAGGCCGTGGGCCCGGACGTGCCCTTCGTGCTTCAGGACTATCCCCTCACCTTCTCGGTCCAGATGACCCCCGGCGTGATCCGCCGGATCGTGTCGGAGAACCCCTCCTGCGTGATGCTCAAGCACGAGGACTGGCCGGGACTAGAGAAGATCTCGACGCTGCGCGGCTTCGAGGCGGACGGCTCGATGCGCCACATCTCCATCCTGGTCGGCAACGGCGGCCTGTTCCTCGATTTCGAGACCGAGCGCGGCGCCGACGGGGCCAATACCGGCTACGCCTTCCCGGAGATGCTGGTCGACGTGGTCCGCCTCGGCCGGGCCGGCGAGCGTGATGCCGCCCACGACCTGTTCGACGCCCACCTCCCCTATCTCCGCTACGAGCAGCAGCAGGGCCCGCTGGGGCTCGCGGTCCGCAAATACGTGTTCATGCGCCGGGGGATCTTCTCGTCCGACGCGCAGCGCAAGCCGTCGCAGGCGCTGACCGCGCAGGCGAAGGCCGAGGTCGAGTACCTGCTGGCCCGCCTCGCCCGCACCGACGCGCGGGCCCGGCTCGCGGCCTAGACCGCCCCCGCCGCGCCCTGCCCCGGCCGGAAGGCCGGGGCCCTCGCTCAACCCGCCGCGGCTGCCGGGTTGCGTCCGGCGCGCGACGGCTCACTCGAGCCTGTAGGCGATGACCGAATCGCCCGGCGTGGTTCCGAGCGAGCCGTGCCCGCCCGCTGCGATCACCACGTACTGCCGGCCGTCCCGGCCGCGATAGGTCATCGGGGTGGCCTGGCCGCCGGCCGGCAATGTCGTGGTCCACAGGACCTCGCCGGTCTGCATGTCGTAGCCGCGGATGCGGTCGTCGAGCGTGGCGGCCGTGAACGCGACGCCGCCCGCCGTGGTCAGGGTGCCGCCGTGGGCCAGCATGCCCATCTCCAGGGGAAGCGGGACGGCCAGACCGCCGACCTTCTGCCCCGCGACCGTGCCGTTGCGGCGCTTCCAGGCGACGGTGCCGTCGGCGAGATTCACGCCGACGCGCACGCCCCAGGGCGGCGCGCTGCAGGGGATGCCGAGGGCGGAGCGCATGTGCGCGATCGAGATCGCGTAGCGGCCGCCGAGATTCTCGTTGACCGGGCTCGCCTCGGGATCGGCACCGAGGAGGCGCCTCTCCGGCTCGCCCGGGGGGCGCGGGAGCAGGCGGTAGATGTAGGGCAGGTATTGCGGCGTCGCGATCATCCAGTGATGGACCGGATCGACCGCCACCGACCCCCAGTTGAACACCCCGATATTGCCGGGCCAGACGATCGCGCCCTCCGACGCCTGGGGCGGCGTGAACGGGTTGCCGTCGTAGCGATTCGACCGGAAGGCGAGGCGGCACTGGATCTGGTCGAAGGGCGTGACGCCCCACATGCCGGCCTCCGTCAGCGGCGCCGGCGTGAAGCGGAGGGACGACATCGGCTGGACCGGGGACGGCGTCTCCCCCGGGATGTCGGTCCGGGTCGAGACCGGAACCTCGGAGACCGGTCGGACCGGGGCGCCGGTGCGGCGGTCGAGGACCCAGACGTTGCCGACCTTGGTGGGGATCAGGATCGCCGGCACCGTCCCCTCGCCCTGCGGCAGGGTGAGGAGGACCGGCTGGGACGGGTTATCGCGGTCCCACAGGTCGTGATACGCGGTCCGGAACGCCCAGCGCAGCGCGCCCGTCTCCAGATCCAGCGCCGCCAGGGCGTCGATGAGGGCCTCGTCCGCCTTCGACCGGGCCACGCCCACCTGATCGGGCGCCCGGTTGCCGAACGGCACGTAGACGAGCCCCAGCGCCTCGTCGGCCGAGAACTGCGTCCAGGCCACCGCCGAGTTGGGCTCGTACGACTCGCCGGGCCGCAGCGGCGCGGTCGCGTCGGGCTTGCCGGCGTCGAACTTCCAGACGATCGCGCCGGTGCGTACGTCGAAGGCGCGGATCACGCCCGAGGGGTTGTCCGCGTAGTAGTTGTCGGCGATCGCGCTGCCGAGGACGATGAGGTTCCGGGTCACCAGCGGCGCCGAGGTCTGCTGATAGGCGGCGCGCCGGAGGTTCGGCATCTGCGCCTTCAGGTCGACGAACCCGTCCGCCCCGAAGGTCCTGCACGGGGCGCCGGTCTCGGCGTTCAGCGCGTAGAGGCGGGCGTCGACCGAGGCCGCGATGATCCGGCGCGGGCACTCGGCGATCGCGGCCGCGACGGCGGCGGCCCGGTCGGCGTCGGTCTCGGCGGGTGGCGCGTAGCCGGCCGAGTCGTTGTAGGACACGCCGCGGCAGGTCTGGTGCTGGTACTGGCCGTCCCGCGCCATCTTCGGGTCGAAGGCCCAGACCAGCCGGCCGGTCTCGGGCTCCAGGGCCTGGACGATGTTGTGCGGCGTGCAGAGGTAGAGCAGCCCGTTCACCTTGATCGGCGTGGCCTCGAAGGTGAATTCCTTCGGATCCGCCCGGCTGTCGCCGCGCAGGTCGCCGGTATGGTGCTCCCAGGCCACGGCGAGGCCCCGGACATTGGCGGTGCCGATATCCGCCAGAGCCGAGTAGCGCTGGCCGAGATTGGTGCCGCCATAGGCGACCCAGTCGTCGGCCGGATAGGGAACGCCGCTCGGATCGACGGCGGCCGGCCCCGCCCCCGCGACCTTCGGCAGGCTGCCCCGCGTCTCGACCGGGTCGACGAACCAGGACGCGGCGCCCGAGGCCGCGATCAGCAGGACGACGACCCGGAGGGCGAGCGGACCGTTCCCGAGGCCGGGCGTCCAGGGCCGTTCGGGCGCGTCGCACAGGCGCCGCACCACGGAGGGCAGGCAGAGCACGAGCCCGACGAGGAGGAGCAGGCCCCCGCGCGGGATCCATTGCCACTTGTCGAATCCGACCTCGCCGAGCGTCCACACGAAGGCCGCCGCCAGCACCAGGGCGTAGATCCGGAGGCCGTTCTGGCGTCGCCGGACCAGCTCGACGCCGGAGACCAGCACGCCCAAGCCCAGGGCGACGTAGAACCAGGACCCGCCCGCGAGGGCCAGTGTCAGACCGAAGCTCGCGAGGGCGAGGCCAAGCAGCGCGATCGACAGCGCTATCGTTCCGAGTGCCACGGCGGTGGTATCCGCTTCCTGAGCCGGCCGGTCACGGCGGCGCCGGAAGCTGAGCCCCCACGGTGCCGCCGCATGCCCGACGGCTTATCGCCGCCGTAGCTGTCCCAAGGCTGGACAAGGCTGGACAAGGCTGCCGGGCGCCGCCGCTCACGCTCCGGCCCGGTCCTCCGGACGCAGGGTGACCCGGTCGCCGTCGCGCAGCGAGGCCGGCGGGCCCACGACGACGCGCTCGCCGCCGTTCAGACCGTCGCGCAGCTCCAGGAGCGTGCGGGTCTGGCGGAAGATCGTGACGGGGCGCATCCGCACCACGCCGCCCCCGTCCCCGGCCGCCTCGACCACGGCCACGCGGGTCCCGTGCTGGTCGAAGATCAGCGCGTCGTTCGGCACCGTCACGGCGGGCGAGACCCGCGGGATCTCCAGCGTGATCGTGATGTAGAGTCCCGGCCGCAGCGCCCCGTCGGGGTTGGGGATGTCGACCTGCGTGACCAGCGTGCGCGCGGCCGAGAGCAGCGTCGTCGACGAGCGCGAGACCGTGCCGGGGAAGATCCGGCCCGGGATCTGCGCCACCTCGACCGTGGCGGCCAGCCCGTCGCGGACGCCGTCGGCGGCGTAGAGCGGCACGTTCACCGCCATGCGCAGCACGTCGTCCCGGTTCAGCGTGAGGAGCGGTGCCCCCGTATTCGTGTCCGCCGTGACCGCGTCGCCGACGTCGTTGTTGCGGGCCGTCACCACCCCGTCGAAGGGCGCGCGGATCTCCTCGAAGCCGGTCAGGACCTTGAGCCGGGCGACCTGCGCCTCCTGGGCGGCGATGTTGGCCTCCGCGACCTTCACGGCGGCCCTGGCGGCGTCGACGTTGGCGGTCTGCGCCAGCACCCCGGCCTGGGAGGTGTCGGCGTTCTGCCGGGTCTCGACCCCGGTGCCGGCGAGCGTCGAGGTCCGCCGGTTGGTCACGTCGGCGAGGTGGCGGTTGGCCTCGGCCTGATCCACCATCGCCCGCGCCTGGATCAGTGCCGCCTGGAGCTGCAGCACCTGCGACTGGGCCTGGACCAGCTGCTGGTCGAGGTCGGGCGCGCTGATCCGGAACAGCAGGTCGCCCGCCTTCACGTGCGAGCCGATATCGACCTTGCGCTCGACGATGTAGCCGGTCGCCCGCGGGTAGAGGTTCGCGATGTCGAACGCCTGGGTGGTGCCCGTCTGGGTCAGGCTCAGGGTGTCGGAGGCCCGGGCCGCGGCGGCGACCCGCACGGTCGGCGGCTTCGCCTCGGCGGCGGGCGGACTCGCTGCGCGCGACGCGTCCGGCCACAGGCGGTATCCGAGGACGCCGAGGCCCGCCAGCGCCAGCAGGGCGAGCCACCGGCGGCCGCCGCGGGCGGGCGGGACGGTTCCGTCCGTGGCTGAACTGTCCCGGTCCGCCATCCTCGCCCTCGGGTCGCGCCGCGCCTGAACCGCCGCCTCGGCGCCCGGCCGGGACGCGTGCGGTGCCGTATTCAATGCGCCGTCTTCAATGCATAGACCGCGCGCGGGCTCCGGGCGAGATGCCGCAGCGCACAGCCCGGCCCGCCCGCGGATCCTCCGAGCACGCGACCGGTTTCCCTGCCACCGACTCAGGGACCGATCCACGATGACCGAGATCTCCAGGCGCGCCGTCATCGCAGCCGCCGGCGGCGCGATGGCGGCATCCTCCGCCGCGGCGCAATCCGCCGGGCCGGCCGCGCCCCGCCCCGAGCGCGGCGGCAAGGGCGCCGACATCCTGGGCCCGCAGAACCGGCCCCGCGCCGCCGAGGAGCCGTTCACCCTGGCGCCGCCCGCCACCGACCACGGCACCATGCCGAACCTGAAATGGTCCTTCGCGGACAGCCACATGCGGCTGGAGGAGGGCGGCTGGGCGCGCCAGACCACGATCCGCGAGCTGCCGGTCTCCAAGGCCATGGCCGGGGTCAACATGCGGCTCAAGGCCGGCGCGGTCCGCGAGATGCACTGGCACAAGGAATCCGAGTGGGCCTACATGATCAAGGGCAAGGCCCGGATCACCGCGGTCGACCAGGACGGGCGCACCTTCGCGGACGATGTCGGCGCGGGCGACCTCTGGTACTTCCCGGGCGGCATCCCGCACGCCATCCAGGGACTCGCCGCCGACGGGATCGACGGGTGCGAGTTCCTGCTCGTCTTCGACGACGGCGGTTTCTCGGAGGATTCCACCTTCCTGCTCACCGACTGGCTGGCCCACACGCCCCGGGACGTGCTCGCCAAGAATTTCGGCCTGCCCGAGAGCGCCTTCGCCAGGATCCCCGAGAAGGAGCTCTACATCTTCCCCGGCCCGAAACCCGGCCCGCTCGCGGCCGACAGGATGGGCGGCTCCGGGCCGGTGCCGAAGACCTTCAGCCACCGTATGCTGGCACAGGAGCCGGTCCGCACCCGGGGTGGCAGCGTGCGCATCACCGATTCCACGGTGTTCCCGGCGTCCGTGACGATCGCGGCGGCCCTGGTCGAGGTCGAGCCCGGGGGGCTGCGCGAGCTGCACTGGCACCCGAACAGCGACGAGTGGCAGTACTACCTCTCCGGCCAGGGCCGGATGACGGTGTTCGGCTCGGAATCGAAGGCCCGCACCTTCGACTACCGGGCCGGCGACGTCGGCTACGTGCCCTTCGCCATGGGGCACTACATCGAGAATACCGGCGACACGACCCTGACATTCCTGGAGATGTTCAAGAGCTCGCGCTACGCCGACATCTCCCTGACGCAGTGGCTGGCCCTGACTCCGCACCCCCTGGTTCAGGCCCATACCGGGCTGGATCCCGAGCGCCTTGAGGCCCTGCCGGAGACGAAGTCCCCCGTTGTGCCGGGTTGACGCGCCCGGGAACCCGGACCGATCCTGGCGCGTCGACTCGCACAAGCGTTTCCGAAACCCGCTCGACTCTCGCACGGAGGGACCCATGCGTGCCGCGTCCCGCGCGCTCCTCGCCCTGGCGCTCGCCCTCCCGGCGGGCTCCGCCTCGGCGCAGGTGCAGCAGAACGACCCGAATGCCGCCAACGCCTCATTCGCCCTGCAGGGCCAGATCCGGTCGCTCAACCAGCAACGGGTCTCGGACTTCAACACGCTGAACCAGACGTTCCAGCGCAACGTCCAGGCCGATTCCTTCGGGCCCTACCTGCCCTATCGGGGTGTCCGCGGGGATGTGTACCGGGGCCGCCATATCGGTCGCAACGGGATCGTGCGGCGGGGCGGCGGCCTCAACACGAGTGTCTGCACCGGCTGCTGACATCGGCCTCCGCGCCGCCGGGATATCCGCGCAGAGCGGGGAAAGCCCGAAAAAAACCTTTTCCCGCGGGCACGCTTCCCCCAGAAGCTGGGCCCATGGTGGCGTGCGCATGAATATCCTGCTGATCGGCTCCGGCGGCCGCGAGCACGCCCTGGCCTGGCGACTGGCCCAGAGCCCGCTCTGCACCCGCCTGTTCACGGCGCCGGGCAATCCCGGCACGGCCCGCCACGGGACCAACCGGCCGGACCTCAAGGTCACGGACCACGCGGCCGTCGCCGCCTTCTGCGCGGCGGAGGCGATCGGCCTCGTGGTGGTCGGGCCCGAGGCGCCCCTCGTCGCCGGCCTGGTGGACGACCTGAAGGCCGCCGGGATCCGCGCCTTCGGGCCGACCCGCGACGCCGCCCGGCTCGAGGGCTCGAAGGGGTTCACCAAGGATCTCTGCGCCGCCTGCAACATCCCGACCGCCGCCTTCGCGCGCTTCTCCGACCTGGAGCCGGCGCTGGCCTATGTCCGCCAGCAGGGCGCCCCGATCGTCGTGAAGGCCGACGGCCTCGCCGCCGGCAAGGGCGTCACCGTGGCCGAGACCGTCGACCAGGCCGAGGACGCGCTGACCGGCCTCTTCGCCGAGCCCGGCGCCGAGGTCGTGGTCGAGGAGTGCCTGTTCGGCGAGGAGGCGAGTTTCTTCGCCCTGTGCGACGGCACGCGGGCGATCTCCCTCGGCACCGCCCAGGACCATAAGCGGGTCTTCGACGGGGACCGGGGGCCCAATACCGGCGGCATGGGCGCCTATTCCCCGGCCCGGGTGGTCACCCCGGAGATCGAGGCCCGGGTCATGGCCGAGATCATCGCGCCGACGCTTGCCGGCATGCGGGCCCGCGGCTGCCCGTTCACCGGCATCCTGTACGCCGGCCTGATGCTCACCGCCGACGGCCCCAAGCTGATCGAGTACAACACCCGCTTCGGCGACCCCGAGGCGCAGGTGCTGATGCCGCGCCTCGCCTCCGACCTCGTGCCGGCGCTGCTCTCGGCCTGCGAGGGCGACCTCTCCGGCGTGAGCCTGGAATTCGATCCGCACCGGGCGGCCCTCACCGTGGTGATGGCGGCGGCCGGCTATCCGGGCGCCGTGGTCCGGGGCTCGGTGATCCGGGGCGTCGACGCCGCCGAGGGCGACGGGGTTCACGTGTTCCAGGCCGGCACCCGCGCCGAGGGCGGGCAGCTGCTCGCCGATGGCGGCCGGGTCCTGGCGGTGACGGCCCTCGGCGACAGCGTCACGGACGCCAAGGCCCGCGCCTACGCGGCGGTGGCCCGGATCGACTGGCCGGAGGGTTTCTGCCGGCGCGACATCGGGTTCCGCGCGGTGGCGCGGGAGGCGGGAGAGGGCTGAACCCCCGGTCTCGCTCGTGGCGGGTGCCTCCGGGCCCCACCCTGCCCTCCCGGACGAGGCCGGCGTGCCCGGAATGACGGGGTTGTCCGCGTCAAGCCGCCCGCCCCCTACTCCCCCACCGCCGCGCCGGCCGGCCGGCGGTTGTCGTTGGCACCGTAGAGCAGACCTGGCCGCATCCGCTCCGTGCGCGAGGCGTCGTTGCCCGACGACGCGGCCTCCGGCAGGGCGGGCGCCGCGGCCCGGACCGCGATGAGCTCCTGCGCCCCCCAGGGCCTCTGCTCGACGATCGTGTGGCCCATGCCCCTGAGGATGGCCTGGGTGTCCGCCGAGAGCGCGAAGGGCTCGGCGTAGACCGTGTCGGGCAGCCACTGGTGATGGATGCGCGGAGCGTCCACCGCCTCCTGCGGCTCCATGCCGAAATCGAGCACGTTGATCAGCGTCTGCGCGTTGATCGTGATGATCCGCGAGCCCCCCGGCGAGCCCGCCACCAGCGCGACCTTGCCGTCGCGCAGCACGATCGTGGGCGCCATGGAGGAGAGCGGGCGCTTGCCCGGCTGGATCGCGTTCTTCGTCCCCTGCACGAGCCCGAACAGGTTCGGCACCCCGGTCTTGACCGTGAAGTCGTCCATCTCGTCGTTGAGGAAGAACCCCGTGTCGCCGGCGATCACCCCGGCGCCGAAATAGCCGTTGATCGTGTAGGTCAGCGCGACCGCGTTGCCGGCCTTGTCCATCACCGAGATGTGTGTGGTCTCGGGCCGTTCCCGCGGCTCCGGGCCGGGGTCCGGGCGGATCTCCGCCGACGGGGTCGCCCGGTCCGGGCGGATCGAGGCCCGGAGCGTCTCCGCGTAGGCCGGCGACAGCAGCCGGTCGACCGGGTTCTCCACGAAGGCCGGATCGCCGAGCAGCAGGTTGCGGTCCGCGTAGGCGCGCCGCATCGCCTCGACCATCAGGTGTACGGTCCGGGCCGAGTTGAACCCGGCGGCCCGCAGGTCGTAGCCGTCGAGGATGCTGAGGATCTCGCAGAGCGTGGTGCCGCCGGACGAGGGCGGGGGCGCCGACAGGATCGTGGCGCCCCGGTAGCGGCAGGTGAGCGGCTCGGACTGCGTCACCGTGTAGGCGGCGAAGTCGGCCGCCGTCAGCAGGCCGCCGCCCGCCCGGGAGGCCGCCTCCACGGCCTCCGGGATCGCGCCCCTGTAGAACGCGTCCGCACCGCGCTCCGCGATGGCCTGGAGGGTGCGGGCGAGGTCGGCCTGGACCAGCCGGTCCCCGGGCTGCCAGGGGCTGCCGTCCGGGCGCAGGAAGATCCGGGCGACGTTCGCTTGGCCCGCGAACAGCTTCGTGCCGGATTCGAGGATGTCGGTGTCGCCCCGGGTCAGCACGAACCCGTCCCGGGCGAGCGCGATCGCCGGCGCCATCACCCGCGCCAGCGGCAGGGTCCCGTACGCGGTGAGGGCGGTGTTGAGGCCGAGCACCGTCCCGGGCACGCCGGCCGCCTTCCAGCCGCGCAGGCTCGCGCCCTTCACGACGTTGCCGGCAGCGTCGAGATACATGTCCCGGGTGGCGGCCGCCGGGGCGGTCTCGCGGAAATTGATGAAGCGGCTGCGCCCGTCGGCGCTGTGGAGCACCAGGAAGCCGCCGCCGCCGATGTTGCCGCAGCAGGGGTTCACCACCGCCTCGGCGTAAGCGACTGCCACCGCGGCGTCGACGGCGTTGCCGCCGGCCCTCAGGATGTCGGCGCCCACCTGCGAGGCGAGGCGCTGGGACGAGACCACCATCCCGTTCTCGGCCTCGACGGCCGGTCCCGAGGCGGAGCGCGCGGCGGGCGCGCCCAGGGCGAGCAGGGCCGTGAGGAGCAGCGCGCGTGCCGGTGCGATCATCCCTGCCCTCTCCGGTGCGGGTCCTGCGCCGTCATATAGGGGACCGTGCGCTGGAGTCGCTGGACCCGTCCGATCACCGCATCCCGAGGGGCGGCGAAGCCGCCGCGAAGGAGCCTCCGAGGGCTCGCGAGACTTCCGGAGCCCCTCCGAGCCCCTCCGAGCCCCTCCGAGCCCCTCCGAGCCCGCTGCACAGCACCGCAGGATGAGAGGGGCGAAGGGCGGTGAGGGATCGGGCCGATCCGCCTCACTCGGTTTCGCTGGAACGGTTCGGTTGAGGTGCCCCTCTCCGTCATCACGAGCGCAGCGAAGTGACCCAGGGTCGCGCCACGTCAGGAAGCGTGGCGCTGCTGGATTGCTTCGCTCCGCTCGCAAGGACGGCGCCGCCGAAGGCCTCAGCCGTTGCGGAACGTGTAGCTGTAGCCGTTCAGCGCCGGCGCGCCGCCGAGATGGGCGTAGAGCACCTTCGAGCCCTTCGGGAAGAAGCCCTTCTTCACGAGGTCGATCATGCCCTGCATCGACTTCCCCTCGTAGACCGGGTCGGTGATCATCCCCTCGAGCCGGGCCGAGAGGCGGATCGCCTCCACGGTCTCCTTGGAGGGCACGCCGTAGACCGGGTAGGCGTAATCCTCGTTGAGAACCACATCGTCGGCCACGATGTCGCCCGCGCCGACCAGGGCGGCGGTGTTCTGGGCGATGTCGAGGACCTGGGCCTTGGTCTGGGCCGGGGTGCAGGAAGCGTCGATGCCGATGACGTTGCGGGCGCGCCCGTCGGCCGAGAAGCCCACCAGCATGCCGGCATGGGTCGAGCCCGTCACCGTGCAGACCACCACGTAGTCGAAGCGCAGGCCCATCTCGGCCTCCTGCTTGCGCACCTCCTCCGCGAAGCCGACGTAGCCGAGCCCGCCGTACTTGTGCACCGAGGCACCGGCCGGGATCGCGTAGGGCTTGCCGCCCTCGGCCTCGACCTCGGCGAGCGCGCGCTTCCACGAATCGCGGATGCCGATGTCGAACCCGTCATCCACGAGCTGCGTCTGCGCGCCCATGATCCGCGACAGGAGGATGTTGCCGACCCGGTCGTAGACGGCGTCCTCGTGGGGCACCCAGGCCTCCTGGATCAGCCGGCACTTCATCCCGATCTTGGCGGCTACCGCCGCGACCATGCGGGTGTGATTCGACTGCACGCCGCCGATCGACACAAGCGTGTCGGCGCCGCTCTTGATCGCGTCCGGCACGATGTACTCGAGCTTGCGCAGCTTGTTGCCGCCGTAGGCGAGCCCGGAATTGCAATCCTCGCGCTTGGCGTACAACTCGACCTCGCCGCCGAGATGGGCCGTCAGGCGCTTGAGCGGCTCGATCGGCGTCGGGCCGAAGGTCAGGGGATAGCGCTCGAACTTGTCCAGCATCGGGTCTCTCCGGGTCTCGGGGCGCCCCCGGGGCAGCAGCGGTCTCGGTCCGCCCGGGCGCGTCGAAGCGAGGCCTCGGCGACGGCCCGCGCGAGGCCCGGCTCCGTCTTCGAGGCGCGGGGAGAAACTACCCGATCCGGGATGAAAGGTGCTCTCGATCTTCGAGTATGAACAGACCTTGACTTGCGCTGCTGACCGGGCTGGCTACGGAGTATTCCGGATTTCGTGCCGCATCCGAAAGAATCATCCATGTCCGCAGGGCTCGATCGGATCGACCAGAAGATCCTCCGCCTCCTCCAGACGGACGGGCGCATGGCGAATGCCGAGATCGCCGAGCGGGTCGGCACTAGCGCGGCCACCTGCCATCGCCGGATCCAGCGCCTGTTCGCGGACGGGTTCGTGCGGGCGGTCCGGGCGCTGATCGATCCGATGCGGGTCGGGCGCGGCACCCTGGTCTTCGTCGGCGTCGTGCTCGACCGCTCGACGCCCGAGAGTTTCTCGGAGTTCGAGGCCGCCGTGCGCGCGATCCCCGCGCTCCTCGACTGCCACCTCGTGGCCGGAGACTTCGACTACATGCTGAAGATCCGGGTCTCCGACATGGCCGACTTCAACCGCCTCCACAGCGCCACGCTGATCGGCCTGCCGGGGGTGCGCCAGACCCGGACCTTCTTCGTGATGAAGGAGGTGATCGACAACGCGCCGCTCGATCTGTGAGGGCCCCCTACCCCTCCCCGCGCCGCGCCTTGCGCAGCGCCTCCCACCGGTCGAGGCGCTCGGCGAGCCGGGTCTCGTAGCCCCGCTCGGTCGGCTGGTAGAGGTGCTGGCGCCCGAGCGCGTCGGGCCAGTAATCCTGGCCCGAGAAGGCGTCGGGCTCGTCGTGGTCGTAGCGGTAGCCCTCGCCGTAGCCGATCCGCTTCATCAGCTTGGTCGGCGCGTTGAGGATGGTCCGCGGCGGCGGCAGGGAGCCCGCCTCCTTGGCCAGCCGCGTCGCGGCCTTGTAGGCCTCGTAGACGGCGTTCGATTTCGGCGCGCAGGCGAGGTAGATCGCCGCCTGGGCGAGGGCCAACTCGCCCTCGGGGCTGCCGAGGAAGTCGAACGCGTCCTTGGCGGCGTTGGCCACCACCAGCGCCTGCGGGTCGGCGAGCCCGATATCCTCCACCGCCATGCGCACGAGCCGGCGGGCGATGAACAGCCGGTCCTCCCCGGCATCGAGCATCCGGCAGAGATAGTAGAGCGCCGCGTCCGGATCCGAGCCGCGCACGGTCTTGTGGAGCGCCGAGATCAGGTTGTAGTGGCCCTCCTGCGCCTTGTCGTAGATGGGCGCGCGCCGCTGCACGATCGCTTGCAGCGCCTCGGCGTCGAGGGTCTCGCCGGGGCGGGCCGAGCGCCAGACCTCTTCCGCCAGGGTCAGGGCCGCGCGGCCGTCGCCGTCGGCCATGCGGACCAGAACGCCGCGCGCCTCCTCGGTAAGCGGCAGGGCTTGGCCCGTCAGCGCCTCGGCCCGGACCAGCAGGCGCGCGACGGCGCCCGGATCGAGGGCCCGGAACAGCAGCACCCGGGCGCGGGATAGGAGCGCGGCGTTCAGCTCGAAGGACGGGTTCTCCGTCGTCGCGCCCACCAGCGTGACGGTCCCGTCCTCCATCACCGGCAGGAAGGCGTCGAGCTGGGCCCGGTTGAACCGGTGGATCTCGTCGACGAACAGCAGGGTCCCCTGCCCGGTCGCCCGCCGCTTGCGCGCCGCCTCGAACACCTTCCGCAGGTCGGGCACGCCGGAGAAGATCGCCGAGATCTGCTCGAAATGCAGGTCGGTGCCCTGGGCGAGCAGCCGCGCAACCGTGGTCTTGCCGGTGCCGGGCGGCCCCCAGAAGATCAGCGAGCCGAGCGTCCGTCCCCGCAGCAGGCGCGTGAGCGCCCCGCCCTCCCCGGTCAGGTGTTCCTGGCCGACGACCTCGGCGAGGGTCTGCGGGCGCAGCCGGTCCGCCAGCGGGCGGGCGGCCTCGGCGCCGGGGGCGCGGCCGGGATCCGGCGCGGCGGGTGTCTCCGCGGAGGCGAACAGGTCGGACATCCGCGCATCAACACCGGGCGCGGCCGGGGGCGCAAGCCGGGAGCCGGGGCTTGCCCACGGCCACGGGCTCGGCGCCCCGCGACGGGATCAGCCGCCGAACACCGAGGTCAGGATCTCGCCGTTGCGGTTGATCGCGACCTCCCAGGAATTGAGGCTGTTGCGGGTGACCCGGTCGAGGTCCTTGGTGGTCGCCATTGGCACGCCGTTGACCGCCACGATCACGTCGCCCTTCTGTAGCCCGACCCGGGCCGCGATGGAGTTCTCGTCCACCGCCTGCACGGCCACGCCCTCGGCCGGGAAGTCCACCTGCATCTCCTCGGCCACCGCCGGCGAGGTGTTGACGAGGGTCGCGCCGACGAACGGCGAGCGGGTCTTCACCTTGAGCGCGTCCCGGGGACGCGTCTCGGGAGCCGGGGCGAGCTTGACCGGGACCGTCTGACGGGTCGTGCCGCGGAGGATCCCGAACCGGGCGTGGCCCTGCACGCCCTTCAGGGCGAAGCGGTAGCCGAAGGCCTCCGGATCGGCGACCTCCTGGCCGTCGACCGTGAGGATCAGGTCGCCGCGCTTCAGGCCCGCCTCCTCGGCCGGGCTCTTGGGCTGGAGGCTCGCCACCAGCACGCCGGTCGGGTGGTCGAGGCCCATGCTGTCGGCGATGTCGGGCGTCACGCTCTGGATGCGCGCCCCGAGCCAGGGCCGGCGCACGACGTTCGCCCCGTCCCGGGCGGCGTCGACCACCGCCTTGACCATGCCCACCGGGATCGCGAAGCCGATGCCGTGGCTCCCGCCAGACTGCGAGTAGATCGCGGTGTTGATGCCGACCAGTTGGCCGCGCAGGTCCACCAGCGCGCCGCCGGAATTGCCCGGGTTGATCGCCGCGTCGGTCTGGATGAAGTACTGGTAGTCCGCGGAGCCGACCTGCGTGCGCGCCAGCGCCGAGACGATGCCCTGCGTCACCGTCTGGCCGACGCCGAACGGGTTGCCGATCGCCATCACGAAGTCGCCGACCTCCAGGGCGTCGGCATCGCCGAAC